>NZ_JBQQCK010000014.1:0-109936 GCF_052246695.1 Gracilibacillus sp. D59 | reverse complement strand
AGAATCTAATAAAATTAGGGATGGATAAATACAACGCATATAAGAATAGTCACACTAGCAAAGGAGTAACCCGTATTGCCTACTCATGGATACTGACCACTACAATAACTAACCAGAGATTAACCAAATTCGGACTAATCTCTAGTTTACAGCACTATAGAAAGGTGCATGCCTAAATAAGTTGGAACCGCCGTATACGGATCCGTACGTACGGTGGTGTGAGAGGTCGGATAATCAATTAATGATTATCCTCCTACTCGATAGTTGCATAAATTTTAAATGAGTTGTTGGAATATTATGTTAAAATGGTGTAAGAAGATATTGTGCTAACAGAGTAGTAACAGGGCTATGTATTTCGAGGGAGAGAGATAGATGGTAAAAAGGAAAGTAATAACAACATTATTGGCAACACCTTTATCTTTGTTAGTTATCTTTGGCTTATTCTTTGGAGAATGGCAACATCCTGTTGAATTAATAGTGATGACAGGAGCGTTTGGTCTATGGATATCACCTATTATATTATTGTATGGGGTTCCAATCACATTTTTATCAGACTATATAAGCAAGCGATTTACAGGGAATGTGCGGGCATTAACTGCATTCATTGTCCATTTATCTTTTGGTATATTGTTCGGTTTGATAGCTCCAATGGATGGGCAATTTTTGCTTATTGGAACAGAGGTTAATGCAACTACTATTTTTGCTTCGATTACCGCTTTATTCTTTTGGGTGATTGACGAACTACTTAGGAGAAAGAATCGAAAATTAGTTCTTTAAATATTAGGTGTAGGCAGTTGCTATTTAACTGTAATACTTAGAGGGGAAGCCGTGTTTCTTCAACAAGTATATGCTTATAGTGAACGTGGCAGTTTCATACAGGAATGCGAAGGAGGAAAACAATGAAGAAATTGGGAATGGTTTTTATTTTTTTAGGAGCTTTACTTATGGGGTTAAGTGGTTTAGAAAAAGTACTTATTTTTTCGTCATTTAATGGTGATTTACATCAAATGCAAGCGATTAAAAATTTCACACCACCGTATATTTGGAGTATCACAAATTTCACTTTTGGATTTGGACTTATTAGTTTTATATTGGGGCTAACTTTATTTTTTAATGAATACATAATTCCGAACGCTAAATAGGAGTTCATAATCATGAGTTAGGTAAGAAGATATTGTGTTATGTGCATGTTAAAGGAACAAAATTTAAAAGAGGAACACGTAATAAAAATATAGAACTATATAGTTAATTTAATAATATGTAGTGGTAATAAGTAAAAAACTCATTTCTTAATACGGAGGAGACTAAATGAACAGAAAAATACATATAATGGGAGCTGCTGGGTCTGGAACTTCAACCCTTGGATCTTCACTATCAAAAGTTTTACCTTATAGACACCTCGATACGGATGATTATTTTTGGATAACCAAGTTCACCAAACAAAGACAAGTGCCTGAAAGAAGAAAGATGCTTGAAAAAGATTTAATACAATATGAAAGCTGGGTGCTATCTGGTGCAGTGTGTGGATGGGGAGATAATTTTATAAACTATTTTGACCTGGTTATATTCTTATGGATTCCGTCAGAAATAAGGCTTGAGAGATTACGGCAAAGGGAGTTTCAGAGATATGGAAATGAAATATTAGCTGGTGGTAGTAAATACGATCAATCGAAAGCTTTTTTAGAATGGGCTGCCTTATATGATAGTGCTGGTATGGATGTTAGAAGCAAAACATTTCATGAACATTGGATGGAAGATTTATCTTGTCCAATTTTAAGAATTGAAGGAGATTATACAGTTTCTGAAAGAGTTAGTATTGTCTTGGATTATATGAATTCTAACTAAGGTCGAAACTAAAGAGGTGAAAATTTGAAAACAACTAACTACTCTAAAATCGCTGAGAAGTACGATAAGAATCAATATCGAGTTAAGGAGATTAGTATTGATTATGATTTGAAAGAATACATGGATAATAACAGAAAAACAGAATACCATGTATTAGATTTATCTTGCGGAACAGGTCTGTACCTTGAAAAGCAATCAAATTATTTTGAAGGCCAACATAATATTAAGTGGAATGGATTAGACTTATCAGATCAAATGTTGAGTAAGGCTAATGAAAAGGTGGAAAATGTAGAATTGGTTAGAGCTGATGTAGTGGATATGCCTTATGAATCAGAAACATTTGATTTTATTTCAAATAACTATGCGTTCCATCATTACACGGATAAGGGAACCGCATTAAATGAAATATCTCGTGTATTAAAAGAAGGCGGTATTTATAAATTACATAATATTGCAATACTCGATATGCCTAAATGGTGGCTTTATCATTACTTTCCATCTGCTTTTTATGAAGATTTAAAAAGATATTGGAATAAAGAAGTTATTTTTAACGAACTCATAGCAAGAGGCTATGAAGTCGATCTTAAAATCGTGTACAAGATGGAAAATATAAAAGTGATGGATTACATAGTTTACGCTGAGAATAGAGATATTTCCGTACTTAATTTAATTAGTGAAGAAGATTATAAGAAAGGATTAGAAAGAATGAGATTCGATATAAAAACGAATCCTGAAAAGACAATTGTAAATGATTTTGCAGAAATGTTTTGTATAGCTAAGAAAGAATAGTTCACTTAAGGAAAGGCTACATATCATTGAGGAGGACCAGCCATAACAATTATGGAAAACGAATACATTGTTAGAGATGGGGATGTAAAATGAGGATTAATTTTCATAGTAAAGAAAATCGTATTACTTATACAACTCGAATTGCTGATAACTCATGGACTAAAGTGATAAAAGATATTGTACCTTTCGAGAAAAGATCAAACAGTTTAATGCTTTTGAAACGGGCTTATGGGGTGGATTCTAAGTGATATTCTTTGATATTGATGCCACATTACTAGACCACGGCAAAGCAGAACAAAAGGGAGCCGTTGATTTTTATAAGAAGTATTCGAATGAGCTAGAGAATAGTGAGAATGAATTTGTTGATAGGTGGTTTGAATTATCAAAAAAGTATTTCGGAAAATTTTTATCAAATGAATTAACATTCCAGGAACAGAGAAGATTCCGTATAAAAGACATATTTGGCTCTCATTTAAATGACATGCAGGCAGATAACATATTCAACAAATATTTGAGTTTGTATAAAAGAAATTGGTCTGCTTTTGAAGATGTCATCCCTTGCTTAGTGGCCTTAAAACAACAAGGAATTCGTCTTGGGGTTATTAGCAACGGCGATTATCATCAACAATTAGAGAAATTAGTGAGTTTAGGGATAGATCATTATTTTGAACATATTATTACTTCAAGTGAAATAGGAGTCGCTAAACCAAATCCTTCTATTTTTCAAAAAGCATGTATGCAAGCGAAAGCTCAAGTTCGTAAAAGTCTTTATGTAGGGGATAGACTTGAAACGGATGCAATTGGAAGTAGCAATGCAGGGATGGTTGGAGTGTGGCTAAACCGAAAAAATACAATAACACATCCCAATGTAAAAGTAATACATAGCCTTGTAGAGTTAACGTCATCCGAAACAGAAAGATAGGTTATGTCAATAATCTTGTGTAAATCAGTAGGGTTCCCTTTGAATATACTAATATATATTTCATCCCCTCCCCCGGGGGAGGGGATGAATTTTTTCCTGTTAATCCGGTTTTTCAACGGTACCATATCGTTCCCAAAACATTTGTTGGAGCTTTTCTTTTTGTTGTCCAAAACCATGAGCTACCATTCGTTTCTTTTGATTAAATCGAATACACTGTAGGTAGATGATTTTTTCTGCTGCCTGTTCAGTCGGAAGCGTCACAATCTTTTTTGTCCGGCGTTTGATTTCCAACATAAATCGTTTAATCATATTCGTGCAATATATCTTTTGATGTAGAATTGCCGGGTACTTATAAAAGGTTAAGAGAACGGGTAGATCATTTTCCCACGAGCGTACCACCTTTGGGTACCTTTTCGCCCATTTCTTACGGAAATGTCCAAACTCCTCATGAGCCAATTCTCGATTCTTGGCGTTGTATATCGATTTCAAATCTTCAGAGACTTTATCACGGTCTTTTTTTCGAACCGCTGACAGTGCATTTCTCACTTTATGAACGATACAACGCTGAACATCAGCTTTAGGAAACACTCGCTTAAAAGCTGCTTCCAGTCCACTGAGACCATCAAATACCCCAAGCAGAACCTCTTCCAAACCGCGTTTTCTAAGGCTTCTCAAGAGATTCTCCCATCCAGTGGAGCTTTCTTGTCCACCAACGTAAAAACCAAGAATTTCTCTGTATCCTTTTTCGTTAATACCTAAAATAATGTATACGACTTCGTTATCAACATCATCCCTACGCAAATTGATATAGGTACCATCTAGAAACAGCACGGAATAACGTCTATCAAGGGGACGAGACTGCCAGGCTTCAATGTCTTCCATTAAAACGTCTGTGACATGACTGATGGTTGTTGGAGAATAGGTATCACCCAGTACCTTTTCGACAAAGTCTCCGATATCCCTCGTGCTCATTCCTTGTTGGTACATATGTATAATGGATTCTCCAAGCCACTGTTCATAACGTTGATACGGCTTGAATACACTAGTCTGAAAATGATTTTCGCGGTCTCTTGGAACTTTCAAGTTTGAGATGTGTCCGTACTTTGTATCCAGGGATCGCTCGTAATAACCGTTTTTTTGATTTTTTTGTTCTGGATGTTCTACTTCGAAATACTGTTTCATCTCTTCTTTCATTATCATTTCAATCTTTTCTTTCACAAATTCACGTACCATCTTATCCAGTTGATTTTCAATAGAATTATGTTCTATACTGTTTACCATAGGTAGGGTTTCTCCTTTCTTGTTTGATTAGGCTCAACACGAAGGGTACCCTACCTTTTTTAATCTTTCAACTCTTACACAAACTATTGTACGTCATCGAAAGATAAGAGGTATGCGGACATTTATTCCGCTATTTTCGCTAAAACATTTCATTTTTAAGGTGATATGGACATGTATTCCGTTATTTACAGAGATTTGGCTTGTATTTAAAGAATTGCTTATTAATAACGGAATAGATGTCCGTCAAAAGCTAAAAATAACCCTTTTATCTTGTAATAGCGGAACGAATGTCCGCTTAGATACTACTCTGGATCAAACTGAGTAAAAATCGTATCCCTTTTTTCCTCATAAACGGTTTCTCCGGCAATTTCGTTGATGATTTGGATATTGCGATCTACTGCCAACCCTAAATTAGTCACTCCTGTTCCATGTGAGTGTTCCAAATTCGTTAAAGTATAAAAGTGATGATCTCTCTTTCCATTTTTAAAAACAAGTTTGAAATTATCATCTACTTTAAAGCGTTTGTCATCTTCCCACACAATTTTGTCTTCGAAGCGCTGGTAAAACCAGTCCGGAATGTTTGGTTTATATCCTGTCGCCAATATAACCTTCTCTGTTTCAAAAGAAATATCCTCATCTTTCTGCCATTGTCTTGCTTCGACTTTTATGCGTGAGCCATTCTTTACAACTTTCTGAATCTCTGTTAATGGTTGAATAGTTACAGGGAGTTTCTTATTATCAACAGAACGATGGTATAGCAGTTCATGAATGCTATGTATTGTGTCGCCCTGAATCCCTTTCCGCAATTGGCCAAGGTGATCGAGAGATTCTTTGCGTTCTTGAAATGGTAAATCATGAAAATAATCTACATAATCAGGTGTGAATACTTCTTGACCTAATTTACTATTATCGAGTTGAAAGAACCCAGGTGATCTTGTATACCATGATAGGTGATAGTCAAAATGCTCCTGAAGCTTTAATAAGTCGTAAAAAATTTCCGATGCGCTTTGTCCTGATCCAACAACAGTAATATGATCGCCTCTGATTGTTCGATCCTTAAGATATACATATTGGCTGGAATGGTGGACATGTTCTGAGCCGATGTCATCTAGTTCGAATGGAATCATCGGAGTACTTCCGGTTCCAAGTATGACATGTTTTCCGAAATATGAGCGCTCTTTTTGTTCGCCCCAGTGGTTGATAACTACTTCGTAATGATCTCCATGGTCAATCACATCTTTGACCTCTGACTTAAAATGACAATTTGGCAGTTGCTCAACAACCCATTTTAAATAAGAGGCATACTCAGCTCGAGGCATTTGGAATTTATGAAAAAAGAAAAATTTATATAGACGATTGTGTTCATGTAAATAATTTAAGAACGTATACTTACTAGTAGGATTCGCGAATGTCACAAGATCAGCCAGAAAGGAAACCTGTAAATCAGTTCCTTCAATTAACATACCTGGGTGCCAGGCAAATTGCCCATTTTGATCAAAAAAGATTGTTTTTAAATTAGATTTTTCAGTTGTTAAAGTTGCGAATCCCAGGTTATAGGGACCAATCCCTAGCCCAATAACATCATATTGTTCCATAGATTTCCCTCTTTTTCAGTCATTTTCTATTATTATATACATTCTATTAAAAATTATCTATTTATCAAATTGAAATGCCTTTATATGGTACAATATCGAGGGGAGGTGCGTGTTATGACGAATAGTGACGAACGATTATTTGCGATGTTAATTTATTTAGTAAGTTTCTTTACTGCTATTATCGGTCCTCTAATTATCTGGATGATCAAACGTGAGGAGTCTGCATTTATTGACTATCACGGTAAAGAGTATTTCAATTTCTTTATATCATTTACGATTTATGCGATTGTGAGCGGGATTTTGGTAGTAGTATTAATCGGTATGGTGTTATTGCCGATTGTTGGTATTGCGGCATTTATATTAACCCTAATCGCTTTGTTTAAAGCGTTCAACGGGGAAGAATATAGAATCCCGCTTGTTATCCGCTTTATAAAATAGGCATGGGATGTTTCTGTTTTAAGAAAGTATAAATGGGTTTTGATTAATATGGAATTTTTTCTTACTGTAACTGGAATATACGAATTGCTGCACTGAGACTAGCAGTTGCTTCGAAATGCAAGTATATTCCAGTTGCGTAAGTTATGGGGGGATTTGTAAATCTTTATTCGTTTACCTCTAATTGAAATTCTTTATGCTCATGTAATCCGGTATCGTCTGTTACATGTACGATCATTTTTGCCTGTCCCGCTTTTTTAAATGTATAGGAATTTACGTACTCACCCGCATTGATTTCTTCTGTTTCGATCCAGTCGTGTTTCTCACTGTTTTCTGGGATTATTTCATATCGTACTCGAGCGTTCTTATATGGCTGTTGATCCATTGCAAGCTTTATGGTTATTTCTAGTTCCTGATTAACAGTTATTTCACCTAATGGGTTTAACATTATTTCAAACTCTTGCTGATGTTCATGTTCTGCGTTAGCCTCTTCCTTTTGAGACTCCTGATCGTGATTTTCTTGTTGCTCACCAGTAATGGTTATCGCCTTTTTAGGCATCGTATGCAAACCTTTGGCTGTAGTATGAGCATAAATTTCATAAGTACCAGGTTCCTCAAACTTCACTTCCGACGAATAAGTACCATCTTCGTGATTAGTAGCTTCTACGGAAACAGTATTTTTTTCATCATCTACTTTCCAATATTCAAACTTCATTTCTTCGGCATCTGTTACCAGTTCATCTTCACCATATGTTACAGTTGTTTGTAACAGAACGGATTCACCGACTTTTGCTTGTTTAGGAAGTTCAAATTCGACATGAATACCTTTAACTTCTACATCTTCCTGTTGTTGTTCATCATTCTCTGCTTGGCTTGCACAAGCTGTAAGTGCTAAGGTACATAGAATGATTATTATAAATCGTTTTTTCATGTGTATCCTCCGTATTATACTTTTTTATGTTAATGATACTATACTCCTTGCTGTAGGGATAATCAATGAACAATGTATGACATTTTAGGATGTCTAGATCTGGAGAGTAACTTTTGTAGCGTAAGGGGTTATACTGTAAACATGGTTTAATTATTTGTTCTATTTTGTAGTATCCGTAAAAATAGAGGTTATGTCGTTGTGCAAATAGTTCTAACTAAATATCAAAAATAAATCGTAACAATTACTATTTACATTTGTTTTATAATCAACTATAATACTATTAAATCGTATTGATTACGTTTTGTTTTTATGTTGAATCGTAATCATTATTATTTCTATACATAAATTCGAAGGGGGATAACTTATACATGAAAAAGGTAAGTTTAGTAATTTTAGCTATATTATTTTTATTAATAGGTTGCAGTGCTGAGGAGGGAAATCAATCAAATCAACAAGAATCAGGAAATAATACACTTCAAGTATATGCAACGTTATATTCTTTAGCCTATTTTACAGAAGAAATTGGTGGAGAGTTTGTAGAGGTAGAAACAATTTTGCCGCCTGGATCTGATCCACATAATTTTGAGCCAACTTCTAAAATGATGGTAGATATCGCAGAAGCGGATATGTTTTTATATAATGGAGCTAATCTCGAAACCTATGCAGGGACAATAGAAGAAGCACTTTTAGGTGAGGATGTATTAATGTTAGAAGCCGCTGAAGGGATTTCACTAGTAGAGCACGTGCATCCACATGAAGAAGAGGAACATAGCCACGAAGAAGAACATGCACATGAAGAAGAGGAACATAGCCATGAAGAAGAACATGGAGATGCGGAAGAAGACGGTCACGAGCATGGTGATGCCGATCCACACCTATGGTTAGATCCTGTCCGTTCTGTGGAATTAGCTCGTAATATCAAGGATGCCTTAATTGAATTAAATCCGGAACAACAAGAAACCTTTGAAACTAATTTTAGTGATTTAAAAGATCGATTGATTGCGTTAGATGATGAATTTCATCAGCAATTAGAAGCTGCACCAAATAACGAAATTCTCGTGACACATGAAGCATATGGCTATTGGGAACAAAGTTATGGCATTGAACAAATTGCTCTTACTGGTTTATCCCCATCACAGGAACCTTCTCAGAAAGAGTTGGAAAGAATAATGGATCATGTGGAAGAGACAAATATCCAATATTTATTATTTGAGCAAAATGTCGAACCAAAAGTAGCAGAGGTGATTCAAGCAGAAACAAACGTCGAATCATTGGAGTTACACAACTTATCGATTTTAACGGAAGAAGATATTGAAAATGAAGAAACCTATTTTAGCTTAATGGAGCGTAACTTAGATGTGTTAGTAAAAGCATTGGATTATTAGGGAAATTGGCAGTAGCCTTTTAGGAAGAAACAATTAAGTTTCTTCCTTTTAATTATTGAACACATAAGTAAATTGTTATATGATTATATACTAATGGATAAGGAGGATGAGAATGACTACTAAAACGGAATTTCAAATAGAAAAAGCTGCACCAGTCTTTAAGGTGTTAGGTGACAAAACAAGACTTACGATGATGAAATTAATGGAAAACCAAACCTGTTGTGTTTGTGAATTTGTAGAGATTTTCCAAATGAGTCAACCATCCATCAGTCAGCATTTGCGTAAACTAAAAAATGCCGAACTGATCGAAGAAGAACGGAAAGGCCAATGGGTATTCTATTCATTAAATCGTGAGAGTGAATGGTACGGATTAATGAAGTCTATTTTAGAGCAATTACCAAGTCAAGATGAGAAATTAATCGAATTAGAGAAAAGCGGAACAAGAATTACTTGTTGTTAGTAGGGGGGCAATATGTTGTTTGATGTTATATTGGCTATAATTATCTTTTTAGTAACGTTAATACTTGTGATCTGGCAGCCTAAAGGTCTATCCATTGGCTGGTCTGCGATCGGTGGTGCAATTTTGGCACTTCTTGTTGGAGTTGTTGGATTTCAGGATGTATTAGAAGTAACCGGGATTGTCTGGAATGCAACACTGGCGTTTGTAGCAATTATAATTATTTCCTTAATCTTGGATGAAATCGGCTTTTTTGAGTGGGCAGCATTACATATGGCTCGTCTCGCTAAAGGTCATGGTATCAAAATGTTTGTTTATGTCAGTTTACTAGGTGCTTTGGTGGCAGCTTTTTTCGCAAATGATGGAGCAGCTTTAATTTTAACACCGATTGTTCTGGCAATGGTACGTAATCTGCAATTTAAAGAAAAAATGGTCTTTCCATTTATTATGGCTAGTGGTTTTATTGCTGATACAACTTCACTGCCGTTAATCGTTAGTAACTTGGTGAACATTGTTTCGGCAGACTTTTTTGAGATTGGTTTTGTTGAATATGCATCACGAATGATCATTCCAAACTTATTTTCCATTATTGCTACGATTGGGGTATTGTATTTATACTTTAGAAAAAATATTCCGAAAAACTATCAGCTTGATCATTTAAAGAAGCCGGCTGAAGCATTAAAGGATATCAAAATGTTCCACCTGTCATGGTATGTTCTTGCTATATTATTAGTTGGTTATTTTGTAAGTGAGTTTATTACAGTTCCTGTATCAATTATTGCTGGTATCATAGCTATCTTTTTTCTAATCATGGCACGAAACAGTGCAGCGGTTAATACGACAGAAGTAGTTAAAGGAGCACCATGGGAAATTGTTTTCTTCTCTATCGGTATGTATGTCGTTGTCTACGGTCTTCGTAATGCCGGACTTACCGACGTCTTGGCAGGACTTATTCAGTGGAGTGCGGATCAAGGGTTATTCAGTGCTACTGTTGCCATGGGCTTTATCGCTGCCATTCTATCTTCAGTCATGAATAATATGCCAACTGTAATGATTGATGCACTGGCGATCGCTGAGACAAATACTTCTGGTGTCATACGAGAAGCTCTGATATATGCAAATGTGATCGGTTCTGACTTAGGTCCAAAAATCACACCGATTGGTTCATTGGCAACTCTTTTATGGTTGCATGTATTATCGCAAAAAGGTGTGAAAATTTCTTGGGGTACTTATTTCAAGACAGGGATTATTCTCACTATCCCCATTTTATTTATTACGTTAGTGGGCTTATATCTGACATTGTTATTATTCTAATTTATAGGAGGAATTCAAAATGACGAAAAAAACTATTTACTTTTTATGTACAGGTAATTCTTGCCGCAGTCAAATTGCTGAAGGCTGGGGAAAAAAATATTTAGGTGACGGCTGGAACGTATACAGCGCTGGAATTGAAACACATGGATTAAATCCAAATGCGGTCAAAGCGATGAAAGAAGTAGATATTGATATTTCCAATCAGACATCTGATAAAATTGACATGGAAATTCTACGTAATGCTGATATGGTTGTTACTTTATGTGGGGATGCACGTGATAAGTGTCCGGTCATTCCATCTGGTGTTCGAAATGAACACTGGGGATTCGATGATCCGGCCAAAGCAGAAGGAACAGACGAAGAAAAATGGTCTGTCTTCCAGCAAGTGCGTGATGAAATTGGAAAACGGATTAAACGTTTTGCAGAAACAGGAGAATAAATAGTGAAAAGAATGGACTTTTGAATTTTAGTCCATTTTTTTTGTTTAGTGTTATCAAGGTGCTAAGTGTCCGTGTCATAATAGGCATTTTAACATCACAAGTGTAACCTTTTTTTTAGAAAAACGACTAATAGAAAAAGGGAGGCGATGTGGAGGATGAAATATTTTCTTGGTATTATCTTGATATTATTGTTAACCGCCTGTGGTACATCTCTTGATAATGGGAATAAAACACAAGGAGATTCAAGTAATGAAGGGCATAATGAGATGGAGGGGTATGTGGCAAGTGTAGAAGATAATCGTGTATTAGTTGTCGAGAACCGATTGGATCCAACAGTTACTGAGTTTGATCCACAGCAACATGACGAGGCAGGAAATGCGATTTATTTTAGTCTCGAAGAAATAGAAGATAGTATGACTAATTCACTAATCAGAGGCGAAAAAATTCAAGTTACCCATGGTGCAGTGGCGGAATCCTATCCTGGGCAAAGTAGTGCCGTTGCCATAAAAAGAATAGTTGACGAAGACCATGATGTAGTAATAAAGCTTGATCAAACACTAAATTTAATGGTACTGGAACAATTTATACAACAAGTAGAAAAAAGTGAAGATGCTATTATGCGAGTTGTCCAATATACGACAGAAGGCGATCCGGTTTTTAACAATTATATGTTCGAAAATGGAGAACATAGTATAAAAGTGGATGCAACCCAAGATAACTTTGGTGTGGCTGAAACAATAAGAGACGTATCTTGTCCACAATTAGAATATTATTTAATAGATAATCAAAACATAATGTTCGAACTGACAGGTTGTGACAATGAGGGTGGAGCATTAGCGATCGCGAGTCTTCCTATTGCAGATATCATTGTTCCTGAAGATATTTACCATCGTATCGAAGTCATCGTAAATGATGAAGTCGTATTGGATTCAAACGATAAAAATGAAATAGGAGAGATAATTACAAAAATTCGTGAAGGTACACCACAATCAGTGATGACGATGACTATGATGGCACCAGAAGGAGAAATCAAATTGTATGGCAAAAATGGAACCATTCAATTTGATTATCAAAAGGCAGGAAATGTGATCCGTTATAATACATTTGTAGAGGCTGGTTTAACATTTGACTAAACATGGGGAATACTCCATGTTTTTTACTAAGCACAAATATCTTGAAATCGAGATAAACGTATGATAAATTGTATTTATCTCAGTATCGAGATAAATACATATATTATCTCAGACTGGGAAAATATAAAGTATCAAAGAAGCAAAGGAGTTTTACAAATATGGTAAAAGTTGCAGTAGTTTATTACAGTTCAACAGGTATAAACTATCAATTAGCGAATTGGGCAGCAGAAGCAATAAAAGAAGCAGGAGCGGAAGTGAAAGTAGTACGCGTTGCTGAGACAGCACCGGAAGAAGCAATCGCACAAAATCCAGGCTGGAAAAAACATGTAGAAGAAACTAAAGATGTCCCTGTAGCAACGACTGAAGATCTAGAATGGGCGGATGCTATTATTTTTAGCACTCCAACACGTTTTGGAAATGTAGCATCACAAATGAAACAATTCATCGATACACAAGGTGGTTTATGGGCGTCTGGTAAGACAGTAAACAAAGTAGTAAGTGCAATGTCATCTGCTTCTAATCCACACGGTGGACAAGAAGCAACAGTTTTAAGCCTTTATACATCTATGATGCACTGGGGGGCAATCATCGTTCCTCCAGGATATTCTGATGATTCATTATTTGCAGCTGGCGGTAATCCATATGGGACAAGTGTTACGCAAAGCCAGGAAGATGGTTCCATGGTAGAAGATGTTCAAGCAGCAGTTAAACATCAAGCAAAACGTGTCGTCGAAGTAGCAAATAAAATTCATGGATAAGACTAGGTAAGAATTTTAAAATAAATCCTTTTAAATAATAGAGAGAGTAGCAATAATTTTTTTGTTACTCTCTTTTTTTACATATTCGCCCCCGAAATCTCCTCATATCAGTGACACCGTATATTCCAATGGCTGTAGATGGCGGAACATATTAAACTCCACCATGTAAAAAATCCAAATAGAAGTATGAAGAACTGAAGCGAACACCTAAAAATCCGACTTGATCTTAGCTATGAATTCTTGCGAAATGGTCCAAGCCCAAACAGATAAGAATTACGAAAATCTTACATTTTTCAAAGATTTTTTCATACAATTCTTTTAGAGGTGATAATAGTGACAAGAGTATCATATAACGAAAGTGACATTAATTTAATAGCAAGAATGTTGAGGGCAGAAGCCATTGCTGAAGGGCGACTAGGGATGCTCATGGTTGGGAATGTTATTGTAAATCGGGCAAAAGCTGATTGTTTAGATTTTAAGGATGTAAGGACTATACGTGATGTAATTTTTCAAGTTCAAGGTGGAAATTATTCTTTTGAAGCAGTACAAAAAGGTAGTTTATTTTATAGACCAGCAAGAGAAGTGGAGAAAAGGTTAGCACGACAAGTTGTAAAGTATTGGAGAAAACATCCTTCTAAATATTCTCTTTGGTATTTTAATCCGTATGCTGAATGTCCACCTACATGGTATGGTCAACCATTTGCAGGACAATATAAACAACATTGTTATTATGAACCACAGGCTAATACATGCGGAAGTGCTTATAGATTTTAACAAATACACAATACATTGGGGGGATTTTGATCGTTATCGATCAACACTCCCTTTAGTCTACTAGTAATATATATGTAGATACACTGAAAACGAAGAGTGTAGATAAAAGTAAAAACGAGAAATATTCTTTTTTTTCGATAACTAACATTTCAATAACCCGAACAGAATTAGATAATCCTAAAGAAAATAGCATAGCAAAAAGTAATAAAGTCGGAGAATCAGTTGACGGATTTGAACTTACTAACCCCGTAATAGATATCAATAACACTCGAACTGCAAAATAAATCGTTAAAACACTAAAAATAATGTCTATAGCTAAAAATAACTTATTTCTCTCTAAATACTTTTTTTGAATCTTTTCTCCTATTTTCATTTTCAGCCCTCCTTATAGCCATGTATACGATTAAATTAAGCTGTCATAAGCATAATCTCTTCTGTCAATATTTTAACATAATATTCCAAAAAGTTGAAATTAATCCATAAAAAAGACGAACATTTAATGACCGTCAGTTGAACTCATGCATCTGTTAGATAAAGTAAAATTGTTAACAATTTCAAATTTTTTCTTTTATTGTAGTCGTACGGTTTAAATAACCTGTACAAAAAGACCTTCCCCTTGAAGCCATTCAGCTATGAAAACATCTTTGTAGTCAGTAATATTATAAGTGTTTAATTGTGATTTCAGCCAAGATTCATCAAAGCCCAAATCAATGATTTCGTCCCATAAAACTTCTCCGTCTCTTATCAAAGTGATTGGTACGGAAACTACTTGTGAAGGCATATTAAAATCTTCCTGAGTCGTTTTTTGATACTTTGACTTTTTTAAAATACTAAGCGATCCGTTTGCCTCTAAATAGCAAAAGGCGACTTCACGAATAGAAAAGGTTTCACTTTGTCGAAGTAAATTTTGTAATTGATTTAAATTCATTCGATTTTTCTTTAATGCTTCACGATCAACAATTCCATTTTTGATAAGAGCAGAAGGTTTCCCTTCAACCAAACCTCTGATTGCAAGGAATTTTTGACTTAAATACTCAACGAAAAAAAGTAATCCTCCCCAAATACACATAGAATAAATAATATAAAGGACGCCTATTTTATGATCGTATAAAGCATTTCCAATTAATTCTCCTAAAACAATAGCTGCTATAAAAGTGAACGGGGAAATTTGATTAATGATTTTTTTTCCTACAAATTTCACTATGATAAACAAGAAAAAAAATCCAACTATAAGTTCAATTGTTAAGTACATAATTTTCATTTATATACAAACTCCACTTTTTTAAATTTGTTCAACCGATACTAGTAATATTTTGCATGATTTTCACCTGAATATGTATCGATATTACAAATCAATCAGATAGGTGCTTTAAACCTTTTCTGTAAAAAAATCGATATCATCATTCTTTGATTCAATCTACTTCATTAGCTTTGTTACTTTTCTATGTTATTCTTCTTGTTTATGTTCAAAGCAATATATAAAAGTAAACCAAACGCTCCTCTACCAAGCAATACCAGACCGAATTCTCCAATTAGTAATAAGACATAAGTTACAATCATACCAAGTAATACATATAAAAATACTTGCATTTAAATATCCTCCTTACCAAAACTTTAATATTTCTTCTTCCACAATACTGCAATGTAATTAGAGTGTTGGAAATAGCTATTGTCGGTTGGAGAATTTGGTATGTTAATTAGTAGGGTTAATAAAACTTGATCAAAAGTACGAATTATGTCAAAGTAGAAGGTAGTAATAGAATAATGAATGTAGGGGGACCGGTGTTGCCGGTTGAGACTGTATCCGTAAGATGCTGACCCTTAGAACCTGATCTGGTTAGCACCAGCGTAGGGAACATATGAGATAATAGTATCTATATGCGCCCTAGGCAATTCGTCTAGGGCGCTTTCTTATATGTTCCTCTAAAAAGATAATATAAATAGGGGGATTTCATCATGAAAAAATTTTTAATTGCAATCATAGGTTTGTTTATTTTGGCAGGATGTGGGAATGAAGAAAAGACACAAGAAGAATTAGAGAAAGTTACCTTAGTATTAGATTGGACGCCAAACACTAATCACACCGGACTTTATGTAGCCGAATCAAAAGGATATTTTAAAGAAGAGGGCCTTGATGTGGAAATTGTCATGCCAGGTGAAGCGGGGGCAGATCAAACTGTAGCTTCTGGCCAGGCAGAATTTGGTATTAGTTATCAGGAACAGGTAACAGAAGCACGTACTCAAGATATACCACTCGTTTCGATTGCTGCAGTTATTCAGCACAATACTTCCGGTTTTGCTGCACCAGTGGAAAAAGGAATCACATCACCTGCTGATTTTGCAGGGAAAACGTATGGTGGTTGGGGTGCTCCTGTTGAATCTGCAGTTATCGATGCGTTAATGAAACAAGAAGGTGCATCTGTAGAGGATGTAGAAATCGTAAATATGGGAAATACCGACTTTTTTACAGCAGTTGAACGTGATGTTGACTTTGCCTGGATTTATTATGGCTGGACAGGAATCGAAGCCGAACTTCGAGGAAAAGAAATTGATATGATGTATCTCACGGACTATTCGGAAAAACTAGATTATTATACGCCAGTTATTACAACAAATGAAGAGATGATTGAACAAAACCCGGAAACCATTGAAAAATTTATGGCTGCAGTAAGTCGCGGCTATCAAGATGCAATTGATCATCCAAGTGAAGCTGCTGATATCTTAGTTGATGCCGTACCAGATTTAGATGAAGAATTAGTCCATGCAAGCCAAGAATGGGTATCGCCAAAATATCAAGACGATGCAGACAGATGGGGCGAGCAATCAGCAGAGGTATGGAGTAATTATGCCGAATTCATGTTTAATAATGACTTGTTAGAGCGTGAACTAGACGTTGAAGCAGCGTTTACCAACGAATTTTTACCAGAATAATGGAGGGATCGCAATGGCTGAAGCATTAGTTAGTGTACAAATCATTCCAAAGACACCAAAAGGAGAAGATTCAATCCCTTTTGTTGATGAAGCAATCAAAATTATCGAACAAGCGGGGGTCAAATATCAAGTCAATCCATTAGAAACAACCATGGAAGGTGATCTTGTAGATTTATTATCTGTTATCGAAAAAATGAATCATCGTATGCATGAGTTAGATTGCCCAAGTGTTATCTCACAAGTTAAAATTTATTCTCATAAGAATCATAAAGCTTCTATGAGTGAATTGACCAAGAAATATCGTTAAATGGGAAAAAGCGGTCACTAAACAATAAAAAGTGGCCAGTAAATAGGAGCATGTTTTATGTTTAGAAAGTCATTTTTACCAGTCACAGTGATCATTAGTATTTTAATTATATGGGAAGTTTCCAGTCGCATCTTTGATATTCCGACCTGGGTCCTTCCTGCACCAACTGTTATTATTCAGGAAGCGATCAGCGGCTGGAATGACTACCAGCACCATATATTTTCGACAGTTTTGTTGACTGTTTGCGGACTAGCTATTGGTGTTAGTGTAGGGTTGATTATTGCGGTAGTCCTTCATGTTTTGCCCAAAATTCGAGAAGCACTATATCCACTGCTTATCATGTCACAAAATATTCCGATTATTGTGCTCGCACCACTGCTTGTTATTTGGTTCGGATTTGGTGTAACGCCGAAATTATTAATTATTACTTTAGTATGTTTTTTCCCAATCGTTGTATCTACCATAGATGGATTAAGGCATACAAACCCGGAATTAATTCATTACATGAAAATGGCTGGCGCTTCGAAAAAGCAAATTTTCATGAAGCTTGAATTGCCTCATGCGGTTCCACAAATGTTTTCCGGCTTAAAAATCTCAGCTACCTATAGTGTAATGGGTGCTGTAATATCTGAATGGTTAGGTGCCAATGAAGGAATTGGTGTATACATGACGTTGGCTTCATCATCGTTTCGAACTGACAGGGTATTTGTTGCCATTTTATTTATTATGATTTTATGTCTGATTTTTTTTGCGATTATCATTGCTGCTCAAAAAATCATATTAAAATGGCATCCGGGTAAGGAGGATCAATAATGAGTACACTAGAACTCGAGAAAATTACAAAAAGCTTCGGTGAACAGACGATTCTGGATAACCTGGATTTACAAGTGAATGATGGTGAATTCGTCTCCTTACTAGGACCGTCTGGAAGTGGGAAAAGTACAATTTTTCATCTAATCGGCGGGCTCTATCAAGCAGACCTTGGCACGATTCGATTGGATAATGAAACGATTAATGGTAAAAGAGGCGCTATTAGTTATATGCCGCAGACACCATCGTTATTCCCGTGGCGTACGGTTTTAGAAAATGTTATTTTAGGTATGGAGTTATATCAAAAGCCTGATAAAGAAAAAGCGCTCGCGATGTTGGAAAAGGCTGGATTAAAGGATTATGCCAACGCCTATCCACATGAATTGTCAGGTGGAATGCGTCAACGTGTTGCATTTGTACGCAGTTTATTAAGCCCACAATCTTTTATATGTCTAGATGAACCTTTTTCAGCATTAGATGAGTTCACAAGGTTAGAAATGCAAAAATGGTTATTAGCTATCTGGGAGCAAGAACGGCCCTCTGTCTTATTTGTGACACATAACATTGAGGAAGCTATTTTCTTATCAGATCGAATTCTTGTCTTAGGTGCGAAGCCTGCTAAGGTCATCAACGAATTCAGCATTGATTTTAATCGTCCGAGACAGGAAGAATTAACCTTATCGACAGCATTTCTTGAAAAGAAAAAAGAAATCTACCAAACATTACGAGGTGTATTGGATGTTTGATGCACATATTCATTTGGATTGGTATCAGCCAAATCAACAAAAAATAATTATGGATACATTAGAAGTGGATGGTATGATTGCCGTATCAAGTGATCTGAAAAGCTGTGAAAAAGTTTGGCAATTATACAATCAGTATCCAAAAGTTTTTCCGGCTTTTGGCTGGCATCCGGAACAACCACTTCCAACTAGTCAAGAAATAGCACAAATCGAAACTTTGATTCATAAACACCATGATCAGATAGTTGCCATTGGCGAAGTGGGTTTACCTTTTTATAAGAGAAAAGAGGAGCCCAATCTCCGTTTGCAACCTTATATTGTAATATTAGAACGATTTATGATTTTAGCCGCGCAATATGATTTGCCGATTGTTTTGCATGCAGTATATGACGATGCGGTGACGGTATGTGATTTATTAGCAAAGCATGGCGTGAAGCGTGCCCATTTTCATTGGTTCAAAGGAGATGCAGCAACGGTTCAGAGGATGATCGAATCAAATTATATGATTTCTGTAACACCAGACTGTGTTTATGAAAAGGAAATCCAAGACTTGATAGGAAGTTATCCAATGGAACTAATGATGGTTGAAACTGATGGTCCTTGGCCGTTTGAAGGTACCTTTCAAGGAAAAATGACACATCCTAATATGATAAATGATGTGATTAGGAAAATAGCGGGGATTAAAGAGTTACCATTACAACAAGTAGTAGAACAGGTGGAACAAAATACGAAAAAATTCTATCGACTAGAGAAGCATATATAAGCAAAGCCCGAAACTCTTTTCGGGCTTTGCTAATTTTATAGAAAGTGTCCAGTAAATCGTAAAAAGTGTCCAGAAACGGTGCCAAAGTGTCCAGTAAATTAAGAAAAGTGTCCAGAAAAACTGTAAAAGTGTCCAGAAAAAAATTATCAGAAAAAAACTAGATTTTCATTATTCACAAGCTACTCCATCACCATCGCCATCCATATAACTACCATAACCTGGATCCCCTTCGTACAGCGGTGTTGCACCAGCTTCACGCGCTTCTGTACAATTAGCATATTCAACATCCTTATCTTCTTGATCATCAGTAGGGATTTTATGGTTAAATCCATCATCTGTTACGTATCCATCAATACTCCAGATTCCAATCTCTGCTTCACGTGCTAGTTGTTCCGCTTGTTTCATTTCGTCTTGATGGGTGTAAGGTGGATCATAGACATATGCATAACGCGCTAATCCTTCTTCTAATAATAATTGGTTAAAATTTTCTCCATCTACCCAAATATAGCCGAGTAGACGATCATATTTATCACGCTCTGGTCCATCAAATTCAACTTTAACTTCTTTGCCAGTCAGCTTTTCGACTGCGAAATTAGACGCTTCCGGACCGAACGGCTGAACAGGGAGGTTAGGGTGTTTTGTTTCCGGAGTATCGACTAATAACAGTCTTATTGTTTCTTCTTGACCATCTATGTCAATATTGACTGTATCTCCATCGACTACACGACTGACGGTTGCCTTAGCGAAATTATCATCATTTGAATTAGATTCTTGAATTTCCTGTGTTACTGTTTCGCCGGTTGTATTGTCCGTTGCTGGTGTATCGGTTTGATCATTTTCGACTGTTACCGTACCACAGCCAGTCAGTACGGTAATCACGATAAGTAAACTGATCAACCATTTTTTAATAAACATGATGTGTCCTCCTGTTGTGCTCATTGTTATAATTGTCACTAGTAAGTTATCTAAAAAAAGGTGGTATGTTAAGATGTATACAATTCTTTTATTTCTGTTATTAGTAATTTTGGGATTTTTATTAAACTATTTAGACATTCGTGTATATCTCCCATTAATTGTCTTTAGCTTAATGTTAGCCTTAATGATTAGAGGTGTATACTTATTGAACAGTATACACAAAAAAATAGTAAGAGAAAATAAAACATTAAGTGAAAGAATACTAGAAAAAAGATTAAATAATAGGAACGATTAGATTTTCTTATGATAGAGTGGGAAAGGAATATTGTATGAAAAGAATGGTATTTATACTGGTAGGGATCATGATCACTTTTTTTATTATCCATACGGCGGTTATCACCATTGATGGGTTATCCGATGAAAGAGAAGCGTCAGAGATTGGCGTTGTCCTTGGTAATAAAGTCAATAAAGACGGCACACCTTCCAAAAGACTACAGGAACGTCTAGATAAAGCGGTTAGTTTATATTTGGATGACAGGTTACAAACGATTATTGTTAGTGGTGGCATCGGCAAAGAGGGACATGATGAAGCAGCAGTAATGAAAGAATATTTAATAAAAAAAGGTGTGCCAGATTCTTTCATCATCCAGGATAGCAATGGCTATGATACTGAAATGACGGCAAAGAATACGCTGGAGATTGCACATCAACACGATCTGTCAACAGAGAGTATCACCGTTATTACGCAATTTTTTCATATTAGTAGATCAAAATTGGCGATGAAGCAGCACGGTTTTACTAAAGTATATGGAGCACACGCAGAGTATTTTGAATGGCGAGATATTTACTCTACGATTCGTGAATTTCCTGCATTTTATAAATACCTAGTTGACTAATTTCTTTTTACCTGATAGGCCGATCCCCTAATGTAAAAATCTGTAATGGTTTTTTTACCTCCTTTAAATATGAACGTTTTATGACGGATTGAACTATTAGTAGATAAAAATAGAAACTAATCGTTATAATTAAGTAGTAATCACATTCTAGTCCAATAAATAATTACGAAAGTAACTAGGGGAATAGAAAGGGGATAAAATAATTATGAAAAAATTACTTTTAGGCATGATGACATTATCATTAGCACTTGTGCTAGCAGCTTGTGGTGGTGGTAATGATGAAGGAAGTTCGAATAATGATGGAGAAACTGCAAGCGGAGAAGGTGAAACAGTAGACATTACAGCCTCTAACTGGCAGTTTGATCAAGAAGAATATACGGTGCCAGCAGGTGAAGTAACAATAAACCTTACAAATGAAGAAGGCTTCCATGGTATAGAAGTAGAAGGAACCGATATTTCGTTGGATGAAGAAGGTTCTGCAACTGCAACACTTGAACCAGGAGAATATACAATTAGATGTTCGGTCATGTGTGGTACTGGTCACGATGATATGGTAGCAACGTTAATAGTAGAATAATGAAGCATGAAGGTCTCCTAGTATTTAGGGGATCTTTTTTTGTGTTAGAATAACATAGAAAATAATAGCTTGCTTTTCGGCAAGAGAACTATCTACTTAAAAAGGGGTTTCTTATGAATATCCATGTTTTATATGAGGATAATCACTTGTTAATGGTGGAAAAACCAGTCAATGTACCTGTACAAAAAGATCAAAGCAATGACGAGGATTTGCTCACGATTTTGAAACAAGATATCAAAATCCGTTATCAGAAGCCTGGTAATGTATACTTAGGTTTAGTTCACCGATTAGATCGACCGGTTGGTGGAGTGATGGTATTTGCGAAAACGTCAAAAGCTGCATCACGGCTATCTGATACGATTCGAAAAAATGAATTAAACAAAACATATTTAGCTGTTGTCAGAGGGGTTCCAGAACCAACCGGAGAATGGGTGGATTTCTTATGGAAAGACAAACGCCAAAATATTGTCACGGTTTCGTCCAAAAATAATCCAAAAGCTAAGAAGGCAGTACTGGATTATCGGCTTTTAGCAAGTGAAAATGGCTTAAGCTTAGTAAAGATCAATTTACATACCGGGCGTCCTCACCAAATTCGTGTTCAGTTTGCATCGCGAGGCTATCCTTTATATGGCGATCAAAAATATGGCAAAAGGGTAAACAAACCTGGTCAGCAAATTGCATTATGGTCACATGAATTACGATTTATCCATCCGGTTCGAAAAGAGGAAATCAATGCTTCATCATTTCCACCTGATCAGTATCCGTGGTCGAACTGGGAAACATTACTTACGAATTAAAGAGGGGGATAACAGATGGAGTTCGGGGTTTACAGTTTATCCGAAATATTAGAAAATCCAAAAACAAAACAAGCCATAACGACAAAAGAGCGTGTGGATATGATAGTTGAAATGGCTCGATATGCAGATCAGTCAGGAATAGATCTATTTGGAGTGGGAGAGCATCATCGTTTGGACTATGCAATTTCTTCACCACAAATGCTGCTCTCTGCCATTTCTCAGAAAACAAGTAAAATAAAATTAACAGCATTAACATCATTATTAAATACTACGGATCCGGTCAGGTTGTTTGAAGATTTTGCAACTCTCGATTTGTTATCTGGTGGAAGGGTTGAATTTACAGCAGGTAGAGGTGCTTTTGTAGAATCCTTTCCATTGTTTGGGTATAACGAAAGGGATTACGATCAGCTTTTCGAAGAGCATTTACAACTGTTTCTACAATTGAATCAGCAGCAAAAAGTTACCTGGAACGGAAAGTATCGCTCCGCATTAGAAGAAGCAGAAATTGCGCCTCGTCCCCTGCAACATAGATTACCAATCTCTATTGGGGTAGGCGGTACAATTGAAAGTGCCGAGCGTGCAGGTCGCAACGGCTGTGGTCTAACCGTTGTGATGATCGGTGGGATTGCTAAAAAATATCAGCCATTGGTCCATCGATATCGTGAAGTATACAATGGAGATAAGTCGCAAGTTGGAATCGCAGGTCATACGTTGATTCGCAAAACAGAGACTGAATTGGAACAAGATTTTTACTCTTACTATGCAAATTATTGGGAGCATTTAACCAAGCAGGGAATCGGTGGTGCGATGGGAGCAGCTAGAACCGATTTAGAGTTTATTACAAGTAAAGAATCCACGCTTTTCGTTGGTACGCCTGAACAAATTGTTGAAAAAATCCTTTATCAATCTCAATTATTTGAACATGATCGTTTTTATGCACAGGTAGATTTTGGTGGACAACCCTTAGAATCAATTAAAAAAACGATTGATTTGTTAGTGTACAAAGTAAGACCTGAAGTAACTAAAAAATTAAGAAAACAATTCTAACTGGTTCATGATGCTTTTTTCCCTAGCATGTGGTAGGATTAATTGATGAAAGCGGTTAAAAGGGGGATGACATGAACTATAATTTAATTCGAATACCATTGCTAACAGCGCTAGTAATTATGATGATTTTAGACTTAACGGGTGTTATTTATGTTCCTGGTATTGTAATATTTATTATTGCTGCTGCGTTAATATGGTATAACATTTATATTCGTCGAAATGTGTCTAATCAAAACAAAAAAAAGAAGCTAAAGTAAGAAGAGGACAATGAAAAAATTGTCCTCTTTTTGTTTGTTTTTGCTGATTATGGGTAAGTTAACATTAAACTTGAATTGGAAGGTGTGAAGACTATGAGACAGCGAATAATTGATTGGCCGACATTTATTGGAGCGTTTTTACTGTTATTAGCAGTGACTATACCTCTGATTTTATTTCCTGAAGAAGGGAAAGAAATTGTCGGAAAGGCTAATACTTTTATGACCACTAATTTTGGTGTGTTGTATTTAGCGATGGGTCTCATTATATTTGCTTTTCTATTATTTGTCGCATTTAGTAAAAATGGACATGTTAAGTTAGGTGATGAGGGTCAAAAACCTGAATTTAATACTTTTTCATGGGCAGCGATGTTGTTTGCGGCAGGTATTGGTTCAAGTATTTTGTACTGGTCAGTAATTGAATGGGTTTACTACTATCAAGGACCACCATTCGGTTTGGCTGGTGAATCAACAGAAGCAATTCAGTGGGCTACTGCTTATGGAATTTTTCATTGGGGGCCGATAGCTTGGGCAATATACACACTACCAGCATTACCAATCGCCTACTTTTTCTATGTTCGTAAAAAGCCTGTACTAAAAGTAAGTGAAGCAATTAGACCTGTTTTAGGTGACTGGGTAGATGGTCCAGTTGGAAAAATTATCGATATTCTTTTCATTTTTGGATTATTAGGTGGGGCAGGTACTACATTAGCGTTGGGAACACCAATGATTGCTGAAGGAGTAAATTATTTAACAGGATGGCCTGTTACCTTATGGATGCAAGCAGTTATTATGCTCGTCTGTACGACTATCTTTGCGATAAGTGCTTATTCCGGTTTACGTAAAGGGATAAAACTTTTAAGTGATATAAACCTATGGTTAGCTCTGTTTATTTTAGCTTTTGTTCTCGTTCTTGGACCTACCCGGTTCATTTTGGAAACCACATTCAATTCCTTAGGTATATTGTTAGACAATTTCTTTAAAATGGCAACATGGGTAGAACCGTTTGGAAATATGGGTGATTTTACGAAAACGGGGTTCCCGGAAGCATGGACCGTCTTCTATTGGGCATGGTGGCTGGTATATGCACCATTTGTAGGCTTGTTTGTAGCTCGTATATCAAGAGGGCGTACGATTCGTGAAATGATTTTTGGTACGATGGTATATGGTACGCTTGGGTGTGTGCTTTTTTTCGGAATCATGGGAAACTATGGATTGCATTTACAGTTGACAGGGCAATTTGATGCCATCAATCATATTAATGAATTTGGAGCACCAGCAACGATTATTGCTATTATTGCTCAACTACCACTTCCTGGATTAATGGTTGGTGTATTTACTATTCTTGCTGTAATATTTTTAGCAACTACGTTTGATTCATCTTCATTTATCTTAGCGTCAGTCGCACAAAAGGAAGTGGAAGATGAACCGTTAAGATGGAACAGGTTATTCTGGGCATTTACATTATGTATTATGCCGCTTGCATTAATGTTTCTGGGTGGTTTGGATACTTTGCAGACAACAAGTATTGTTGGTGGTTTTCCATTAATTTTCATTATGTTTTTATTAGCATGGTCATTTATGCGTGCGTCCAATCGGGATATTACCGTGTCTGATAATTATGAATCGCCTACTATCTATATCAAACGCTGGAAAAAGAAAAAGAAGAAGCGTTCACCAATGGAAGTATTAAAAGATCAAAATCCGGATCGACCAGATGAATAAAAAATAATGCGATCAGCTATGATGCTGGTCGTTTTTATATTCTTTAGTCAGAATCTATTCCGTATTTCATATACTGATTTTTAACATGTGTCTTTACACGTGTACGATTATCTGTATAATAAGAATCATGACATGAAAGGATAGGTGAGAGAAGTGAATCAAAAAGAGAAATTTTGGGGACTTATTATTTTGATCATTGTTATTCTTGGTTATGTGATTCCTTACACATTCCTTAGTGATGTTACCAAATGGTATGGAAGCTTTTTGATTTGGTCGATATTAGCATTCATTACCATTTTGGCGAATTACTTTTTAACGACGAATTGGAGTGACGAGGAATGAGCACAACATTAGTTTGGTCAACCATTGCAATCTATGTAGTCATTGCTATTGTAATTGCTTATCTATCAAGAAATGGCAAACAAAGCAGTATGTCTGGCTACTTTTTAGGTGAACGAAAATTAAATGGCTTTGTATCAGCTTTAAGTTATAGTGCCACAACTTACAGTGCTTTTATGTTAGTCGGACTTGCCGGACTTACTTACAATGGTGGTGTAGGTGCGTTTGGATTTGAAATTATTTATTTTATGGGGGTTTCCCTAGTCGCAATATTTGGTCCGCGTTTCTGGTTAGCTGGTAAAAAGTATGGATATGTTACACCTTCAGAAATGCTAGGAGACAGATATCAAAATAAATGGGTAGCAATAGTTACAGCTGTGGCAAGTTGTTTATTTCTGATTCCTTACAGTGCAGTTCAATTAACAGGAATAGGGTATTTGCTGCAAGGTGTGACAAATGATGCTATTCCATATACAACAGGTGTTATTATCGCGATGGTGTTAGCACTGGTCTTTTCATATATTGCTGGGATCCGTTCGGTGGCATGGACTGATTCCTTACAATCGTTAATCATGATCATTACCTCAACGATAGTTGTCATTCTGATCGTTAATAGCTTAGGCGGGATGAGTGGATTTTTTACATCGATTGAAGAGAATAATCCAAACGCATTAGCTGTTCCAGGTAACGGGTTTTTTAATTTTTGGACGTTTTTAGGACTGACAGTACCGTGGTTTTTCTTTAGTATATCCAACCCACAGGTAAGTCAGCGTTTATTTATGCCTGCTTCATTAAAAAGCTTGCGTCATATGTTGTTAGGTTTTTTAGTTTTTGGTCTTATTTATACGGTCGTATCGGTTGTTTGGGGTTTTTCAGCATCCATTTTGTTTCCGGGCTTAGAAAATGCCGATTTAGCAACTCCAATGCTATTATCGTCTGATGTCGTTCCACCAATTTTAGGTGTTATTGTTATGGTAGGAATTATGGCTGCTGCGATTTCAACAATTGATTCAATTTTATTAACGTTATCATCCTTATTCTCACGAGATGTATATCGCAATGTAAAAGGAGAAAACGACGATCATAAGCAATTGTTAATTGGCAAAATTGTTATTCCGGTAATTGCCGTATTAGCCTTCTTATTTGCCCAATTAGAGCTGGACTTAATTGCCGTTCTTTCTGTTGCATCTTCTGCAGGTTTAATTGTTGTCGTACCGGCTATAATCGGGACATTTTTCTGGAAGAAAGGTACAGCAGTTGGTGTGATAGTCAGTGTTATAATTAGTAGTACTCTCGTGATTTATATTGAAGCAACAGGCGGATTATTACTTGGTTTGAAGTCAGGTATATGGGGGATTATAGTATCAACGGTTTTATTTATTGTGATCAGTTTAACGACACAACCTCCAGAGCGAAAAGCAAATGAATTCATTGATTATGTAAAAGGACGCATGAAAAATAAGAAGTAGTCGGTTACCGGCTGCTTCTTTACTTTTGATTGAAAATGTACTAAACTTGTAAAGTTACTTATTTACCTAGGTAAATAAGTATGGAAGGGAGTAAAATCATGAATACTAGCCATTTACTGCATTTATATCACCAAAAATTACGGTTGTTTCAAAATGAATTAAATATAACATTGAAAAAGTTTGGATTGTTTCAATCTCAATGGATGATCCTCTACACACTTTATCAAAGGGGTAACATGACACAAACCGAAATATGGCAATATCTTAAGGTTGAAGCGCCGACTATCACTAGAACATTAGTAAGGATGGAGAAAAGCGGATGGGTTGAAAGGAAAATAGGAACGGACAAACGAGAACGTGTTGTTACATTAACTGGAAAGGCGAAATCAACCTACCCGGATATTATCGAGGCAGTAAAACAAACAGAAGAAATGTTTCTGAAACGTCTGTCGGAAGAAGAAAAAGTAGCTTTACAACAACTTTTAGAAAAACTATCAATAGAAAGAGATGGATAAGTATGTCAGAGTCAAAAATATGGACGAAGAATTTTATAAGTATAGCAATAGTTAATTTATTTGTTTTTATCAGTTTTTATACGTTATTAACTACGCTACCATTATTTGTGATAGAGGAGTGGGGTGGGTCTGAAGCCCAAGGTGGCCTTGTGGTCACTGCTATGTTACTAGCTGCGATATTGTTAAGACCCTTCTCAGGTACCATTCTCAGTAAATATGGAAAGCGTACGATGTTATTAATCAGTAATATTCTTTTTGCAATTACCATGATTGGATATTTATTTATAGAATCTTATACAGCGATGTTAGTGCTCCGTTTTATTCACGGATTTTCTTTTGCGATTCTCACAACAGCAACTTCTGCGATTGCCGCAGATATTGTGCCAGCTAAAAAGCGGGGAGAAGGACTTGGTTATTTCACAATGTCAATGAACCTGGCAATTGTATTAGGTCCTTTTTTAGGGTTAAGTATCATTCAGCTTACAACATATACGAACTTATTTGTCATACTTAATCTGTTTACCGTATTAAGTGTAATCTCGACCTTTTTTGTTCATACAAAGGAAGTAAAGAATGCTGATCAACCAAAAAATTCATCCTTTACATGGAAGGAACTGTTGGAAAAAGAAGCATTATCGATCTCGTTAATTGGATTATTAGTTGCTTTTGCTTACTCCAGTATTGTTTCATTCATATCTGTTTATGCGAATGCGAGAGGATTGGAGCATGTTTCAGGTTATTTCTTTGTTGTATTTGCTGTAACAATGCTTATTTCGAGACCATTTTTAGGTAAACAGTTTGATCTTCGAGGCGCAAGACCAGTAATTGTTCCATGTATGGTGTTATTTTCTCTCGGTTTAGTAATGTTAAGCTTTTCTAGCAATGCAGTAACCTTTTTGATTGCAGCAGGTGTAATTGGAGTAGGCTATGGATCATTGTTACCATTTTTCTTATCATTAGCAGTTTCCAAAGTAAAAATGAATCGTACTGGACATGCAACAGCCACCTTTTATACCTTATATGATTTAGGAATTGCAGTAGGCTCCTTCATCTTAGGTATAATCGTTACAATGATTGGCTTTACCAATATGTTTATTATGCTTGCTATTTTAGTAGGGATTATTCTTTTGTTATTTGCCTATCTTTATCACGGTGATAATCGTCCATAAAAACCTCCACTTTAAATTTCAAGTAATTCAAAGAAGCTAGGTGGGGCTAACGGACGCCAACACCCTGATAAGTTTCCCTAATCATTAGTGGGTACTAATGGAAGTCTCACTTTATTAGAAGTCATAAAATTAGGAATTTTCTAAATATAAATTGTGTCTCTCTTTTTCTTCTATTAAAATAGTTTTATAAGAAGAAAAGGGGAGATAATGATATGAGTGAAAAAGGATTATTTGGTCAATTTGGAGGAAGCTATGTACCGGAGGATCTTCAAAAAGTATTAGAAGTATTAGCGGAGGAGTTTGAAAAAGCAATAAATGATCCGGCCTTTATACAAGAGTTCAAGGATGTATTAGCGGAGTTCGTTGGTAGAGAAAATCCACTTACATATGCAAAGAATTTATCTGAGCAGCAAGGTGGTGCCAAAATCTACCTGAAAAGAGAGGATTTAAACCATACAGGTGCTCATAAAATAAATAACGCGATCGGGCAAATTTTGTTAGCGAAACGGATGGGGGCAAAACGTGTTATCGCAGAAACCGGTGCAGGCCAGCACGGAGTTGCTACAGCTACTGCTTGCGCGATGTTTGGCATAGATTGTACCATATATATGGGAAAACACGATATGAAACGTCAAGCACTTAATGTGTTTCGCATGGAATTACTAGGTGCGAAAGTAGAAGGTGTTGAGGCAGGACAAGGTCGTTTAAAAGATGCTGTAGATGCTGCTTTGGGTGATTTGGTTGAAAATTATCAAAATACTTTTTATCTACTCGGATCCGCAGTAGGTCCTCACCCGTTTCCAACAATGGTGAAATTTTTTCAATCGGTTATTAGTGAAGAATCTAAACGTCAGATCTTAGAGAAAGAGGGAAAACTTCCAACGGCGGTTGTAGCTTGTACCGGGGGCGGAAGTAATGCAATTGGTGCATTTGCACACTATCTTGAAGAAGAGAATGTTCGTATCATTGGAGTAGAACCAGCTGAAGCACCATCCCTAACAGAGGGAGTTCCAGCTGTCATTCATGGTTTTAAGTGTTTAACATTATTGGATGAAGAAGGTAATCCAAAGCCTACCTATTCCATTGCGGCTGGGTTAGATTATCCAGGTATTGGACCAGAACACAGTGATTTGAAGGAATCTGGTCGAGGTGAATATGTGACCATAACCGGACAGGAAGCATTGGATGCTTTCAAGCTATTATCTGAGACTGAAGGTATTATCCCTGCTTTAGAAAGTGCTCATGCCATCGCGCATGCAGTTAAGTTAGCAAAAGACTTAAATAAAGAAGATATTATTATCGTCAATTTATCTGGCCGTGGTGATAAAGACGTACAACAGGTATTTGAAATGGAATACGGAGAAAAAGAGTAGGAGGTGTAAACTTGGCAGGTATTAAATATGAGATCATTGAACAAGTGGCCGTCCTGTCTGAATCACCAAAAGGATGGCAAAAAGAAGTAAATCTTATTAGCTGGAATGATCGTGAGCCGAAATACGATATTCGAGATTGGGCACCAGATCACGAAAAAATGGGAAAAGGTGTAACCCTCACCTCAGAGGAATGGCAAGCGTTAAAAACATTTATCCAACAACAATAACCATTAAACCCGGTATCCATAGACAGGTACCGGGTTTTCTTAACAAGGAGAAAGGTTTAACAAAAAAACATAGACTGCGAAGTTCTTTTTTTAGAGCATGACGATCAAGTGGCGACATTGGTCACAGAACATGGCCGCTTTTAGCACACCCACAGGGGTGTCGCATTTTTCCGTGGCTTAGAATGATGTTCTAATAAAAGATTGAAAATCTAAAAATAAAAGTTCCATGGGTTCAATACTTTCAACAATCAGAACACAATGTCTAGCGTAGGTAGAATACGGAGACTCCTGTGGGACAGCGAGAGCTGAAGATCCACTTGGTAAAGTGGGTTTCTTTACCAAGTTAGCTGAAGCCGAGCCCATGGAAAGCGGAGTATTCTGCCTGAGCGAATACCAGAACTTATCATTAATCAGAATGGAAGAAAGCAACACCAAAAGAATTTTCACTAGTTCGCAGTTGTTATCTAGTGTAAATAAGGAATGGTTATGCATTAAATTTTTTTATTTATATACACGTATGCTTCGTTAGGCGATATGACGGTTATTTGGCTCAATAATTAATCAAAAAATATTAAAAAAGTTTGTCAGATAATCTGACAAAAGTCATGACGATTTCTTTCCGACTATTGTAGGATAGTTAATAACAATAGATGTTAAAAAAAGTTACATGGAAAAGGGGAAATGAAAAATGGCAACAATTGCACCAGAGAAAACTGTGGAAACTGAATCACAATTAGAATCGATTAAAGAGAAAATTAAAACAAAACATGTAGAATTACTACATTTACAATTTGTTGATATTGAAGGATCTTTAAAACAAGTATCGGTGACAGCAGAACAATTAAATGACGTTGTGGAAGGTAAAACAATGTTTGATGGTTCATCCATTACTGGTTTTACACCGATTAATAAATCAGATTTATACCTATTACCAGATCTAAACTCGTTTGCTGTTTTACCATGGACAGAAGAAGCAGACTACTCAGAAGCTCGTTTCTTATGTAGTGTTACTAATCCTGATGGTACATTATTCGAGGGAGACCCGCGAAATGTTCTAAAAAAAACGGTAGCTGAAGCGAAGGAAAAAGGTTTTTCTATTAATGTTGGTCCAGAATTAGAATTTTTCTTATTTGAAGCAGATGAAAAAGGCCAGCCTACTCAGCAAGTGCATGACAAAGCAGGATATTTCGAACCAGCACCATACGATTTAGGTGAGCGTGTTCGTCTAGAAATCTATAAAACATTGAAAAAAATGGGCTTTACAATTGAAGCATCTCACCACGAGGTTGCCCAAGGTCAACACGAGATTAACTTCAAGTTTGGTGATGCACTTAAAACTGCAGACAATTCAACTACATTTAAATGGGTAGTAAAAACTGTGGCACAGCAATTTGGCTTACGTGCGACATTCATGCCAAAACCAGTATTCGGTGAGAATGGAAATGGAATGCACGTTAATATGTCATTATTCGATGAAAAAGCAGGAAAAAATGCATTCTATGATGAATCTGATTCTCGTCAGTTATCAGAAACGGCATATTCTTTTATCGCTGGTTTGTTACATCACGTACCTTCATTTGTTGCATTTACTAATCCATTAGTAAACTCTTATAAGCGTCTAGTTCCAGGTTATGAAGCACCTTGTTACATTGCATGGTCATCATCTAACCGTTCCGCATTAGTTCGTATTCCGGCAACTCGTGGAGCAGGAACGCGTGTTGAAATCCGTTGTCCAGACCCAAGTGCCAATCCGTATTATGCTTTTGCAAGTATTGCAGCGGCTGGTGTTGATGGTGTAGAAAAATCTTTAGAAGTACCTAAAGAAATAGTTGACGATATTTTCAGCATGGATGATGAAGAGCGCCAAGAGCGTGGTATTGAGAACTTACCAACAACTTTAGGTGAATCAATTCAAGCATTAAAAGCTGGTGAAATTGGTGAAAAAGTTCTTGGTGAGTATGCGTTGAATGAATACTTATCATTAAAACAAGATGAGTGGGACAGTTATCGTATTGCCGTTACGGAATGGGAATTAGAGCGATATCAAGCGAAGTTTTAATTTTAGAGAAAGAATAGTCTGGATTCCAAGTGAATTCAGACTATTTTTTTGATTATACAATATTGGAGGGTTACAATAATTTGTAAGAGAGGTGAATGAAAATGGATCCATTAGATGTAATGATGCATGTTGATAATATAAAACCACATTTTCAGGCTATTTTTAGTGCAGATAGTCATGAAGTGATTGGCTATGAGGTTTTAGGTAGATTAGAACTGGGTACAGAAACGATAAGCCTCGGACATTTTTTCCATGATCCGAATGTTCCAGATGATTTTAAGATGGAAATTGATCAGCAAATACAAGACCTAGCTTTACAACGATATATGAATGAAAAAATCAATGTAGATTTATATTTAAATGTACATGCTAATTACTTCACAACAGATAAAGAAGACGAGTTTTTGGATCATTTTCTTAGTTATCAAGAAAAAGGGTTAGACTTAACCCACATTGTTATAGAAATTACAGAGCAAGAATTCCATGGTGATATTGAATTATTAACACATACGTTAAAATACTTAAAAACATTAGGTGTGAAAGTAGCAATTGATGATCTTGGTACGGGAGCAAGTAATTTGGATCGAATTAGCTTAATCGAACCAGATATATTAAAAGTTGATTTATTAGCATTACAAAACGAATCAATGTCTAATGCTTATCATGGTGTCATTTATTCGTTATCACTCCTTGCGCGAAAACTTGGAGCAGAATTATTATTTGAAGGAATTGAATCAAATTATCATTTTCACTATGCATGGAGGAACAACGGAAGATACTATCAAGGGGACTTTTTATCTTCGACTACCAATCAATTTGTCTCGAAAACTATTTTAAGAGAAAGATTTCGCCATGATATTCAACAATTTATTCAAGTGGAAAGGTCTAAATTAACAGCAAAATTTCAACTTACCGCGAATTTAAATAAGCAATTGTATGAACAATGGAGGCAAATAAGGAAAAATAGAAGTTTAGATGAACAAATAGATTCTCTAGCAAAAGCAATGGAGCACATTTTCTTCAGGGTCTATGTGACAGATGAAGATGGATTTCAAAAAACTGTGAACTTGATTCGAACGGAAACCGGATGGATTTGGGATGAGACAGTAAAAGGAAAAAACTGGAGTTGGAGACCGTATTTTATTGAAAATGTCATTCGTATGAATGAAGAAAGAAATGGGATTTTATCAGATTTATATAATGATATTGAAACAGGGGAACGGATAAGAACTTTCTCTTATCCAATTGACCAATCGTTATATTTATTTTTGGACATTTCTCCAATGTATTTAGATGAAAATGAAGATCTACTGTGGTAAAAGAGGAGGAGTCCCTATTGAAAAGAAATGCAATGATTATTTTAAATCCAAGCTCAGGTACCGAGAAAAGTAAACAATTTCAACACGAAGTCGAAGAAGTGCTAAATAAACAAGGTTACCATGTTATCACTAAATGTACCGAAAAAGAGTATGATGCAAAAAAGTTTGCTGAAGAAGCGTGTGAAGAAAATATGGAATTAGTGACAGTGTTGGGCGGTGATGGCACCGTAAATGAAGTAATAAATGGTATTGCCGAACGCACAAAACGTCCGACTTTACATATTATTCCGCTCGGTACTGTTAATAATTTTGCCAGAGCTCTAGGGATCCCGTTAAAACCACGAGATGCGATTGAGGTTATCCGAGATCCACACGTAATGAAAGCGGATCTTGGAAAAGTTAATGACCAATTTTTTATTAACTTAGTAAATGTTGGTGCCATTGCGGAAGCTACTTATCAGGTGACGCCAGAACAGAAATCAAAATTAGGTTCTATTGCTTATTTTTTGGAGGGGTTTAAGAAATTTACTGAAAAGGATATGTTTTCAGTAACCATTTCTACGGATGAGAGTAGTAGACAAATAGAAGCAATGCTTGTTCTAGTAGCAGTTACTAATACAGTTGCTGGATGGGAAAACATGTTACAAGAAGCAGAAATCGATGATGGTTATTTGCATGTCTTTGCTGTCAAGGAAATATCAACTCTAGAAAGTGTTTCGATGATCACAAGTCTGTTAAACGGATCTTTAAAAGATCAAAAGCAAGTTGAATACTGGAAAGCAAAAAAAGTGACAGTGGATACAATACCTACTAAAGTGGCGAATATAGATGGAGATGAAGGAATGCAGACACCATTACAATTTTCAGTTTTAGAAAAACATATCAAAATAATGAATTTAATCGGATAAATAGGATTATATAAATTACGACGCTAATTTTAAAATTTTTATAAGAAATTAAAATGATATGGAATAACAAATATGACTCTCAGTTAAAGAGTCTATTTTTTTTGCAATAAACACTATTATATTTTCAGGAAATTTTTGTAGAGAAGTTCAGTAAACTAGAAACTTATGTGTGTAATAATTTTATTTTTGAGGTAATTTATTGTCGTCGTTTCAAAAAAACTAGATTGCAAAAATGTATTATTGTTGGAAAGAGTGATAGGTGCTATGCTTCTTATTAAAACCATTAACAAAGAGGTGATTAAACGCAGTAAGAATCTAATATAAATTAAAATCGCTTAAATATTTTTTTCTTTTGTTAGTAATAAATACTTAAATTCTTTTTATTTTTATTATGGAACTATAAGGTGGGGGCTACAAAGAATATGAATAATAATGGAAACTTTTCATTAACAAACATTGAAGCGCAATCACAAATATATAATTTTAACTATGAATGGAAATTCAAACTTGCAGATACTTTTCCTCTAAATGAGGCATTAAATACATGGAAAGATGAGTCGGGTAGATTCTTTTATGAAAGAGAGTACGAGGAAAAAGATTGGAATATGATAGGCGTTCCGCATACTTATAATGATAAAGATTTATTTGTAGCAAGAATCGAGGATGCCGGAAGTGGACAAAAAAGAACTTTCTCCTTCTATAGAAAATGGTTCAGTCTACCTGCTGAGCATAAAGGAAAGAAATGCTTGATAGAATTTGAAGGAATTCGACAAACTTGTTATCTATATATAAATGGAAGAATGGTAGGTTATTATGAGGCAGGTGTTGGACCATTTGGCTTTGATTTAACACCGTATGTTGACTTTGAGACAGATAATTTGATAGCGGTTGCAACTGACAATACCTCCTCAAGAAACTTAGATGAATTTGTTGCTGAAACGCCAAATGTAGAAGGAGCCAAGCCAGGTGCATTTATGTCATCTCAAAACCCAGAAAATATTAATGAAAGTGAAAGAGGGGTGGCATATTTTTGGAATGCGAATGATTTTAATCCTAGTATTGGAGGCCTTTCGAAGAATTTAAGGTTACACGTTAAAACAAAATTACATATTACACTGCCAATATACAGTAATCTTCAAACTAAAGGAGTATATATATACGGGTCTGATTATGATATTAAAAATAAAAGAGCTAATATAAATGTAGATGCAGAGTTAAGGAATGAGAGTGACTCTGCCCAAAATGTAACATTAGAAACTATCATATTGGATCATAAAGGTCATGAAGTAGCACGGATCTCTTCTGACGAAATACAAGTACCTAAAACAAAAAAGTTACCTAACTTACCACCAGAATCAATAACTCCTAAGGATGCTTATGCAAAAGAAGGTAACAAGTATATACCGTTGTCTGAAGAGAAAGCCGCACAAACTGAAACTGATTCATTAGAGGTAACTTTAGTAAAATCCCATTCTCTCGGATCAAATCTACGGTTTTGGTCTCCAGATGACCCATATTTATATACGGTTCAAACCTATCTAATGTGCAATGGAGAAGTTTTAGATCAAGTAACAAATGTCACAGGTTTTAGAAAGGTTTCGTATGACTTTGAAAGTGGATTAAAGATTAATGATTCTCGTGTTTGGCTGACTGGGTATGCTCAACGCTCAGCAAATGAATGGGCAGCTATTGGCACGGCACCAGATTGGCTTAAAGATATGGATGCCAAATTAATACGCGAAAGTAATGCAAATCATATTCGTTTTATGCATGTGGCGGGTAGCCCAGCTGATATTCGATCATTTGACCGGTATGGTGTTGTTTGTACACAACCTGCTGGTGATAAAGAAAGAGAGACCTTTGGAAGACAATGGGATCAACGAGTCGAATTAATGAGAGATGTTATCATTTATTTTAGGAATAATCCTTCTATATTATTTTGGGAAGCGGGTAATAACTCCATTAATAAGGAACACATGCGTGAAATGCGCTTATTAAAGGAAAAGTTAGATCCTACTGGTGGCAGATATATGGGGTGCCGCACATTAAATACAGAAGAAGTATTAAATGAGGCGGAATATGTAGGTACTATGTTAAATCGGCATGCTGGACGATATCAATCTGAAAAAATGCCAGTTACAGAGACTGAATATTTACGAGAGGAAGCCCCTAGACGTGTCTGGGATGATTTTTCACCCCCTCATTTTGATTATGATAATCTATGGTTAGGTCGAGGAGGAAGGAAACAGATTGGTGGTGATTGTCACGATCTTACTTCTGAAGATTTAGCTCTATACGCAGCAAAAGGATATGCTGAATTTTTTAACGATCGCATTGGTGGAGCTTCTGGGAGAAATCTCTATTCAGCAGCTGCTGCATTATGTTGGACTGATTCAGCTCAACATGGAAGACAAGCAGCAAGCGAAAACGCAAGAATGAGTGGACGAGTAGACCCTGTTCGCATTAAAAAGCAAAACTTTGATGTATTTCGAACAATGCAATCTCCAGTGCCAATGATAAAAGTCCTTGGACATTGGAATTATCCACTTGAAGAAGGTGACAATTATCGTTATCCTGTTAAAGAATTTGACGGTACTTACTGGCGAAAAACTGGAGAATATAAATACAGAAATCCAAAAGATAAAACGCTATATGTTATTGGTAGTTACTCGATCGCCCAAATAAAACTTTATATAAATGGAGAATATGTAGCGCAATGCGATAAACCAATAGATACATTTGTTTTTCCGTTTCATCACATTGATATTACTCAATCTGGATCAGTTACAGCAAAAGCATACGATTATAATGGAATTCAAGTGGCTACAGATACAATTGAAACAGTATCACAACCTGCCAAGTTAAAGCTTACAACACATGTTGGTGATCGAGGACTTTTAGCGGATGGAACAGATATAACCTATGTTGATGTGGAGGTTCTAGATGTTCATAACCGCCGTCATCCACTTGCCGATGATAGGATAGATTTTACGATTGAAGGTGAAGGTATTTTTCTAGGCGGTTACAATAGTGGACGTTTCGATGGCTATGGAAAAGAAGATAGTGTGATTCATAGAAACCATGTATTTGCAGAATGTGGCAGCAATCGAGTATTCATTCGTTCTACTAGAAACACAGGAAAAATAATTTTGAAAGCGAAAATGCGTGGCATACCTGAGGAAAGTATCGAGATCTATAGTAAATCAGCTGACATAAGTCCATTATCACTTGATTTTCCACAATACCTTGAACCATCATATGCTGAGCGTCCACCTGAAAATAGTTTCGAATTTAATGCTATACCAGAAGCGGATGCTTCTAAATATACTGCTCCTGATAAAATATATTGTAAGGTAGTCGTAAATGGACAAGAACCTAATACAAATGGTATTTATAGTATTTATGAGCATGGAAGTGTCTATAGTCCGATTTTATTTATATTAGAAAGGCTAAAAAATAATTATCCACAATTATTTGACTATCAATATGATAATGAGAATGGGGTTCTGACTTTACAATCTGAGGGTAAAACGATCATTGCCGAAAAGGGACGTACACATCTTTTAGTAAACGGAGAAGAAAATCTATTAAATGGTGAACCTTATATTAATGAAGTAGGAGTTTTCATCGTAGAAATAAATGCCGTGATTTCGTATATAAAAGATGTTGTATCTTATTATGATGAGAAGGCTAGTTTATTCCGTATTGAAATTCCAAAATAGTTTCAATTAAGGTTTACCCAATTTTTTGCAAGGCAGAAAAGTATATAAATGTTGATATCACAGTATTTTGGTATACTATTCACGTTTGAAATGTGTAGTATTAGTAGCCATTTTGAAATATATCGAGCGTTTGACCACCACTACGGCTGCCCACTCCCCTTTCCGTGGGGTTTGCCCTTCAGCTAACTTTTTTGAGCAAAAGCCGCTCAAAAAAGTGGATCTTCAGGGCAAACGAGTCCCACAGGAGTTGAAGTGGGCGCCTTCGTTTTAAATGCATACGCTACAACGTTTGTCAGACCTAGCAACTTGGGTAATTATTCCCGTGGAAAGGGGAGTGGGTAGCCGAAGCGATATCCTTGCACACGATAACTTTCATCAGAACAACATGACTAGTCAACTACATCTTTATTTATAGCAAGCGTCACAGACTTACTTAGCACATAGTACCGAAGGAAAGCTCTAGATTTTTCTAATTACGAAAGGGGTCAAGTATCATGACAAACAATATAGCATTGTCTTGGTTAGAAAAAAAGCCAGAAATAAATACCGGAATTACATGGGGAATCCCTTGGGAAAAGGGGATGTTAAATAAGAAAGATTCCTTAACATTAGTAGATACAAATGAATTAGAGATACCTCTTCAAAGTTGGCCGACTGCTTTTTGGCCAGATGGTAGTGTGAAATGGACAGCACATGCTGTCTCGTTAAAGGATGAAGTTTGCGTAGATCGCTATCAAGTAAAAAAAGGAAAACCAGTTGAAAAAATGAATCCGCTCACAATACATGACCAAGCTGACTTTATTCATATAAATACAGGTGATTTGACGTATAAAGTAAATAAGACAGGTGACATGGTAATTGGAGAAGTCTATTATGGAGAAAGTCTTGTTTGTGAAGGTGGGTATTTAAAAGGTATACGAGAGTCTAAAAATCGAACGGATGGAATAGTCACATCAAAGCAAGAAGTATTTTATAGTGAAATAAAAAATGTTGTAGTTGAACAAAAGGGACCTATTAGAGCAGTCGTGAAAATTTCAGGTAGACACAAAATAAATTCAGATAAGCGCGAATGGCTCCCATTTACGCTTAGGTTATATTTTTATGCTGGTCAATATACTGTAAAAGCAGTTCATACATTTTTGTATGATGGTAATCCTCATAAAGATTTTATTAAAGGTATTGGAATAGACTTTAAAGTACCGATGAATGGTCCATTATATAACAGATATATCAAATTTGCAGGTGATAGTGGTTTTTTTAGTGAGTCACCAAAAGGAATGTTAACTTGGCGTACAAAAGGAAGATATGAAGAACTTTACAAGATGCAAATGGACGGAAAACCTTTCGAATTTGATGCGGAAGATAAACATTTTGTTGCATTACTGGATGACTCCGCTACATGGGATAATTTCAAATTGGTCCAAATTTCTGCAGACTCCTATACAATATCAAAACAAACTAAAGAAGAATGTGCATGGATACGAGCTGTATCTGGAAAAAGATCAGGTGGTTTAGCCTATGTTGGTAGCGAAAGCGGGGGAATAGCTGTTGCGATTCGAAATTTCTGGCAGAAACATCCGTCTTCTCTTGAAATTAAACAATTATCAGAACAGACATCTACCTTAACAGCTTGGTTTTGGTCACCAGATGCACCAACAATGGATTTGAGACATTATGACACAGAGACGCATGTGAAATCTTCTTATGAGGGCGCTGAAGAATTCCGCAGCACTCCTTATGGAATTGGCAATACAAGTGAATTAACCATTGGTTTCTTTCACAGTACACCAGATCAAGAAGAATTACAGACGTTTGTCCAAGAAAAAGAATCCCCACCATTATTAGTTTGTGATCCAACCTATTATCATGATACAAAAGCGTTAGGGGTATGGAGTTTAAAAGATGAAAGTACGCCAATAAAAGCAAAACTGGAAAGTGCACTAGATGAAGTTCTCCAGTTCTATCTTGACGAGGTGGAACAAAGGGGTTGGTACGGTTTTTGGGATTATGGTGATGTGATGCATAGTTACGATCATGTTCGTCATGTATGGAAATATGATTTAGGTGGATGTGCGTGGCAAAATACCGAGTTAGCACCTAATTATTGGTTATGGTACATGTTTTTACGCTCAGGACGAGAGGATATATTCCGATTTGCAGAAGCAATGACGCGGCACACGAGTGAAGTGGATGTATACCATTTTGGAGAATATGCTGGCCTAGGTTCAAGACATAATGTTCTGCATTGGGGATGTGGATGTAAAGAAGCACGTATTGGTGCTGCAGGTTTGCATAAAATATATTATTACCTAACAGCAGATGAGCGTATTGGTGACATAATGGATGAAGTAGTTAATGCTGATTATACTACGGAACAGATTCCCCCAATGAGAGCCTATTTTCCAAGGGATCATTTTCCTACGCATGTACGAAGTGGACCGGATTGGGCGGCATTTTGTTCCAATTGGTTAACAAAATGGGAACGCTATGAAGATACTAATTTTCGGGATAAGATGCTAACAGGTATCAACTCTTTGAAAAATATGCCTTATCGTTTATTAACAGGGCCTGTTTTTGGATATGAACCAAGAACTGGAGAATTAATGTTCTTTGGAAATGAGAACTCGGGCCATCATTTAATCATGAGTATGGGTGGAGCTCAAGTATGGATGGAAATGGCAGAAGTATTGGAAGACTCTGAATGGAATGATATGTTAGTAGAATTTGGAGAATTTTATAATTTGTCCAAAGAAGAGAAATCTCAAAGGACATCTGGAGAAATTCGAGGGGATAAGCCTTGGGGTACTCCCATGTTATCTTCAACATTAGTTGCATTTGCAGCAGCCCAAAGAAAGGATGCAGAATTGGCAAAACAAGCATGGAGCTATTTGCTAGAAGATTCGACACATTGGCAAATTAAAACACCTTTAAATATAGATAAAACAGAAGATTATGTGAGACCACTTTCAGAGGTGAAATCAATATCGACGAATACTGCTTCACAATGGTCACTTAATGTTATTGTTTGTTTGGAGTTAATTGATCAGTATTTAGAAATATCTATGCCAAAGGATAGAGAAAGCATATAAAGTGTGACTATGATCAGTAGGGGTCTAGACGGTTAGCACTGTGATAAAAATTATAATGCAATAAAGTACTACTATTGCATAAAAGTATTAATCGAATTATAAAATATTTCTTTTATTTAAGTACTTTTGGACAAAAATTGAATATTGCAGGAAAGGTATTTGCCTACTATAGTATTTGTATAGTTTTGATCTAGGGGCAAATATCTTTTTTTGGTATTGTTTATTTGGATTCTGTTTTGGGAAAATCTCCTCACAAATTGTGTAAGTGCTTACATTTATGGTATTATAATTGTGTGAGGTGAAGAAGATGAAAAACAAAAAGTTTTTTTCAAATATTAAGAGTTGGTTCTTAAATCGATGGCAGAGTAATTATTTTCGGAAAAGTTTTCTGTTGATTCTTTTTATCACTTCGATTCCAGGAATTATATCAGGTATTGCTATTTATTCATTTGGTTTAAGTTCAACAGAAAATGAATTGCGAAAAGTCCATTTAGAAGAAATAGATGAACGTGCGAAAAATATTGATGCTCAATTTAATTACTTGGAGGAATCACTTACATATTGGGCATTTGAACCAACTTTTAATTACCAGTTAATAACGACAGATTTTGTTTATGAGTTTCAAACAACTAGAGATATTATGCAGAAATTAATGGTCTTAGAAGGAAGTCAACCACTCATTAATGAAGTTGATCTTTTTATTGAAACAGCAAAGGGACCAGTGCTATTCACTCCATATCTTAATCATATTAAAGAAGGGGAGGCGCAACAAGCATATCTTTCTTTATTGGAATCCTCCAAAAATATTACATGGGATCACAATGAAGAATTTTATCAGAATACGGAATATCCAAGTGATCTAATCTTAACACACCAAATACCGGGAGTAATAAACAGTCCGTTTGGGGCAATTGTTGTTTCTATTGATAATGAAATTCTAATGCGTACGCTCGAGACATTAACTCCTTATAGTAATGGGGTTACCTTACTAATGAACGAGAATAACGAATTATTGTTCTCAACTGAGACAGCTTCAGATAATAGCTTTACAAATAAGCTAGTTTCCATGTTTTCGAGTGAGGATGTTACCGATCGTTCTTTTCAAATAGACTGGAATGATAAAACTTATTCTGTTTCTTATGGTACTTTTGATCGTGTTGGATCAGAATGGACATATGTTTCGGCAGCACCTATCTCAGCTATTACAACGCCAATTATTACAATTTCGAAAGTAATCCTAATTGCGAGTCTCACTGTGTTAGGTTTGGCGTTTTTATTAACATGGTTTGCGTCGAATCGTTTGTATCAGCCAATTAGAAATCTAGCTAGTAGTTTTACACCGACCAATTCTTCTTCCGCCAAAGGTACAAAAGATGAATTTAAACAAATTCGTGACCGAATAGATATGCTGACTTCTGAAAGTGAACAATTGGAAAAACGGATAACTCGACAAATACCTCAGCTTAGACAGAATTTCCTTATTCAATTAACGAAAGGTTTTTTATATGATTTTGATGAAAAAGCGTTAAAGAGAAGAATGGAAAATTACAGATGGAATGTAGATGATCAATCTTTTGTATTATTAGATATTCAATTAACTGGAATGTGTAACAAAGATAAACATACTTATGAGGACGAAAGTTTAATTGCTTTTGCAATGGCAAACATTGCTGAAGATTTAACGAAAGAGTATTTGGAACAGTATACTGTACTCAATCAATATGATATGACGGCTACCATCTTTTTAATTGTTCCTAATCAAATTACAAATGTGACAGAACTTTTAGAACAGCTTGCCAATGATATTACAACAGCGATCAACCGAGTGTTGTCACGATATGTCACGATCACCATCAGTTCGAAAACACCTAAGATAAAAGATATTAATTTTCTTTTTGAAGAAATCGGAAGAGTGAAAAGGTTTCGAGATTTTAATAAACAAAATCAAATTCTCATGTTAAATGAAGTGGAGAAAGAAGTAACTGGACAAAAATTATTCTATCCTTTTGAAATGGAAAAGGAAATTATACAGTGTATTAGAAGAGGTAGAATCAATGAAACAGAAGAGTTGATTCGTCAATTCTTTGATGAGTTACTTAACAATAGCACCAAGGAAGTTAGTGTTCAGGCTGGTATTATGCAATTATATAGTGCTATTCAACATGAAATATTACATTCAGGTGTTGATCCCGTAGTTTTATATAAAGGACGCAATATGTATGCAGAATTGTCCCAACTTCGTGAGATAGAATGGGTGGTAAAATGGTTAACTGAACAGGTGATTACACCATATATCACCTTTTTAGAAGATAATATGAACATGGAATTGAAAGCGGTTGTAGATAAAATTGTTTCTTATATTGAAGAACATTACATGGAAGACATCTCTCTGGAAAGTTGTGCAGAATATGTAGATACAACCCCTTATACGCTAAGTAAAGCATTTAAAAAAGTACATGGTGTTAATTTTATAGACTACCTAACAAAAGTAAGAATGACTAAAGCAAAAGAGCTACTATTACAGACTAATATGAAAATTAATGAAATTGCAGAAGCAGTGGGATATAGACATAGTTATTTTAATAGAATATTTAAGAAGCATGTAGGTTTACCCCCAAGTCAGTATCGAAAATCGAGTGCAAGCAATTTGTAGGAGGGTATGTAAATGGATTCTTTGTATCAACAATTTTTAAATCCAACATCAGAGTATTCACCAATGCCATTTTGGTTTTGGAACGACCGGCTAGACAAGGAAAGGTTACAAAATCAAATAGAAGATTTTCAACATAAAGGTGTAGAAGGCTTCGTTTTACATCCGAGAATAGGTATACCTGAACAAACAAAATATTTATCAGATGAATTTATGGAATATGTAAAGATTGCCGTTGAAGAAGCAGACAGGCGTAATATGCATGTTATTTTGTATGATGAAGCCATGTATCCTTCTGGAGCTGCTAACGGAAAAGTTGTAGAACAAAACCCTACATTTGCAAGTAGAGGACTGTCAGCTAAAGTTGTAGATCAACTGGATCATACCCTTGAGGTACCCTTAGAAAGAGATGATCACGTAGTAGCTGTTTATTTAGCTGCGAAAAACGGAAAGGACAGCTTTGATTCAGAATATATTAGCTGTCTCTATCCATTGAATGCTCAAGTAGTTGAAATAGGAGATGGAAAAATTTCCATATCTGACGAAGTTATCAAGTCCTATTTTCAAGTACAAAATCGTAAAAAAGAAGATTATGCATGTATATTATTGATTGAAGGTTATACAGACGGAACTATTCGAGGAATTCACAGGGATCAAGATGACGGACAAAAACGTGCACCACGTTCAGCAGATTTATTAAATCCAGAGGCTGTGCAAGCTTTTATCGATATTACACATAGAAGATATGAGGAGGTAGTCGGAGAATATTTTGGAAATACCATTTTTGCGATGTTTACCGATGAGCCGGATATCACAGGAAGAAATGCTAAACATGGATGTATAGCATGGACAAATAATTTTGAGAGATATTTATATCATGAGGGTTTACATGTTGAAGACTTACTAGGCTTGTTCTTTGATATAGGTGAAAAAACAAAAGAAGTGAAGCAAACTTATGAAAAAGCGATTGATAAGCGCATGTTGGAGACATATTATATGCCGATATCAGAGTGGTGTGAAGAAAATAAACTATTCTTAACAGGGCATCCAGCTAAAAGTGATGATATTGGTCTATTAAAGCCATTCACTATTCCTGGGCAGGATGTAGTTTGGAGATGGGTAGCACCAGAAGAGGAAAAAGGAATAACGGGTACCCATTCAACAGCAGGCAAATGTGGCAGTGATGCCGGTAGACATTATCAGCGCAGACGAAATTTAAATGAATATTTAGGTGTTTGCGGTATTGATAATAGTTGGAATCTTTCGGCATCTGATATGAAATGGTATACCGATTGGTTAGCTGTAAGAGGAGTGAACTTATTTTGTCCACATGCCTTTTACTATTCTGTAGAAGGTAGAGAAAGGAGCCATGAACGTCCGCCTGATGTAGGTCCGAATAATGTCTGGTGGCCGTATTATCGATATTTTAGTACGTACATCAAAAGGGTCAGCTGGCTTATGACAGATAGTGTAAATCAAGCGGAAATCGCAATATTAGCTTTGAATAATCGCTTGCCATGGAAAATGGCTAAGTATTTTTATGAACATCAAATAGAATTTAACTATTTACACGAGTCATTATTTACAGATCATCAAGTCAAAACGTTAGAAGGGCGCCTTGAAGTTGGTCAACAATCATACAATGCTGTTGTTATTGATGAAATGGAGTTATCATTATTTGACCAGACTGTACTTGAACAATTAACAACTTTTATGTCACAAGGCGGAAAGGTTTATATCGTGACAGACAAACCAGGAAAAGAAGAATTGGCTAATGCAAGTTATATATCGCCAACTGATGAGAATACGATCGATGCACATTTTTCACCATATCGTCATGTAAGAATCGAAGGAAATAATCAATCGATCAGAATGACAAAAATTAAGAAAAGTGGACGATTGTTTTATTTTATAACAAATGAAGGTGACACTCATTTTAATGGGAAAGTAAATTTTGTCTCAGATCAACCGACAACTGAATGGAATCCCTGGACAGGTGATGTCCAGTCTCTTTCAAATGAACATATTCTAGATCTGCCAAGACGCGAATCAATTATTTGGTGTGTGGAGGACAACATCGTCTCTGCTCAAAGTAATAATATCACTCAAATAGTGGACATTACTCCAAACTTAGTAGTCCAGGATAAAGCTGAAGGTGTTTGGAATCGGACAGAACTATGTGATTGGAGCAAATGTGATGAATTACAATATTTTTCTGGTACGATTGAATATTTATTTAGCTTTGAATACCATGGAGAACATTTGGATCAAGTTGATATAGATTTAGGAGAGGTATACGAGATAGCAGAAGTTTCCCTTAATCAATTAGAATCAAAGGTCAAAATGTGGGCACCTTATCAATTTTCATTTTCGGGTGAGCAGTTGCGACAAGGTGAAAACTTACTTTGTGTTCGCATTACAAATAACAGTGCCAATCAAATGGATCGACAATTATTGCCGTCTGGATTAATTGGACCTGTAAGAATAAAAGGAAAAGGACTGAGAGGATGAAGGCAAGATTCTTCTTGGCAAGTGATTCTACTTGTCAATCTTATACAGACAAAGATGCCCCACAAGCAGGGTGGGGACAATTTTTACCAGAATACTTGAATGGATATTCTGTCATCAATCATGCAATTGGTGGAAGAAGTTCCAAGACTTTCATAGAAGAAGGTAGATTAAAAGAAATCGATCTTGAAATAACAGAAGGCGATTATTTGCTTATACAATTGGGACATAATGATTCAACAAAAGAAAAACCGGAAAGATATACAGAACCTTACAAAGAATATAAGGAGTATTTAAAGCAATTTATCGAAGTTGCAAGGTCAAACAAAGCTACTCCGATATTAATTACGCCAGTTGCACGCCTACATTATGTTGCTGAAGAGTTTTTAGCTGATTTTGGTGATTATTGTAATGCAATGAAAGAAGTTGCAGAAGAAGAAGGATGTCTAATTATAGATTTAATGACGTTGAGTATTCATCACCTAATAGACATTGGTATTGACGAAGCAAGAACATATTATATGGTTGATGTGAATGGAACAGATCATACTCATTTTACCGAAAAAGGTGCTAATCAAATCGCAATGATTATCGCAAAACAATTACAATCAATTATAACATCATAACAAGCTGTGATAAATTCCCCGTACTTATGCAGTATGGGGAATTATGTCATTATGAGACAGATGTGAGCCAATTGAGGAACAAAATGTAACAAGTTGTAAGAGATTAGCAGAAATTGGTGTATCAATATGCTTGTTTGTTTGGAAATTCCAAAGGAAAGACCGCCAAATAGCAGGTTGCAAAAAAGTGTTATATCGAAAAAAAAAGTGTTAAAACGATTGTATAAACCCTTACATATCAAAGTTAGACAGCATTTTTATGTCAATGAACAAAAATTGAATATTGATGGAAAAATGAAAGCGTTTTATATTTGGTTCAACGACACACATTGATTCCTTTTCAAAATTTCCAAAAGAAAAGGGGGAAACAAAAATAACATTCATTTTGTGAAAAAGAAAAAGGGAATGTGTTAGTCGAATATGACTTAGTCACTTAGTCAATTTCAGGGAGGGTCAAAATGAAATCAAAATTTCTTCGTTATTTATTAATGGCTTTATTTTTAGTTGGAATATTAGTAGTTACTGGTTGTAGTGATGATAGTGATACGGCAGGTAGTGATAGTGACTCAGGAAGTGAAGAAACAGGAGAGGATTCTGGTGAAAGTTCTGAAGAAAGAATGGAGTTGCGTGTGTTTGTACCGACTTTTTCTACAGAACCACCAACAGATGATAGTCCTGTCTTAAAGAAAATAGAAGACTATACAAATAAAGACATTACAATGGAATGGATTCCCAACAGTAATTTAGAAGATAAGTTCAATATCACCTTATCATCAGGAGACTTACCGCATGTAATGATGGTCCCTAATAAATCACCAAGTTTTATCAGTGCAGTAGAAGACGGAGCATTTTGGGAATTAGGACCTCATTTAGAAAATTATCCAAATTTAAGTCAAGCTAATGATATTGTTTTGAAGAATAGTTCGATTAATGGAGACATTTATGGAATTCCTCGTACACGTGATTTAGGTCGTAATGGTGTCATTATTCGTAAAGATTGGCTAGAGAACCTAGGTTTAGAGGAGCCGAAAACAATTGATGATTTTTATAATATGTTAAAGGCATTTTCTGAAGAAGACCCAGATGGAAATGGAAAAGATGATACGTATGGTGTGGTAGTTTCAAAATATGAAGGACCATGGGATGTAATGCAAACATGGTTTGGCGTACCAAATAAATGGGGTGAAGATGAAAACGGTGAATTATACCCATTCTTCATGGACGATAACTACTTGGAAGCATTAAACTTCTTTAAAAAGCTTTACGATGAAGGTCTTGTGAATGAAGATTTCGCGGTAATGGATCCAGCACAATGGTCTGATCCTGTGGTATCTGGTGAAGCAGGAGTTCAAGTAAATGTATTGGATGAAGGTCATCGAATTCAAGAAAAAATTATTGATGCAAATCCTGATAATACAGATCCAATCACAGTAATAAAATCCGTAGAAGGTCCTACTGGACTACACAATTTACCGACATCTGGTTATTCAGGTATGCTTGCTGTTTCCAAAACATCAGTTAAGTCAGAAGAAGAGTTGAAGCAAGTGCTTGATTTCCTTGACAAAATGAATGATGAAGAAGCACAAATTCTTGCAGAGAACGGTATCGAAGGAAAACATTATGAGATAGTAGATGGAGAATATCAATCAAAAATAAAAGATGATCCAGCACTAAAAGCAGAAGTAGATGGATTTAACCAAATGTTAATGTATCTTCCAGAAGCTAAATCGCTTTCACCTAGTTCATCACCATTACGTCAGCTAGAAAATCAATTAATGGTCGAGAATGAAGATATAGTTGTTGCTAACCCAGCAGAATCATATATTTCAGAAGTATACTCTAAAAAAGGTCAGCAACTTGACAATATTATTTTTGATGCACGTATTAAATATATTGTTGGGCAAATCGATGAAGCTGGACTAGAAGAAGCGGTAGAGCGTTGGAAAAGCTCTGGCGGTACAGAATACATGGAAGAAATCAATCAATTACACAAAGATGCTCAGAAATAATAGTTTAAGTATAACTAGTAAAAAGCAGGTCTTGTAACCTGCTTTTTACTTCAAATAATAGGTTAAGAGGGGATTCGATGGAAAATGTACACGAAAATAAGATAAACAGTGTTGGCCAGCGAAAGAAAAGTAAATGGAGTCAAATATTAAAAGAAAAATGGCTCTATTTTATGCTATTACCAGGATTAGCTTATTTTATTATCTTTAAGTATGTCCCGATGTGGGGGATAATTATTGCTTTCCAAGATTATTCACCTTTTCTCGGAGTATGGCAAAGTGAATGGGTAGGGTTTGAACATTTTCAATACTTCTTTTCAAATCCTGATTTTTTACGATTATTAAGAAACACGTTTATATTAGCACTATATGACCTTGTCTTCTTTTTCCCAGCACCAATCATTTTATCGTTATTGCTGAACGAAATAAGGTTAAGTGTCTATAAACGTACACTGCAAACATTTGTATATGTACCTCACTTTATGTCGTGGGTAATTATTGCAAGTATCAGCTATGTATTTTTGACAACAAGCGGAGGCGTAGTAAACGATATACTTGGAGGCTTTATAGGTACAGAAGTTAATTTCTTGTCAAGTCCTGACTGGTTTAGACCGATGATTATCGGACAAATTATTTGGAAAGAAACAGGTTGGGGTACAGTAATCTTCCTAGCAGCGTTAGCAAGTGTTGATCAAGAACAATATGAAGCGGCTATTGTTGATGGTGCCGGTCGATTCCGTAGACTCTGGCATGTTACCTTACCAGCATTAAGAAGTACAATTGTAATTTTATTAATTTTAAGACTGGGTAATTTTCTAGACACAGGCTTCCAGCAAATATACTTAATGTCCAACTCGTTAAACCGTAGTGTAGCAGATGTATTTGATACATATGTATACTTTGTCGGTATTACCGAAGGGGCATTTAGTTACAGTACTGCTGTTGGTTTATTTAAGTCTGTTGTAGGTATCGTTTTAATTGTTGGCGCAGATAGATTTGCTAAAAAATTAGGTCAAAGTGGTTTATTCTAACCTAATCAACACGAAGAGGAGGGGTTAAACATGCACAAAATGCATAATACAGGTCCAGGAAGAGTATTTGATGTTTTTAATCACATATTTTTGGCGGTAGTTGCGATGATTACTGTTGTTCCATTTTTATATATTGTAGGTGGGTCATTTGCATCTGAGTCAGAACTTGCTACAAGGTCATTTTTTGTCATCCCACATGAATTTACAACCAATGCTTATAATTATATCTTTTCAACAGATGCGGTACTTCGAAGTTTAGGTATATCCATCTTAGTAACCGTATTAGGTACACTTGTAAGTATGCTCCTAACGCTTACTATGGCTTACCCATTATCGAGACCAAATATGATAGGGCGTAACTTATTTTTGAACTTAGTTTTGTTCTCCATGCTTTTTGGTGGGGGTATGATTCCTACTTATTTACTTGTAAAAGGGTTAGGTTTATTAGATTCCATTTGGGCGTTAATTTTGCCAGTGGCGATTAATCCATTTAATTTAATTATTGTGAAAACGTTCTTTCAACAACTGCCGAAAGAACTGGAAGATGCATCGAAAATGGATGGCTGTACAGAGTTGCAAACATTTTGGAGAGTTATGTTGCCACTATCAAAACCAGTAATAGCGACTTTTACATTATTTTATGCGGTATTCTATTGGAACGATTTCTTCAATGCTTTACTTTATTTAACAGATACATCAAAATGGCCAATTCAATTATTACTTCAACAGTTAGTAATGGTTGCAAATACAGGTTTAGGGGACTTACAAGAGGCCTCTTTATATGAACCACCTGAAGAATCAGTTAAGTTAGCGGTTATCGTTGTAGCAACTGTTCCAATTTTAATGTTCTATCCGTTTTTACAAAAGCACTTTGCCAAAGGTGTCATGCTAGGTTCAGTGAAAGGATAGTATACCATGCCTAACTATTAACTCGGACAGAAGCTGTATGGATATATCTACTTCTGTCCGTGAATAAGAAGGATTAGAACAAATGACTATCATATGAGATGAGGTAGTTGTTTGTTTCCGTCTTTCATAGGTTTTAAGTACTTACGAAAAAGATTTAAGAAAATTGTTTCTAGTTTATATTGTAAGATGTAATTTGTTTTAAGAATTGGAGGAAATGGATAGTGAAAAATATAACCTTTGAAGCACAAGAAACACTTTATGAAAATGAGTTAACCGGAGCAGATTCTATAGAAGATTGGGTAAAAGAAGGCAAGGTAAAAACAAGTTCTTGGAACAATAAGTTAGTATTGGAAAATATGCTAGATCCAGAAGAATTTGGTGACCATGCTCATTGGTTGTTATGGTGTCCAATCGAATTTCCAGATAAAATTATGATAGAGTGGGATTTTTATCCATTAGAAGAACCTGGTCTTTGTATGATGTTCTTTTCTGCAACCGGAAGAAAGGGAGAAGATCTATTTGACTCATCACTGCCGAAACGAACAGGTTATTATCCAGACTACCATTCAGGTGCGATAAATACATTGCATTTATCCTATTTTAGACATAAACATGCAGAAGAACGTGCTTTTCGGACGTGTAATTTACGTAAAAGTCATGGATTTCATTTAGTAACACAGGCAGCTGATCCATTACCACCAGTGGAAGATGCTATTAATCCATATCATATGAAACTGATAAAATACGAGCAATACGTTCATTTTTATATTAATGATTTACATGTACTTGAATGGGAAGATGATGGATCAACTTATGGACCAATCTATCAAGGAGGAAAAATAGGTTTTAGACAAATGGCACCTATGAAAGCAGCTTATGCGAATCTGTCGATAAAAAAAGCCATGAAGAAAACCTAATAGGGGGCATTTAAATGTTAGGAAATGGATTTATAAGCAAGTTTTATTTCTTTGGGGAAACCGTACTATTGTTATTATATGTTAATTTTTTGTGGGTCTGCTTTACGCTTGCAGGTGCTATTATATTCGGTTTTGGCCCAAGTACTGTTGCAATGTTTACAATTTTTAGAAGATGGTCCAAAGGTGAAGAGGATATACCTGCATTTAAAGTGTTTTGGCAAACCTATAAAAAAGAATTTAAGCGAGCTAATGGATTAGGTCTGCTCATCCTTCTATTTACATATATGCTATATATAAATTTCAACTTTCTACAATTGGACAATGAATGGATGCAGCAAACGATAAAGAATGTGTTAATATTTGTTTCCATTGTTTTCGGAATTATGGTGATTTATATTTTTCCGATGTATGTCCATTATGATAACAAATTATATAATTATTTTAAAAATGCAATTTTAATTACGATTTATTCACCAATCCGAACCATTTATTTAATAGCAGCATGTTTAACCTTATACTATTTGTATTTTACGTTACCAGTATTCCTATTTTTCTTTGGCGGAAGTTTGTCTAGTTTAGTCATTATGTGGATCACTTATCGAACTTTTTTAAGATTAGAAATAAAACAAGAACGGCTTCAAGAAACGGAAGCATAATATGTGGAGGAGTTTAATCAATGACGAAAACACAAGCAGAAATAGAACCAGTACTATTAAGAAAACTTGATTTATCAAAGTCCGGTAAAAATTGCAAAATGTTTCTCGGTGATCTTACTGGAGATGGAAGAAAGGACTTGCTAATGGTTCAACCTGATGGAGGTATTGATGATAGATATGTACCACATCAGGTAGAAGCGATGACAGCGTTTGACTTGGAAGGTAATATCTTGTGGCAAGTTGGTACCCCAAGTAAGTCACCAGGCGGTCCTGGTAGTGATTATCCTGTACAAATATATGATATTGATGGGGATGGCTATAATGAAGTCCTCTGTGTGATGGAAAAACAATTCTTCATCCTTGATGGTAAAACAGGCCAAACGAAAAAAAGTTATACCTTACCGAGTGAAGAAGCACATGATTGTATTATCATTGCGAATTTAACAGGTAATTCCTTTCCGCAAGATATCATTTTAAAAGATAGGTATCATCAAATGTGGGCACTTAATAACGATTTTGAATTGTTATGGACACATAAAGGAAATATAGGTCATTTTCCTTGGGTGTTTGATTTTGATGGGGATGGAAAAGATGAAGTAATGGCTGGATATGATTTTCTTGATTCTAATGGTGAAAAAAAGTGGTCTTGTCAACCCTTAGATGATCATGCAGATTGTATTTGGGTCGGGAAAGTGCAGCCAGAAAATAAGGATTATCAACTAGTGATCGGTGGTAGTGTTACCGTCCTTTATGATTGGAATGGTACTGAATGTTGGCGTTATGAGGGATCAATTGAATCACAGCATATCTGTCTAGGAAAGTTCAGACATGATGCTAATGGTTTGCAAGTTGCTGGCTTAGATCGAATTATACGTGGTACCAACTATTCAGATGGGAAAGACGGTATCTTTTTGTTAGATGCAAACGGTCAAGAAATTTGGAAGGAAAATAGAGAAACGGGTGGATGGCTTACTATTATTGATACTATCCGGAATTGGGATGATAACGATTTGGATTATATTTTAGCATATCGACGTGGTGGTGGAATATACCCCACTATTTATGATGGATATCAAAATGTAGTTACAACATTTCCAGTTGATGGTTATGCCAGTTTTAATGATTTAACCGGTTCTGGTTACAACCAAGTTATTATTTTTGATCAAACATCCGTATATATTTATGGAAGTTCTCAAGTAGATTTATCCAAATCAGATAAAGATGATACTTTGATACAAGAAAAACGAGCATACTCTGTTACTTTATATCCAGGTGGAGAATATTTGGAATAATGAATGTCCATTATGTGCATTTGATCTGATTCGAATTTCAGCGGATTCACCCTAATAAATCACATGTAAATCAATCAAAAATGTTAGTTGGAAGTCATCCAACTAACATTTTTGTTTTTTTATGATCATACATTAGGTTTCAAGATTATGAAACTATACAAGTCTTATTTAACAATGTTGACTCTGTTAACTTTGAGTAGCAATGATATTACTTATCTATCATACTTTAAATTTCTTCATCATTTCTTGTAATTCTTCAGATAGTTGTTTTAATTCATCTGAGGTAGTAACAAGTGACTCGCTAACTTTTAATTGTTCCTCTGTCGTAGCAGATACTTCCTCGCTAATTGCAGAGGATTGCTGTGCTGTTGCACTTACCTGGTGAATTGTAGAAGTTAATACTTCCTGTGAGTCTCTTAATTGCTGAATAGATTGGGTAACTTGTTGAATCTTGCCGGTAAATGTACCCATGCTCTCACCAACACCATTTAATATCACTTGTGTATCAACTGCTTGGGTTACTTGTTCTTTGAAACGTGGTGTTGCTTCCTCTAAAACTCCCAAAGTTTCATTCACTTCATTCACGATACCTGTCGTTATTTCTTCCACTTTATCAATGGAATCTTTAGATTGGGTGGAAAGTTTTCTAATTTCATCCGCTACTACTGCGAAACCTTTTCCAGCTTCTCCAGCACGTGCTGCTTCAATTGCAGCATTTAGTGAAAGTAAGTTTGTTTGTTGTGCAATGTTAGTAAGCATTTCCATCACTTGATTGATCTGTTCAGTACTTTCTTTCAATGTATCGACTTTTTCGACAAGTGCATTTGTCATTTGTTCGCCATCTTTAGTTTTAGTAACTAACTCGTCCATTTTTTCTAAACCTTCATGACTACGTTCTAACACTTCTACTGCATGATTTTCCATTTCACTATTATTGGCGAATACATTTTCTACTTCGTCATGAATGTTGGCTGCTAATGTATTTCCCTTTTCCGCTTCATCTGTTAAGCCTGTAGCACCACTAGCAATTTCTTCAGACGCAGCAGCTACTTCTTTTGCTGATTGTGATTGCATTTGTGAAATATCAGTTAATTCAATCGCAGCATTTAATACTTTGTTTGCCGATTCTCTCGTTTGGTGCATCATTCCTGCTATATTTTCAAGCATTTCATTAAAACCTTTTGCCAGTTCTCCTATTTCATCCTTGCGTGATGTATCATTTGATCTAACTGTTAGATCACCATTTTTTGCAGAATCCATTAACGTTGATATATGTGCAATAGGGCGTGCAATAGTTTTGACGATACCGTTTGCAATAAAAATAGAAATCACTAATGACAAGATAACGATTCCGGCAGTTACGTAAAAAATAATGGTTGTATCTTTTGTTAATTCAGACTCGGAAACAGATCCTACTAAATACCAGTCCGTTACTTCTGAATCGTGTTGAAAAATAAGTTGACCATTATTTTCAATCATATTTTCTTCAGAATCAACTGCAATTTGATAATCATAAGGTTGTGTCATTTCTTCGTGATCAAAAGAAAAAACTACCTCATTATTTCGATCTACAATACTAACTAAGCCTTCTTCACCAAATTTAACATCCTGTAGAGCTTCTTCAAATACAACTGTAGCTAATTCAACTACTAAAATGTACTCTGTGCCATTTATTCTTAGTTTTTGTCCGAAAGCAACTGTAGGATTTTCTTGAGTACCACTTATTCCCTTAGCGAGACCACCAATCCATGCAGTAGAATCTTCTGATTCAAGTGATTCTTTATACCAGTCGGAACTAAAAACAGATTCTTCTGAGAGCGTTTCCGAAGATGAAATTAATCTTTCCTTTTCAGTATGTAGTAGGTAAAGACTTACATTATTATCAATCATAGTTATTTGAGTTAACGCATCATCAATCGTACTTTTTAAATTGAAATAATCGAAATTATTGGTATCTTCAAAACGATCCAGTTCAGCTAATGTATTACTAAAATTATCAGCCATTAAAATTTCTGTCACGCGATCTTTATATTGCTTCATTAAATAATCGAGTTTATCACCAGATTGGACAATTGTTTGTTCAGAAGCTTCAGTTACTTTATCTTTAATAATATTGTTAGATATAAAATAAGAAGCAATTCCAACGATCAATACACTGATTAATACTGTTACTAATATACTTATTAGTATTTTAGTACTGACTGAATCTTTTTTGGATACACTTGTATTTTGTATAATTTGTTGTGAAGCTTTAGAATTCTTGTTTCCCCCTTTTTTCTTAAGTTTACTTGTGCTGTTTCTTATCTTGTCCGACATGTTTAGTAATGATTGTTTTGTTTTCTTGATACCGCTTTTACTCCTGCTTATAAATTTGTTTGCCATAATAAGTCCTCCGTAGTTCTTGTTTTTAGTAAAGGCTTTCAAAAGAATTAAACTGGGTATATAATCTTGGTGCTTCATTAACTATTAATCATAAATGATTAGTTCAAATAGATTATAACATGTTTAGAATTAATTAACGACAAGAAATGGCAAACTTTTTACCTATCGGCTAAATAAGGACTAAAGAACTATAAAAACCGCAAAAAATTTTGGCTGGGACAAATCAATTTTTTCCTCTCCAAAGACGAATAATGTAATGAATTAAAATGATCTTAAGAAGGACTATGTGTAGTAACTGATGAGGTGTAATTTTTGATCAAAGTGGTAATTTTGACATGTGTAAAATGCTTAAAAACCGCTACGGCTTGCCCACTTCACTAAAAAATTTCTACAATAATGTTAGTGGTAGCATTTCCATTCTTATTTATTGATTCATGGTGCTAACCGTCTGTAAGCCCCCACTCACTTTTATATATAATAAGCTTTTCGAAAGTTCAAAAAGCCAACTGTCATAAACGTTGTAGAACTTTTTTTGCGGAGGCGCCCGCTTTCACTCCTGTGGGAATATTTTCTCTGAAGATCCACTTTTCCGAGCGGTCTTTGCTTGGAAAAGTTAGCTGAAGATAAAACCCCACGGAAAGGAAGCGGGCAGCCGGAGCGGATGTTTAGCAGTTCAAACCATTTCAAGATTGACCCCAAAGTTATGGGGCATTATCTTCCTATTATGCAATTAAAAACTCCGAACGATAACAAATTCTAATCGTAGAATTCGCATATAATCGTTCGGAGTTTACTTTTATCAAATCACTTTTGGCCCAGCCTCATTTATGAATTTTGCTACACGTTATTTGCAATGATCACCGTCACAAAAACTGCCTTGTTGAAGATTTAAATTTTCTAATTGATTATTTTCTTCTTCTGCTACTTTTTCTAATGCTTGCATAAAAGTTTCAATCGGCTGAGCTCCAGAGACAGCATATTTTTTGTTAAAAACAAAGAATGGAACACCTGTAACTCCTAATTTTTGTGCTTCGGCTTCATCTTGTCTTACTAATTCGGAGTGGATTGTATTATCATCCAAAATTCGTTTAACTTCTTGTTGATCAAAGCCAAGCTCATCTGTAATAGACTGAAGCGTCTCTTTATCACTAAGATCTTTTGACAAAGTAAAATAATGATAAAGCATGGTATCTACATATTCTGCTTCTCGGTTAAGGTTTGCAGCATATTTACTTAACCGATGTGCATCAAATGTATTGCCTGGTTTCATTGTATCAAAGACAAAGTCCAAGCCTAACGCTTTCGCTTGTTCACCAATTTGCTGATTGGCTTGTTTTGCTTGATCAATTGTCATATTGTACTTAGCAGCTAATGATTCATGTATATTTTTTCCGGAATATTTAGCTGCATTGGGATCTAATTCAAAGCTTTTATATTGAATCGAAACATCTAATTTCTGTGGGAATCTTTCCAATGCCTGTTCTAACCTTGTTTTACCAATATAACAAAATGGACAAACAAAATCTGACCATATTTCAATTTGCATAAAAAACACCTCTCTTAAGCTTCTATCTTATTCTGACACACATATATCAGTTAAAGAAAGCAATTTGCTTAAGGAGGTGTTAGCTGTTATTTATCGTGTTTGTCTTTTTCTGTGTTTTCTTCTTCCGTTATTTCTTCGATAATTTCTTCTTTCATATCATCATATATTTTTTCTTTGAAATCGTCATACAACTCTTCTTTCATTTCATCGTAAATTTCTTCTTTAATGTCATCATAAAAATCATTTTTCATATCTTGATAAATATCTTCTTTGACGTCATCTTTAAAATCATCACGGATATCTTCTTTTACTTCAACTTTAAATTCATCTTTAAACTCACTTTTTACACGCTTTTCACGTCTTCTTCTATGAAGCCTTTGATCAAGTTTCCAATCCTTACCTAATGTGATAATGATGGAAATAATCATGAGAACCATCACTATCGCGAAAGGTAAAGCTGCAATTATCGAGGCAGTTTGAAGTGCACTTAAACCGCCACCCCCACTAAAGAGTAGTACACTTGCAGCACCAGCGATCAATAGTCCCCAAATTAATTTAACAGAGTTTTTTGGTTCTAGATCACCGTTAGATGTCATGGAGCCCAGTACAAACGATGCTGAATCGGCTGATGTTATAAAGAAAATCAAGATTAAAAGTATCGCCAATGTATTTGTAATAAAGCTTAATGGAAGTTCAGCAAGTACTGCAAACAGTGCTAATTCAACTTGTGAATTGATTAAATCTGAAAGTCCACCAGCTCCGTACATTTCGATATTTAATCCGGTGCCACCAAAAGTGGTAAACCATATGATAGCAAGTAATGAAGGAACTATTAGTACACCTGCCATAAATTCCCGTATAGTTCTTCCTTTGGAAATACGAGCAATAAACATTCCCATAAATGGAGCCCATGAAATATGCCATGCCCAAAAGAAGATGGTATTCGTACCTAACCATTCACTTTCTGAAAAAGGTGTTAATGTTAGTGCCATCGGTATGACATTTGTTATATAACCACCTAATGTTGTAACAAAATTTTCTGCAATAAATAATGTAGGTCCGACTATAATAACAAATAATAATAGTAATCCAGCTACTACTAAGTTAATATTACTTAAAATTTTTATCCCTCGATCAAGACCGCGAACTGCTGAAAGCATAAATAATACTGTGACAATGCAAATAATGACTAGCTGTGTCCATGGTGAGTTAGGGATGGGTGTGATATGAGATAATCCACCTGTAATTTGCATCGCGCTAAGACCAAATGTTGTTGCGACCCCTGTACAGGTTGCAATTACTGCTAATGTATCGATCGTCTTCCCAGCCCAGCCATTTACTCTGTCACCTAAAATAGGGTGAAATGCTGAACTGATTAATGCAGGACGATCTTTTCGATACTGTACGTAAGCTAAAGTCATTCCAACGATAGAAAAAATAGCCCAAGGATGTAATGCCCAGTGATAAGAGCCGTATCGTAAACCGGCTAACGCTGATTCTCTTGTACCTGGTTCATACCCAAGTGGTGGGTCCATATAATATAAAACTGGTTCTGCAACTCCCCAGAATACAAATCCAACACCAATACCAGCAGCAAATAACATTCCGATCCATGAAAACCATGAATATTCCGGTCTATCTTCTGGTTTTCCTAAACGTATTTTTCCATAAGGACTTAAAGCTAACGTAATCACAAATACAACAAACAGGGCAGTGATTAGCATATAGAACCAACCAAAGTTTGTAATCATCCATTCCAGCCCTTCATTCGCTGCTTTATTTAAGGATGATGGTGATATAGCGCCCCAAAGTACGAACATGGTAACTAAAATGGTAGAAGTAATAAATACGATGCCAATTTTACCGACATTATCTTTAATGGATTTCTCATCTTTCATATGTACCTATGTCATTTCTTTGCTGACATAGTTCCCCCTTTCAAATTGTAAATCTATTTTATGCCTAATTGTTATTCCCCGATTTTTTTACATCTAACCATTATTTTTAGCATGGACATATTTATCAAAAATAACAAAATTATTTAGACACTTTCTTTTTCACCTCACCGATTATAAAAATAAGAGAACATCCATGTCAAACGCCAAGGCATGAAGGGAGGTCGTTGCATATTTTAATATGAGTCCTTACTATGCACTGATTTAAAAAGAAAGACTATACTGCTTAGTGACTCGAATGTAAATCAGAGGAGGTGTTCGATTAATGGAAGATTTATTGTATTTACTACCAGAGGATTTTCATTTTATCATACCAGCTCTCTGGTTTATCGGATACGCATGTAAAAGAACACCCTTTATACCTGATTGGCTGATCATCTGGATTTTATTGACCATTGGAGTCCTAGCAGCATGTAATTTATATAGTTGGAACATACGGTCAATAGCAGAAGGTATCATTGCAACTGGATTGGCTGTGTTTAGTCACCAAATTGTGAAGCAAACATTTAATAGAGTAGAGGAATAATAAGGGAGGGGAGATTATGGCGGAATTTCGCGGGTTTCAAATTACAAGTTCTTATGGATACAGGACACACCCCATAAGGGGATCAAGAGATATTCATTCTGGTGTTGACTTAGTCAAATCACATAAAGCACCAATCCATCCATTTACTTCAGGAACAGTTATTTATGCTGGGTTTGGTAAAAGTGGTACAGGCTTAGGAGGATATGGAAATGTAGTGTTAATAAGAGATAGAAATAATAACGCGCAGCTTTATGCACACCTTGATTCTGTCGCTGTAAAAAGCGGTCAATCCGTATCAAAAAATCAAGTGATTGGTTATCAAGGAGCAACTGGATATGTAACAGGATCACATTTGCATTTCGAAGTACGCAAAAAGGTAGAAACTGCTCCACCATATGGATATCGTGCCAATAAATCAGCTTCTACCTTAAATCCTATTTCATATGTAAACCAGTTTAGTTCTAATGCAATTTTAAAAGAAAAAATAAGTGGAACAGACGTGCGTAATCTACAAAGAGAATTAATAAAGCTCGGTTTCAACCTAAATAAATATGGTGCTGACGGTGTGTTTGGAAATGAAACTGAATCAGCAGTAAAAGCGTTTCAACGATCTGAAGGTATAAAAGTGGATGGAATTGTGGGTCCAGTAACTAGAGCAAGGTTGGACAAAAAAACCACGCTAGTAGCTAATTATCCTGGAATTATAAAAAGGGGAAGTCGGGGAGAAATTGTTGAAATTATTCAACGTAAAGTAGGAGCTAAAGTCGATGGTATTTTTGGACCAAAGACAGAGCAAAAAGTAAAGCAATACCAAAGGCGAAACAATTTACAAGTGGATGAAATAGTAGGTCCAGAGACATGGCAAGAGTTATTCTAAAAGGAGGGAGACCTCCTTTTTCTTTTGCGAAATTTATGGGAAAGAAAATATGTACATAAAACATAAACTGTAAAATTCAGGAATGATTATAGAGGAAGTCAAATCAATTATGTCTTATTAGCGATTTTTGTAGTCGATTTTTTTGTCGTTATATGAAGTGGACTACTGGCTAAAATCAAATAAAGTAGATTATCTATAAAACTGACTTTTAATAGTCAGTATTTTGGTGCAGTAGATAAATTTTCTAGTTGGAATGTGATACATAGTAAAATAACCTTTTTATTTGGTTTAGTAAAAAAATAAGGATAAAAGAGCATGTACATGAAAATGAAAGAATAAGATTAATGTTCACGTTTTCATCGGGTTTTGTCTATTTTGTGAAATGTGTTATGATTCGTTCTGTTCATTTCGGAAAATTTCTCTGAGGGGATCAGAGAAGCCAAAAAATTAGAAAGAGGTGCTTCATGAACATAGCAAAAATTAAACAAGATTGGTTTGGAAACGTGAGAGGAGACGTTTTAGCCGGTATAGTAGTAGCATTAGCGTTAATTCCGGAGGCGATCGCCTTTTCGATTATCGCTGGTCTAGATCCGATGGTAGGGTTGTATGCATCGTTTTGTATTGCAGTCGTGATTGCGTTTGTCGGTGGCAGACCAGGTATGATTTCTGCAGCAACAGGCGCAATGGCGTTGTTGATGGTTACACTGGTAGCTGATTATGGTTTGCAGTATTTACTAGCAGCTACAATCTTGACTGGTGTACTACAAATTTTGTTCGGTATTTTTAAATTAGCAGCAGTAATGAAATTCGTACCACGTTCGGTAATGGTAGGGTTTGTTAACGCACTAGCTATTCTTATTTTCACTTCACAATTAGAACACTTTAAAGGTGAAGGATGGATTATGTATGGTTTAGTTGCCTTAACTTTAGCAATTATTTATATTTTTCCAAGAATTACGAAAGTTGTACCTTCTACTCTAGTAGCAATCATAGTAGTAACTACTTTAGCTATTTACTTTGGATTTGACGTACGTGCTGTAGGAGATTTAGGAAATTTAAGCTCTGAACTTCCGGTATTTTTAATTCCGGATATTCCGTTGACGTTTGAAACATTAGCAATTATTTTCCCATATTCTTTATCACTTGCGATAGTAGGTTTACTAGAATCCTTGTTAACGGCCAACATTGTTGATGATATGACAGATACAGAGAGTGATAAAAATAAAGAAAGCCGTGGACAAGGTATAGCAAACATTGTATCAGGGTTCTTTGGTGGTATGGCTGGATGTGCGATGATCGGTCAGTCCGTAATTAATGTAAAATCAGGTGGCCGTGGTCGATTATCAGCTTTAGTTGCTGGTGTATTTTTAATGTTTTTGATCTTTGTTTTAGGAAATATTGTGGTGCAAATCCCAATGGCTGCACTTGCTGGTGTCATGATTATGGTATCGATCAGTACGTTTGATTGGTCCTCTGTGAAAAACCTTCACAAAGTCCCTAGAACAGATGCAGCTGTTATGGTGATCACAGTCGGGACTGTAGTGGTAACACATGATTTATCTAAAGGTGTATTAGCCGGTGTACTTTTGAGTGCCATTTTCTTTGCGGCCAAGATATCAAAAGTGAAAGTTACCCAAATTGTAGCAGTCGAGGGTAAGAAGAAGGTTTATAAAGTAGATGGTCAAATATTCTTTGCTTCAGTTAATGACTTAATTGCAAAATTCAATTTTAATGAGGAAATTGATGAGGTAGAAATTGATTTAAGCCTTGCTCATTTATGGGATGATTCTGCCATTGGTGCTTTAGACAAAATTGAATCGAAATTTGAGCAGAATCATGTTAAAGTGTCTTATACAGGTTTGAATGCGGAAAGCAAGCAATTGAAGAAGAAAATCGGTGGCTTATCAAAAGCTTCAGGTCATTAATGGATAAATGAGGTGGAGAAATGTATCAAAAGATATTATTAGCAGCTGATGGATCAGATCACTCAATTAGAGCTGCATCTCATGCAGTAAAGATTGCTAAGATTGATCAAGGTAAAATAGATATTGTATATGCAGTGGATGGCAAAACATCGAAAGAGGATGTCTTGCACGGTTTAGATAAATATGATGTAAAAAAAGAAAGGCAAGAAAAAATAAAACCAGTAATGGAAGTAATCGAAGAAGCCGGTTTGGAATGTGAAACACATGTAGTTCATGGTGAACCGGGTCCTGCAATCGTAGACTTTGCTAACAAAAATGGATATGATTTTGTTGTAGTAGGAAGTCGAGGATTAAATCAAGTCCAAACGATGATACTAGGCAGTGTCAGTCACAAAATTGCCAAACGAGTACATTGTCCAGTATTAATAGTTAAATAATCTAAAGAGATAACAGGTTTAACATGATATCTGTTATCTCTTTTTTTTGCCAATAATGGAACCGTTTCAAACAAGAAGCTACGGCTACCAGTAAAGTAGTGTTATCTAAAAATAAAACAATTGTCTTTTCACGATAGATTTTAAAGAATAACCCCTACCAAAAAATATGTTATGCTTGTAAGTAACTTTAAAAAAGCGGTGATTATATTGTTAAAAGATACTGGAGAACGAGTTATTCCGGAGAAGATGGACATTACGAATGAATTATTAATAGAACACATTGCTCGTTATCATTTCTCAGTTCCGCATGTTCATGGACGTGTTTTAGATTTTGCCACTGGTGTCGGGTATGGTACACATATTGTTGCAAAAAAATGCAAGGAAAATATCGATGAAATTATTGGTGTTGATATTGATCCTGATGTGATTAAATATGCGAAAGGAAATTATTATCATCCCAAATCGAATTACACGGTAGCAGATGTAACAGATCCTACATTACCTAATCAATTAGGTATATTTGATGTCATTTTAAGCTTTGAAACTATTGAACATATTGAAGATGAAAGTCAATTTACGGATAATATTTATCATTTACTTAAACCTGGTGGGACATTGATTTTGTCAACGCCTTTCGGTGAAGGTAAGGGAAAACGATGTGGTTCACCATTCCATGTACATCAAATGACAGAAAATGAATTTTTGTCTATGTTTAATCAGTTCCCAAAAAAGAGGTTTTTTTATCAAAAAGGCGCATTAATAGAGCCAATGGAGGGTACCCAAATGGATCATAAACCTCTTGGTATCGTCATTGCGTATAAATGACCAACTACACTTTTAAGGAGAGTGTAGTTTTTTAGTCCTTTAGAACTGTTTGTTTGTTACGTATAGTAATATTTAAATGATAATGGTAATATGTAAGGGGGAATTATATACTACAAAGGGAAGGGGACAAACATGAAGAAGTTTCAGCAAATTAAATACAAATTACCCGTTATTATGATTTTACTATTATTTATTCCAATGGGGGTTGTTGGTTACATAGCCTATGAAAAGACAGCGATACTGGAAAAAGCAATAATACAAAAAGATGATATCGTAGAAATGTCACCAAAATACCAAGAAACCTTTGAAAAATATGAAGCGTTTCTAACTTCACTTACAGAATCAGAGGAATTAAACTATGAAAAGGTTTCCACCTCTGATCTCCAAGATGCAAACTATTCTCATATGCCTACAGTTAATGATCCCAAATTAACGAATTACTATGAAAGTTACTTAACAGAGCAAGCTCAAAATGATGAATATATAATTAATTTATATTTAGGAACCACTGAGGGTGCTTTATATTTAAATAACATTCCAGATAGTGATGTGAATTTGAATAATTACGATTCAACTGCAACAGATTGGTATAAACAGGCTGTTCAGTCACCAGATGAAGTAATATGGACGCAACCTTATATTGATACAGCTTCCGGAAAGCCAGTGATCACTTTAGCAAAGGCATTTTACGGAAGTGACAATGAATTAATTGGGGTGGGAGCAATTGATTTTGATATGTATCTTATTGCTTCTAATATGCGACAGGATCTTGTTACATCGACTCTTATAACGATCGGTATCTCTATTATTTTAGGATTAGCATTAGTTACCTTGATCGTAAGAACGATAAATTATAATATTTCGACGATCAAGAAGGAATTGAACCTATTAGCACAAGGTGATCTCTCAGGAGAGGAAGTCACGGTAAAAAGCAATGATGAATTTACTGAATTGGCGAAAGCGATGAATCAAATGAAAGAAAACTTGTATGAAATGATTAACAAAGTGATGATGGCTACTGGTCGTGTTATGGAGCAGAGTGGTACGCTAAATCAATCTGCAGATCAAGTGCGTGAAGGCAGTGAACAAATCGCAGCAACAATGGAAGAGTTATCGTCTGGAAGTGAATCACAAGCAAATCATGCATCTGACTTAGCCGGATCGGTAGAGCAATATAATCGTAAAGTGAAAGAAGTAGCGAATCAAGGATATCAGGTTGCTAATGAGTCAGAAGATGTTATGAATCTTAGTCAGGGCGGTCGTGAAGATCTTGAGAAGTCAGTCAACCAAATGAGAACGATATATCAGATGGTACAAGATTCTTATCAAAAAGTATCAGGGTTAGATAAGCGTACCGAAGAAATTGATAAAATTGTAATTGTGATTAAAGAAATTGCGGAGCAAACTAATTTACTTGCATTGAATGCTGCTATTGAAGCAGCTAGAGCAGGTGAAGCAGGAAAAGGTTTTGCAGTCGTTGCAGATGAAGTTCGAAAGCTTGCAGAGCAGGTAACTGATTCTGTTACCGAAATAACCGGGCTGGTTTCGAATATTCAAGATGAATCAGGACAAGCTGCTCAGTCATTGGAATCCGGTTTTAAAGAAGTTGAAAACGGTACGGAACAAATGGAGAAAACAGGTGAAACATTTACCCAAATTAACCAATCCATCACCGATATGGTAGATCGTGTGAAACATATGGTGAAAAATTTGGAAGAAGTAAATGAAAATAGTGTGGAAATGAATAAATCGGTTGATGAAATTGCTGCTGTAAGTGAAGAGTCTGCAGCTGCCGTTGAGGAGACAGCCGCATCAGCCGAGGAAACTAATCATTCTATGGAAGAAGTCACCAAAAGTGCCAATGAACTAGATGGATTAGCAGATGATTTACAAAAACAAATTCAAAAGTTTAAAATGATTTAAATATAGAAGAGATAGACTTTCATTGTCTGTCTCTTCTTTTTTAAAAGGAAAGTTTAAAAATAGTGAAGAGTACATGTCCAAGACTAAGGAAATCGCATTATTTTGCCGAAGCATTTCTAAGCACTCATCATTAATCAGAATGGAATCAGCCTACACAAAAATGAATGTTAACTTGTTCGCAGTTGTTATCTTGTACGATATGGACCCGGCTGGATAGTCCTGTTTTCTTAATAGAATAATAGCTTTATTTTATTAAGTTAAAAGGATAGAATGGTATTATAGATCATTCTACATATATCGACACTTTTTTGAAAGGTGGTTATACTATTGATTAACGGGATGGAAACTATGTTTTTAAATATATTGAATGTGGGAATTAAGGATCAAGTTTATGCTATGAAAGCGGTTAACGGACGATTTATTTATGAGTTTGTTAATGACGCCGTATTAGAAAAAACAGATATAACAAGAACATGTATCGGGATGTCAGTAGAGCAAGTTTTGCCGAGTACACAAGCAAGCTTTTTAATCGGTAAATATCGAGAAGTGTTAGATGAAAAAGATATAGTAGAATATGCGGATAGCTATTCAGCAAACTCAAAAACAAACTATTCTAATACTACATTAACGCCAATAATAGATAAGCAAGGAAATGTTCAACTAATTGTCGCTGTTGTACAGGATGTTACAAAGCAAAAAGAAGCTGAACAAGAATTACATCAAATATGGAATGAACTTAACAAGAATAAAAAATGGTATCAATCCTTATTTAAAGACAATCCAGATGCGATTATTTCCTTTGACTTAGAAGGAAAAATTATTAATGGTAATCCTCAAGTCAAAGATGTTACAGGTTATCATTCGGTTGAACTAATAGGAAAGTCCATTAATATGCTTTTAGATCAACAAAGTAATGAGAAGTTTGATAACTTGATACTAAAATCGCATTCTGAACAATTAGATTCGATTGAAATAAAAGTTAAACATTGTTCAAATGCTCTAATACCAGTAACTGTAAAAATAACCCCATTAATTTTAGATGATAAAGTCGAAGGATTTTATGCTATTTTTCATGATATGACAAAGGAGAAAGAATCCGAAAAGAAACTACAAGAAAGTGAAGAACGTTTTCGGATAATTGCTGAGAATGCCCATGACTTAATTGTGTTGTTGAACCATCAAGGTCGTATTATATATGCTTCACCTTCATTTAAAAGAATTGTAGGATTTTCTCAGGATGAATATTTAGATAAAATCTTTCTCCACAATATTCATCCTGAAGATCAAGAAAGCTTACATGAATTAGTCACTGGCTCGATCAAAGAAGGAAAACCCTTCTCTGTACAAAATAGACATTACACTAATCAGCAATCCTACATTTGGGTGGAAGCAAATGGAACTCCTGTGTTTGATGAGCAAGGTAATTTTAAACATATGGTCGTTCTGGCACGTGATATTACGATTCAAAAAGAATATGAAGAAAAACTTGAACACGGTGCTATGTATGATTATTTAACAGATCTACCAAACCGAAGATTATTCACGCAGAAATTAAAGGAAAGTTTAGATAGTCTAAAAGACAATATGCTTGCTGTATTGATGTTGGATCTTGATGATTTTAAAAATATTAATGATACGTACGGTCATGATGTTGGTGATAAGGTTATTGTTGAATTTGGCAATAGAATACAACAATTACTTTCTAAGCAAGATATAATAGCAAGACTGGGTGGTGATGAGTTTATCATTATGCTACCAAACATTCAATCTATTAATTATGCAGTAGAACTATCAACCAAAATTAAAAAGGCGATGGCAGAGGAATGGGTGATAGAAACTAACCATTTTTATATGACGACAAGTATAGGAATTTCCAGAATAGATTCTAAGCAATTAAATAAAGATGCTTCTCTCTTGCTCAAACAAGCTGATATTGCACTATATGAAGCGAAACGAAATGGAAAAAACGGATTTTATGTCTATCAAGAATCGCAATCATAGCATTCGTTTTTCTCAAAAATGTTTTGAATTTTCGGAATTGGGTATATAGAACTAAATAATGAATATAACATCAAAACAATTTAGAGGTGGCGATTGTGAAAAATGTTACGCGAATAACTTGTACTTATGTAGTTGTCGGTTTGCTGTGGATCTTTTTTTCTGATTTTATATTAGAATATTTTGAATGGGATTCATTTTTTTTATTCCAAGTTCAAACTTTTAAAGGCTTTATCTTTGTTCTTATAACTGCTATATTACTTTTTTATTTAATCCGTAAACAAACAAAATTATATGAAGATGAAATTGAAACTAGAAAGCAAGCTGAAAAGCAAGCACTGGAATCCCTTAACGAAAACAGACGATTTATTCATTTATTTGATCAAGTATCTTCAGGCCTTGTCATTACAGATCCTGCTAAGGAAGACAATCCGATTATTTATGTGAATAAAGGATTTGAGAGAATGACTGGTTATCCAAAAGATGAAGTAATCGGAAAGAATGCCCGTTTTTTACAAGGAAGCAAAACAAGAGAGGAAAACAGTCATGAAATTAAAGAAGCGATTAGTCGAGAAGAGCCAATACAAATTGAAATTCAGAACTATAAAAAGAATGGTGAGTGCTTTTGGAATGAATTAAAGATAACGCCAATTATTAATCAGGGACAAACATTCTTTGTCGGCATTCAAAATGATGTGACCGAAAAGAAACATCAATCCATTTTAGTTGGGAATCAATTCAATATGGTAAAAAAATTACTTACTATATCTGATAAAAAAGTCGCTTTTGAAGAGATCTGTAAAATGATTGAAGAACAAACGGAGTATCAATGTTTAATATTCCGGAAAGATGCTGAGGCAGAAAAATTAACTCCTTATGCTACCCATTCATTGCCCCAAGCGTTTATAGGTGAGTTAGTTGATTTACCTATTCAACCTGGAAAAGCTATTAGTGGGGAAGCGGCTTATTATAATAAAACAAATATTAAAAATAATTTAGATCAAATTGAGAATGTTAAATATCGAGATTTAGCACGACGTTTTAACATGAAAACAGTGTGGTCGACTCCAATCCTAACCAGTTACAATGAAGTCGCAGGGGTTTTTACTTTATATCGCAATGAAGTACATATGCCTTCTGATAGAGAAATAAAAGCATTAGAGACGTATGCCTATGTTATTGGATTAGTAATGGAAAACATGAATTATCAAGAGAAAATGAAGGTCAATGATTACCACTATCGATTAATAGCTGAGAATACAACAGATATTATCGGTTTAATCAATGAAAATAGGGAAGTTAGCTATGTTTCACCTTCAATTAATCAATTAATAGGTGAAAAAGATATATCATCTGTTAGCGATTTTTTCGAACCATCGACAAATGAAACAATTAGACAATTTATCAATTATTTGTACCATGTCAGCATTGAAGATACTACGGAACTAGAAGTTACAGATTATCAGGGGAATAAACGCTGGTTGGATGTAAAGGGAAGGAAAGTAACGGATGAAAATGATGAAACTAGTATATTGCTTATCTCACGGGATATAACAGCACGAAAACAATATCAGGAATCATTGGACAAAATCCTTTACTATGACCCTGTCACACATCTTCCGAATAAATATAAATTTCGGAAAGTGTTAGAAAAAACGATTCATGAGCAAGATGCTTTTCATTTAATGCTTGTTGATTTTGATCAAATGAAAGAAGTAAAAGGGATTTATGGTATGGAAGCATGGGAATTCGTCATGACAAACATGTCAGGTTTATTAGCAGATCATTTTCAACCAATGTTTATCTCAAGAAGTGGCGAGGATGAATTCTCCTTGATTGTAAAGCAGAGTAAAGAAAAATTGCAGCAACAAATAATAGCTTTATTGCACCGTCTAAAAGATCCTTGGAAATATGAAAAGCAGGAGTTTATGACTACGATTTATATTGGAATGGTTCATTTTGAAAAGCAAAAGCCTGACACGATGATTTTGCAGGCACGAGAATCCTTGCAAATGGCCAAAAGTAAAGGCGCAGAATCTTATCATTTCTTTCAACAAGGAAACGCGGAGGAAACTAATCGTGTCTTTCACATTAAAAGGCATTTATTTCAAGCTATTGATCAAAATGAACTGCAGGTACATTATCAACCACAAGTAGATATCAAACAAGAGAAGGTAATAGGGTTCGAAGCTTTGATTCGCTGGAATAATAAACACTTAGGTAATGTATCTCCAGGAGAATTTATAGGGATTGCGGAGGAAAGTGGGTGGATTGTTCCAATTGGCGCTCATATCATGAAACAAGTATTTGAAGACGTTGTAGCTTGGAACCAGAAAGGGGAATATTATCATATTTCTATCAATATATCTTATAAGCAAATGAGCGAGCAGAATTTTGTCAATAAAGTAAAAAAGCTGCTAGCTGAAACAAAGTGCCCTACATACCAAATTAGTTTTGAGATTACAGAAAGTTTATTATTAGAGGATATTGAGTTATCTATTAACGTATTGCAAGATATAAGAGCATTAGGTATTGGAATAGAAGTTGATGATTTTGGAATAGGTTATTCTTCGCTATCGTATTTAAAAAAATTCCCAATTAGTGCATTAAAAATTGATCGTTCTTTCGTAATAGATGTTCATCAGGATCCAAAAAATTTAGCTATTGTGCAGGCGATAATGGAAATGGGACATGCACTTGGGTTGCAAGTAATCACAGAAGGGGTAGAAGAAATAGAACAGATAAAGCTATTAGAAGATTTAGGATGTCAAATATTCCAAGGCTATTGGTTTTCTAAACCAATAGCAAAAGAAAAAATTCCGAGTGTGATTGAACATATTTGTGATAAGAAAATAGCGCAAATGAATGCTTAAAACTGTACCCAGTATGTTATTAATTTTAGAAGCTATATTAAATATTAGTAAAGGAAGCACAATAATGGTATTATTCAATGAGAGATTCATCAACCAATAATAAATTGCTATATGAGAATAAACTTTTGGAGGTATTATTATGAAAGAGGTTCAAGCAACAGAATTAGCAACAAAATTAAAAAATGGTGAAAAATTAAATATAATTGATGTTCGAGAAGATGATGAAGTAGCACAAGGTATAATTCCTGGTGCAAAACATATAAGATTAGGAGAAATTCCTAACCGAATAGAAGAATTTAATAAAGATGAACATTACTACATGGTATGTCGTTCAGGAGCTCGAAGTGGTCGAGCAACTGAATATTTAGAAGCAAATGGAATTGAGGCAACAAATATGGAAGGTGGCATGCTTGCTTGGGAGGACGAAACAGACGTACCCGAGTAATTGCTGCTAGTATATGCAATTGAAAACAGTCCATTGTGAAAGAGTAATCTTAATCAGGATTACTCTTTTTATTATTGAATAAGTTCTCTTCTTTCAATAATTAGAACACTAAGCAAAGCGAAGTATCTTGCCGTAGCGTTTCCTAACACTTAGCATAAATCAGAATGGCAAAAGCTAATCTATTAAGAAGTTATTTCGCAGTTTACTTTAAAAGCGAAGAATTTGTTGGTTTATTCGTATTTTTTGAATTGATCTCTACTTTGAATTGATTATTATCATGAAATTATTATATTATATAGGGAATTAGTTTTATATTTCTAGTAAGCTACGTCAGTGTTTGTGATATAATAGTACTATATAATGGGAAAAGGCAAATCTATTGAAAAATAGAGACGCAAAACCACAGATCTAAGGTGGAAAATCGCGACGATGGCAGGGTTACCTGAGATAAAAACAGGAAACCTATACATTTTTGTATAGGTTTTTATTCTTATATTTTTTATAAAACGAGATATGGGTGAGGAGCGAATAGATATGCGTAATGTCATGAATAGAAAAATTACATTGTTTATATTGATCTTAACTGTATCTGTCATTGCGCAATTATATTCTGTATCATTAGTTTTCGGTATTACCATAAGTTTTGCGCCTGTTCTTTATCTAGCATCTATCCGATTATTTGGCTTTCGTTTTGCACTTCTATTAACAATTTGTATGAGCTTACTCACACAATTTTTACATATAGGCAATTCATTGGTTTTCTTTAGTATACTTGAAATTTTGATAATCGGTACATTTTATACAAAAAAAGGAAAAGATCTATTTACATGGAGTTTTGCTTATTCCTTTATCATCTTTATTCTTTATTTCTTATTGGTCTTTCTCTTCTCAGACTTCTTGGATGATTTAAGTGTTTTAACTAATTTTATGATCATTCAGACTGTAGCAGCTACTTTGTTCGCTGCTTTAGTTGCTGATATGTTGTGCGATTATCTTCCAGTCATTCCAAAGATGAAAAACTGGTTTCAGGAAAAAAATCAATTATATTTTGGCCAGGTAATTTCCCACATATTAATTTTCTCCGCTGTCCTCCCATTACTTATCATCATTTTAGTTAATGGTAGGGAGCTCGAGAGCGAAATGTACAAGGAGTTTTACCTTCAATATCAACAACTGGAAGAACGGTTACAACAAAAGGTAGCAGAAATGGATTCTATCGAGATTCAAAATTATGAATTAGACGCTGAACTAGAGAAAGCTAGAATAAAATCAATTTTAGATGAATTTATTGGAACAACAAATAGACGTATTTATATGTTGGATCAAGGTGGTCAATTATGGCTTTATGCGCATAATCAGAATGACACACTTCCTAATCTTGATTATGTTGAAGATGGTTTTGTTAATCAAATTCATCCTAATGGTTTTATTTGGCTACCATCTAAGCAACAAACTTTATCAGATTGGTATCATGGCTATTATCTAGGTGAAACTACCTTTATAAATAAGCGAGCATTTTTAATTATTCCTATCACAAATAGAGTAGTAGCGTTAGCTGCTGACCTTACTCATTATTTGATGTTTGCCCTGTCTGTATTATTCATTGCATTAGTGTTTGGTATGATAGTTAACCGCATATTATCCAATTCATTAATACGACTTACGCAATTAACAAGTGATTTACCAGAGAAGATGAATAGACAGGAGACTTTCTATTGGAGAGATACTTCTATAGATGAATTTTCAAAGCTAGGGCAAAATATTGAAAAAGTAGCAAACCAGCTACAAACAATGTTTACTGATGCCAAAAAGAAGAATGACTTACTAACAGCAAGGACAAATCAATTAATAGAATCAGAGTCGAAATTATACCGTTTGGCTCATTTCGATACATTAACTGATTTACCAAATAGGTATTCTTTTCATGAGGATGTAACAGAGATGTTAGATGCACCAGCAAACTTGGAACGCTTTGGGATTGTTTTTATTGATTTAGATAAATTCAAACAAGTCAATGATACGCTTGGGCATAGTGGTGGAGATTTATTATTAAAAGTATTTGCCAAACGGTTAAAACAATTTCAGCGAGGTCAGCCTGTAACTTTTTATCGTTTAGCAGGCGATGAATTTGTTGCTGTTGTGAATTTAAAAACAGAGAAAGACGTACAGTTGTTTAGTGAACAATTAGTCGAGGTTATTAGGCAAACAATCGTTATTAATAAAACGGAGATCATGTTGACAGCTAGTATTGGTATTAGTTTTTATCCTGACCATGGTAAGACTTTAGATAAATTGTTACATCATGCGGATTCATTAATGTATGAGGAGAAACAAGAACATCACAATTCACAACTACTAACATCATATAGGGAGGAACACGATTGAAATCAATCAGATTATGGATAGCGACTGCAGGAATAATTCTCTTAGTTGGTTGTCATTCTTCCAGTTTTAAGTCCTTTCAGGAATCTTCATTAAGAATTGAATCGGTTGAAATGGAAGAAGAGGTTGAACAGGACGATGAATTGGTTATTTGGACACATGATAATATTTTTGAAAAGTCATTACCAGGTTTTTTAGAAATGTATCCAGAGATAGAGGTTGATATACAAGTAATAAAAGAAAATATTATACAAAAATATCGTCAAAGTATGTTAACAGAACAGGCACCAGATCTATATGTAATACCTGATTATGCTTTAGGTGAATTTACTGGAATAAGTGGTTTTGAAAACTTATATGAAGAAAGGTATAATGATGAAGGTTTTTTCGCCCGAAGACCAGAAAGTTTATTAAATCGATATATTGATGAAGACAGCGATAAAATGTTCGCAATACCATTATTGTATTTCCCTTATGTTACGTATTATCGGGAAGATATATTAAATCTATATGGATATCCCAGTGACCCAAGGCAATTGTCTCAGTATTTAAATGATGATGAAAAGTGGTTGAACATGGCCCGAAATTTAAAAGAAAATGGCCACTATATTGTAGAATCAGAACATTCACTACTGAACATGGTTTTAAGAACGAGTTATTTTTTTGATGAAGAGTATAAGTATTTAGCGAATGAAGAACCTTTAGAGACTACTTTTCAAGTTGCAAGTGATGTAGTTAGTAATGACCTAAGTCCCTATATTAATATTTGGGATGAAAGAGGAAAAGAAGCATTGCAAAATGATGAATTAGTTATGTTTCAAATGGCTAGTTATGTAGTAGATCATCTGAAGAATTGGGTTCCCGAGCAAAAGGGGAAATGGGGAGTAACTGCTTTACCATTTCAACTAGCAGGTGTAGACATGGAGGCAAGTATGTCTATTGCTATTTCTGAAAATAGTAACCAAAAGGAGATGGCATGGGCATTTGCTAAAAAAATGGCAGATGATATGCAAAATATGTATGAGAAAGTTGAACATGATCCCTTTTATATCAATAAAGATTTAAATCAAATATTTGAGCTTGCCTTACACAAAAAAGTACCAGGCAAACCTCAACCTTTGGATCAAGACATACAATTTATTTGGGATGTTGCTATGAAAGATTTCTATGATGGAAAAACTGTTACAATCGAAGCGATTGATAGTATTAATGCAGATATAAAGGAAAGGATCAAATATGATCAAAGGGCATTGCAAAATTTCATAGAAGCACCAAATCAAAAAGATACTGCAGAATAAGCAGTATCTTTTTTTATAAGGTAGGAAAGCATAACCATTGGTATCACAGTGTTTTTGTATCTTATTTACGTTTAAAAAGTGTAATAAATAAAGATTTAGTTGACTAGTCATGTTGTTTATGATGAAAGTTAAAGTGTGCAAGCCACCCGCTGCGGCTGACCGTTTCGCTTTCCAAGGGGCATGCTCTTCAGCTAACTTTTGCAGGAGGAGTTCGCTCCTGCAAAAGTGGATCTTCAGATCATGCTATTCCCTTAGGAGTCGAAACGGTCGGCCTCCGCTATACCTTTTTCTACACCGAATATCAGAAAAAGCATATTAGTTTTATAACCATATGAGTGATGCAAATGCCATATTTTTGCACTTTCACAGGGATAATAATCCAAGCTGCTAGGTCTGACAAATGTTGTAGCGTATGCATTAAACGAAGGCGCCCACTTCAACTCCTGTGGGACTCGTTTGCTCTGAAGATCCACTTTTTTGAGCGGTTTTTGCTCGAAAAAGTTAGCTGAAGGGCAAACCCCACGGAAAGGGGAGTGGGCAGCCGGAGTGGTGGTCAAACGGTCGATATATTTCATAATGACTACTAATAGCAATATCCACAGACCTACTTAGCATATTGTTATAAGACTGGGCGGGTTTTGCCCAGTTTTTCTTAATAAAATAGGAATATATGTGGTGAATTAGTTTTTTATCAATTAATTGGAATAAATCGATGCTTAATCGATATAGGATTATCATTATATGATGTTATAATTAGAATATAAGGTATTTTTATAGAAGTGGCTGGTGATTAACATGGAAATGGATATAAAAATCTCAACAGGAATTCCTGGATTTGATAAGACTATTGACTCGTTGAGATTAGGAGATAATGTAGTATGGCAAGTTGATAATATTCATGCATATAAAGATATTATTACTCCGTATGTAGATAAAGCCTTGCAGGATAATCGAAAAGTAATCTATGTACGGTTTGGTAAACATGAACCATTAATAGACCGAGAAGGCGTAAAGCAATACAATGTAGATGCAAAAAAAGGATTTGAAAGCTTCGCTACCGAGATTCATCGTTTAATTGAAAATGAAGGCTTCAAAACGTTCTATGTTTTCGATAGTTTGACGGATCTATTATCGAGTTGGTGTTCTGATTTAATGATTGGGAACTTCTTTAAAGTGTGCTGTCCGTATTTATATGAGTTAGAAACAGTAGCCTACTTTGCAATCAATCGTAATGTTCATACGTATAGTACGATTGCCCGGATTCGTGAAACTACACAGGTATTGTTAGATTTATACGAAGTGGAAGGTAAGCACTATATTCATCCATTAAAAGTTTGGCAACGTTATTCTCCTACGATGTTTTTCCCACATTTAATTGAAGGTGACCGGGTGAAAAGTATTACAGCAAGCTCGGAGGCTTCTGCATTATTTTCTAATATCAATCGTGTGGAAGAACGGCTGGATTATTGGGATGTCATTTTCACAAGAGCACGTGAAGATCTGCAAAAAGATCAAGCAACGCAAGTAAAAACAAAGAGGTTATTGATGACACTATTACTGGGTGAGAAGTCGAGAATGTTCGACCTTTGTGATCAATATTTTACATTACAAGATATTTTAACGATTGCGTCCAGAGAAGTAGGTACAGGATTTATTGGTGGTAAAAGTGTCGGGATGCTTTTAGCAAGAAAAATATTAAAAGAAGACAATACGAATAGGTTTGAAAAATATATGGAAGCACATGATTCGTTTTACATTGGCTCAGATATTTTTTATACCTACATTGTTCAAAATGGCTGGTGGAAATTACGAGTTAAGCAAAAAACAAAAGAGGGTTATTTTAAGTATGCACGTGAATTACGGGAGAAATTATTAAATGGAGAGTTTCCATCTAATATTAAAGAACAATTCGTTCAAGTTTTGGAGTATTTTGGTCAATCTCCAATTATTGTTCGCTCCAGTTCATTGCTAGAAGATAATTTTGGCAATGCATTTGCCGGAAAATACGATAGTGTCTTTTGTGTTAATCAGGGTACACCAGAAGAACGTTATAAAGCATTAGAAGACGCAATACGTACTGTGTATGCCAGTACGATGAATGAAGATGCACTAGAATATCGTATGAATCGCGGTTTATTTGAAAAAGATGAACAAATGGCAATTTTAATTCAGCGAGTATCTGGCGACCATTATGATGATAATTTCTTCCCGCATATTGCTGGTGTTGGTAACTCCTCCAATCTTTATGTTTGGGATAAAAGTGTTGATATGGATGCAGGAATGATTCGTTTAGTATTTGGATTAGGAACCAGAGCAGTTGACCGAACGGTAGATGACTATGCCAAAATTGTTACACTTGACCAACCGACGCGAAAGCCATTAATGCACATGGATGATTTAAAGAAATTTTCGCAGCACGGAGTGGACGTTCTATCGATATCGAAAAATGAATGGACTAGTGTCAAGTTAGATAATGCAATAGCTAATGTGTGGGATGTCGAACGTAATTTATTTGCCTCAATTGATACCGAAACAGCTTTCCGCTTGAAGGATTTAGGCTATAAGAATATGCCGACTCCATATATTCTCGATTTTAAAAATTTATTAAAAAATTCTAGCTTTCCAAAAGTGATGAGAGAGCTGTTAGCGGAAATAGCACGTGTTTATGATTATCCTGTAGATGTAGAATTTACTGCTAATTTCCGTGATAAAGATAATTTTAAGATTAACATTGTTCAATGTAGACCATTACAAACAAAAGGACTAGGGCAGTCAGTAGAGATACCAGAAATTAGTCCTGACGAAGCTTGTTTTATTCAAACAGAAGGTAACTTTATGGGAGGTAATGTGCGTCTTCCAATAGATTATTGTATTTATGTAGATATGGATGGATACCTTAATTTAAGTGAACAAGATAAATATAGTGTGGCACGTACCATTGGCAAAATAACAAGAGATCTTAAAAATAAGCGTGTATTTCTAGTTGGACCCGGTCGGTGGGGCACATCTACACCTTCACTTGGTGTTCCTGTTCATTTTTCCGAAATTCAGCATGTTGATGCAATATGCGAGGTCTCATCACAAGCAAAAGGCTTTATGCCGGAATTATCATATGGAAGTCATTTCTTTCAAGATATAGTTGAATCGGATATTTTTTATGCAGCCATTTTTGATGGAGAAGAAGGTGTCCGTTTTGAACCATCTTATTTAACAGATAAGGAAAATATCCTGACAAAATGGGTAGAAAATCCAACAGTTCCAGACGAAGTGATCCATGTAAGTCAAGTAACAGGCATGGAATTGTTATCAGATATCGTGAAACAGAAGCTACTTTGCAGATAGTATTTTTCAAACATGAACTATTTTGATTGAGGGAAGGTAACACTATGCAAAAGCTCTGGAAATATGCTGCGATTTCATAAACGGTTAATGTTTGTTGGATTTCTTATGGACAAAATATCGTTATAAGTTCCAATTTTGCCCATAAGAATCTCATGCCGTGCTTGCAGTTTAGTAACATTTATGGTGTCAACTGTTCCTTGATATCGAGAAACAAGAAGCCTATTTAATAAGTTTTATAAAAAAACAGTCAACCGAAAAAACAATATTAGTACGAACTTAAATTAATTCAATTTAACAAAAAGAGTATATAATTGGCAAGTGGGTTCAAGCTATAGGTGAGGTGATAGTATGGATCCAAAAAAGAATTCCAAAATCGCAGAACGAAATTATGAGGTAGAAGATTATAAAAGAAATGACCAGATGAGCAAAGGCTTTGCCGAAACACATGAACAAGTGTCAGATAGCTATATGGATGGAGATAATGACGAAGAAGAACTGTCAGAATAAAGGCAGTTCTTTTTTGCCAATTATATAAGTATTGTTTTTTCCACACTTGAAGAGATGAGTGCTGTTCAAAGCTTTCGGGAGAATACTTCACTTACCAGTCCGAATAAGAGAGTTAGTTGTTATATGTAAAGCTTTGGTCACTTGGAAATTGTTTAAAAAAATTATTGTCACTCCTACACCTTTATGTTAACCTATATTTTGTATCGGTTGACGAAAGGGAGAGAGAAATGAAATCAAGTAAATTACGAGCACTTATTTTAGCAAGTATTTTTGCAGCGATTACTGCTATTTTAGCACAATTGCAAGTACAATTGTGGGTTGTTCCATTCAGTGGACAGACATTAGCTGTAGGCTTAACCGCAACGATTATCGGAAGTAAGCTCGGCGCACTTTCGATGTTTGCCTATATGTTGCTAGGTCTGATTGGTCTACCTGTGTTCTCTGGACTAGCTGGAGGACCACAAGTTTTAGTTGGACCCACAGGAGGTTACATCTTTGGTTTTATCGTTACGGCTTACATAACCGGACTTATTTTAGAAAAAACAACATTTAATTTTAAGATGGCATTGATTGCAAATATAGTAGGAATGTTTGTTACTTTAGCTATTGGTATGACTCAGCTCAAATTTGTGGCAGAATTAAGCTGGAGTGCGGCAATGGCTTCAGGAGTTTATCCATTCTTAATTGTTGGAGTCATCAAAGCAATTCTTGCAAGTTGGCTGGGAATTATGATAAGGAAAAGATTAATGAAAGCAAATTTAATGTAAATAGAGGGGCAGGTTGATGACCAGATAAAGGTGCATTAAATCTGTCCCTCTGTCTCGTTTTATGATATGATAATGGATGTGAAATTTTCTTTCTAAATAGTGTTTTTGCGTCATATAGTAGAAGTGATGTACGAAAGATATAAGCTGAGATTGATAAGGGAGCGTTCATTCGTGTTTATAGAAATAGATCAATTAAAAATTCATTATAAACAAACTGGTGAGGGTCGTCCTGTCGTTATGCTTCATGGTTGGGGAACGAGCCTCGATTTGTTTGAGGATTTACAAAACAATCTAAGTGCTCATTTTCAGGTTACCTCATTGGACTTTCCTGGCTTTGGTAGAAGCGATGAACCAGATGAAGCGTGGGATGTAGACAGGTATACTGATTTTTTTGAAAAATTTTTAGCAGAGTTAGAGATTGACAATCCGATATTAATCGGACATTCATTTGGTGGGAGAGTATCTATAAAATATGCTGACAGACACCAGAATAATGTACATAAAATTATATTAATAGGCAGTGCTGGTGTGAAACCGAAGCGTAAAGCAGATTATTATGTAAAAGTATACACGTATAAAACCTTAAAAAAGGTGTTAAGCTTACCAATTTTGAATCAATATAAAGATGATATTATTGCAAAATACCGCGGCAAAGCAGGTTCTTCTGATTATCAAAATGCGTCTAGAGTGATGCAGCAAACATTAAGTAAAGTAGTCAATGAAGATCTACAGCACCATATGCCAAATATTAAAGCACCGACCTTATTAATTTGGGGTGCAAATGATACGGCAACACCTGTACAAGATGCGAAAATTATGGAAAAGCTAATTCCAAATGCCGGTTTAGCATTAATTGAGAATGCCGGACATTACGTATTTTTAGAACAAAAACGTCGTGTCGCAGTAATAGTGGATACTTTTTTAGAAGATGATAAAGGAGCAGTTTGATCATGCAGATTATATTTTCAATTGTAAGTGTATTATGGATGGTGTATGTGTTTTTCCGTACAAAACAAGCGATCCATATGCTGCAATTAAACAGTTATTTTAACATTCGATTGTGGCGATGGATGGCCGACCATTGGACGAAAGTAGTACCTGTTCATGAATGGCTGGCTCTTCTTTTAGCTCTATTATTACTTTTTGAGTGGAATTGGCTTATTTTCGTGATCGCGTTGTTAGGCTTATTGGTACCGAAAAACAAACAAGAAAAGAAAAAGTTGGCGATTACCGCTCGTATTAAACGATTAATTGTGACTATTTCGATTATTTATCTTTTCTTGTTAGCAACGAGCTTACATTTTATCTGGAATGACTATTCATTGAGCTATGCTGCTTTCGTTATCGTGCTAGGTTCTATATTGACATATGGTGTGGTTTTATTAGCGAACTTCATTAACAGACCGATCGAAAATAGTATTAAAGAATATTATTATAAAGATGCGAAGCGTATCATCGACAGCGCTAAAAATACGGAAACAGTTGGTATTACAGGAAGTTTCGGTAAAACGAGTACGAAGTTTATATTAGATACGATATTATCGTCACATTTTAACACGTTAAAAACTCCGAACAGTTTTAACACAAAAATAGGTGTAACGATTACAATTCGTAACTCTCTAAAGCCATATCATGATGTATTTATTGCCGAAATGGGAGCGAAAGAACCAGGTAATATTCAAGAAATCTGTGAATTGGTTGGTCACAAATATGCGGTTTTAACAGCTATAGGTGAACAACATTTAGAAACGTTTAAAACACTTGAAAACATACAAAAAACAAAGTATGAAATTGTTGAAACACTACCAGCTGATGGTGTCGCTTTTTTAAATCGTGATGACGAGAATATTATGTCCTATACACCTAAAAATCAGTGTCGCAAAGTCTATTTTGGAATTGATGACAAAGAAGCAGATTATCTTGCTTCTGATATCCGTTTTCACAACAAAGGAACAACTTTTAGAGTGACAAATAAAGAAGGATCACTGGATGCTGATTTCGATACGAAGTTGTTAGGGAAACATAATGTTTATAATATTTTGGCAGCGATCAGTGTGGCATGGGAAATGGGTGTGCCTTTGAACAAACTGCAGCTAGGTGTCAAAAAGATTCAAGCAGTCAAACACCGTATGGAAATTAAAAAAGGATTCGGTAATTTAACGGTGATTGATGACAGCTTTAATTCGAATCCGACTGGTTCACGTATGGCTTTAGAAGTTCTTTCTTCAATGGATGGATATAAAGTACTAGTGACACCAGGTATGGTAGAATTAGGTGATAAGGAATATCAATATAATAAAGCATTTGGTGAATATGCAGCAGATGCATGTGATTACGTGATATTAGTAGGGGAGAAACAGACAAAGCCAATTCAGGATGGTCTTCACGAAAAAGGCTACCCAGAAGAGCAATTGTTTATCGCTAAAGACTTAAATCATGCGATATCACAAATTCAGGCATTAAACCGCCAAGATGCTATTATACTATTGGAAAATGATTTACCTGACACATATAATGAGTAATTTATTGGGAGGAATAGGCTGTGAAAACGAAAGTAGCCGTAATCTTTGGTGGCGTTTCTGTAGAACATGAAGTTTCCGTAATCTCGGCACTTCAAGCATATAATGCAATCGACCGATCTAAATATGATCCGGTACCTATTTATATTAGTAAAACAAAAGAATGGTATACAGGGGATGTATTAACAGATATTGAGAATTATAAAGACTTGGATCAGCTGTTTAAACAAGCAGACAAAGTCGTATTGGAACAGGAAGGCGAAGGGAATATCGTATTGAAGAAAAAAGAACGTTCCCTTTTCTCGAAAGGTGTTATCACAACAATTGATGTAGTCTTCCCCGTTATTCACGGTACAAATGGAGAGGACGGCTCTTTACAGGGATACCTTGAATTATTAGGGATTCCTTACGTCGGTTGTGATGTGGCTTCATCAGCAGCTGGCATGGATAAGGTGATGATGAAACAGATTTTACGAGATTCTGGCGTGTCAATCGTTGATTATGAATGGTTTTATTCTAGTCAGTGGCATGAGCAGCAGGATCGAATTAAGCAATTAGCTGAAAAAGTCGGTTATCCCGTTATTGTTAAACCAGCTAATCTTGGATCCAGTGTAGGTATCTCAAAGGCGAATAACGTAGAAGAATTAGAGGAAGCAATAGAGCTTGCGATTTCTTATAGTTTTAAAGTGATTATTGAGAAAATGGTGACAGATTTAACAGAGGTTAACTGTTCTGTTATTGGTGATTATGAAGAAGTAGAAAGCTCTGTCTGTGAACAAGTGTTGAGTACGGATGAGATATTATCTTATGCAGACAAATACCAAAGTGGTGGTAAAACAGGTGATACTAAAGGGATGGAAAGTGTAAATCGTATTATTCCTGCTGAAATCAGTGAAGAAGCAACTGCAACAGTAAAAGAAATGGCTGAAAAAACATTTCAACTATTGAATGCAAGTGGTGTATCCCGCATCGACTTTTTGTTAAACCCTGAAGGAGAAGTGTTCGTTAACGAAATTAACACGATTCCGGGTTCACTATCCTTCTATCTCTGGGAACCAAGTGGCAAAGATTTTGAACAGTTAACTGATCAGCTAATCCAGCTAGCCTTAAAACGAGAAAGAGAACGTCAATCCATACAATTTTCAATCGACACTAACCTTTTCTCTTTACACAGCAAAGGCCAAGGATCGAAAGGGAAATAAGCAAGATAAAAGACACGGATTCTACCCGTGTCTTTTTGATTACAGTCGTGAATGAAGATTAAGTAAGCAAAGGTTTTATATTCAATAGCCCCACATCAACTGATGTCTCTATATAACCAACAATCTGGTTAAACGTAAAAACATTAAGTTTTTCATTTGAATCTTCTTTATCGTACTCCATATCACCTAACACATAAGGTGCGAATTTTTCAACATCCTTGGACTTAACCTCTTCCAAATCTAATATTGTAGGAAAATGGCTAAGCGTTTTCCTCAATTCATCTGTAAAATCATAGTAATCTAACAATTTTGCATTTAGTAATCGAAAGTCATTATGGTATAACTCGTGTAATCCTTCATCAGCATCCATTCTGTTTCTTAACCAAGCAAGATTAAATCCTCTTAGCCATATATCATCAGCAATTAAATGTGCACAGTACCCCAAAGTAAACAGATTTTTATTTTCAACTTCTGCACTATACTTCTGTAAAAAACCTTTATAATCAATGCTTCTTGAATAGTCTTTGACTTCACCTATATAGAAATGTGATGTAGTTTTTTCTTCATGTGAAAATACTGCATCTGGAGCAATACTTCCAAGCAAAAAGGATGTCTTATCTTCTATCAATAAAGACTCTGCCATTCTATTACCGATAATCAAGTGCATAATCCTTGAACCCAATATACCTCTCACCCTTCATTAAATTCTACAATTATTCGAGCCTTACTTTTTCTATTCTATATAATTCTTATTATTCCTTTTTTATTTTGCCTTTTTAAAAAGCTATGATTTATCGCGGACATATATTCCGTTATATCTAGTGAAAACAATGATATAGGGATGTTAGTGGACATCTGTTCCTTTATTTAGCAAAATAAAGGCAGATTTATTGGGGATTTAAGTATAACGAACTAGATGTCCACTTACACATTGAAATTAGCTATTTTATTACAAACAACGAATCAGATGTCCTCTAATTTAGAAACGTATGTATGAATTATGCAAGATTAAACTGAAGGGAGTAAGAGCAACAGTTTATTAAATTGTTCGTCTTGTTGGTGAAATATATATGGAATATAATGTTAGTATTGAGTTATGGAAAGTTATTGAACTATGTGGTAGCGGGTTAACCCTGAATAAGGATTTTTAACCACTACATAGAACTATTTATTGAATATATTTTTTGGAGGATTTTCTTTAAATGAATAATAAAGTGAATAAGGTTTATATATTATCCGGACCAGCTGGAGTAGGGAAATCAACGACTTCAAAAGAACTTGTTAAAAAATTAAAATCAAGTGCCTATATCTCTGGTGACTACATTAGTCATATGCATGTGAATGGAAGAAAAAAACCATGGGAAAGCAAAGAAGAAATTTCATTGATTTGGGACAATATTTTAAGTCTTACACAAAATTTTCTCAGGTATGGCAATGATGTAGTTGTGGATTATGTAACTTTCTCTTAAGAAGCAAAATGGCTTCGTGACAACCTAAAAAGCTTAAATGTAGAGATCAATTATATGGTTTTATGGACTGATAATGAAACATTATTAAAGAGAGATAATATGAGAAAACCGGAGCATAGAATGGGTGAACGGTGCTTAATTTTGGCTAATGAGTTTATGGAGTCAGGATTAGATGAAAAGTATTTTTATGAAACAGGTAAAAATATGTCCTATGATATTACTAATGTGCTAAATGAAATAATGAACAATCAAAAATACAAAATTTAAACTAACGGATGCGTTACCACAACAAAGGTAGTGCATTACTTCAATTAACGGTGCAGGTACGCGGAAGAAGGTAAATATCAGCAATAAATTATATAAAGACTTTATTAAACAACAATATAACCGTGATATATATTTATTTAATGAAATATAAAATGATCAACAAAAACCCGTAAATATAGGTTCTCCTGATAATGTTGACTTTTTAGAGCAAATGAATCAATTAGTGATGTATGTTAATCATGCTATACCGTATTTATTACGAAATTTAGAGAAAGTGACATAGAATCTTATTATACTATAGAGAGCAAGAGTTCAACAAGACGATTATCAAATGATCTTCTTTTTTCATGGTTTAAATTTAAAATGAAACGTTGGGATATTATGCTAATATTGTGTAAGAAGGTATTGTACTATCGAGCAGATTAATTTCAGAATATTACTTATTTATTTTAAAGAAAAGGAGATGGTATTACATGGCAACCCTCCATTTGATGGTTGGTCTCCCTTGTAGCGGCAAAACTACCCTTGCGAGGAAACTTGAAACTAGATACTCTGCACTTCGCCTTACCCCCGATGAATGGCATACGAGTTTAGGTCATGATTACGGGTATAACATGACTGAATCGGACGAGTCATTACACGATGGTAGACATGATGCAGTTGAATCTCTCATGTGGAATGTTGCAGCTAGAGTTCTAGTTCTCGGAGTTGATGTTATTCTAGATTTTGGGTTCTGGGGTAGAAATGAACGAGAAGAGTTCCGTTCCCGTGCTAAGGAACTAGGGGCTGACGTTAAAATCCATTTTAATGATGTATCAGAAGAGGTGTTATTTGAACGTTTAAGGAATAGAAATGCTCAGAAACCAGATGCAACTTTTGTTATACCCGAAGCTAAACTTGAGGAGTGGATGCAAATCTTCGAGCCACCTTTACCAGAGGAGCTTGAATAACACGGTACTTGAATTAAAGGGTACAAACGTGAAACATGACGATTCAAATGACGACTTTTTTAGGGCATAAATTTAAAATGAGATGTTGAAATATTATGTTATTATGCTCCCTCAGATAGATGCGATTCACTCGCAAATGCTCGCTTATTCGCAGGATTTCAAAACACTTGGAGGGGACATTAGGGATTAGAATAGATAATCTAATGGCTCGGTCCACATGAAGGCGTACTTAAATAAGAGGAGGTAATAACAACTCCAATTATTTCCATATACTGTACGTATTCTCCACACCACCCTTGGAGGTTTTCGCTCCCATGTCTCAACGGGTCAATGCCCTCTCATTCCTTCGTCACACCTATCCAAGTGGTGGAGGCCGGTAATTCTAACGGAACGGGTCTGAGCCCTTTTGCACAATAAATCCGGTACTCCGCACTTTCTTTGAGATCCTACGAATAAGCCAATATTTGAAAATATTACTCTCTAAAATACTGCTGGTTATTTCATGTGGTCATATAAAATCTAATTAAGTTATATTACGCAGCTAAAGGCGAAACAGGCCATACCAGGCTAGGACAATATGGTTGATTGTTACGAGCCATACCAACTAATATTCTGGCAAACTTATTAATTAGTTTCATTATTGATTTCATCTTTTTCATTTTTTTTACATTAACATTTTGGGCGTGCAATTCTTTAAATTCAGGATTGTTCATAACAAGGCTCATGGTCGCTAAGTATAAGAAACGCCTTAAACGAGATCTTCCGCGTTTTGAAACGACTATTTGACCTTTCCATTTACCAGAACTAGCTTCTACTAGATGTAATCCTGCATGACGTAATAAAGAATTACCATGTGCGAACCCACTTAAATCTCCTGCTTCGTCTAAAATGCCGCCAAGTGTGATTTTATTAATTCCTTTAATGGCTAGTATATCTTTGGCAAAAGTAATTTCATCAAGAGCTTTTGTAACTTCCATCTCAACTCGCTCGAGTTGAGTTGTTGCGAGATCAAATTCTTCAAGCAACTGTTCCAAATGTAATTTATAAGCATCAAGTGCTTGATGAGTACCAACAGAACGCTTTGATAAGTCAATGAGTGATTGAGCTTTTTTAAGCCCAGCATGACGCTTCATTTTGGTTTTCCAGGCTTCAACAATATCCTCTCTCTTCATAGACCGTATCTCTACAGGTGTAGGGAATAAGCGAAGTGTAGCGATGGGACCCTTTCCTTTTACATCTTTGAATACTTGTCGAAGTTCTGGGAAGACAACATCAACCCAACGATTGATTTGATTAATTGCACTTACAAGTCGTTTAACTGTCATGTCCCGGTTAGACATTAAAACTTGTAGTTTTTCAAACGATTCTGAAGTAGGGCGTATAAAGGAATAGTATCCATTCTTCACCATATCAGCGATGACTAGAGCATCTTTTTTATCACTTTTAGATTGGGTATTATCACGGTTTTCTTTATTCTTTTTAACGAGGTGAGGGTTTACAGTTACTACTTCAACACCGTTATCATACAGCCATTTAGAAAGGTTGACCCAATAATGTCCTGTTGGTTCCATGCCTACTATTGTAGTATCAAAGCCTTTCAAAGTTTTTAATATTTTCATCCAATTTATTAATCTATCAAAGCCTTCCTCGTTATTTTCAAAAGATAGAGGTTCACCTATAATGATTCCTCGGAAATTAACAGCACGAGCAACGTGAACGTGTTGTGCAATATCTACTCCTACAATAAGATGTCGATCAGAAATTCTTTCAATTAGTTGATTTTGTTTGTCTTGCATTTTAAACTTCATAATAGAGCTTCCTCCTTAGATTTTGAGTTATAGAGTGGTGTCTATACTTACATCTTACTGAGGAGCTCTATTTTTTTCAAAGTTGAAATTAATGCTCTACAGGAATTCTAACGGTGCAGAATAGTTTAACGAGTAGAAATAATGGAAAGTTTAGAAATATGAAAGAAAAATTACCTTCTTATAATGATGTAATAGAATTATTTAAAAAAGTTTTAAAAGGGGAAGTTTCGCGAGAAAAAGCACCTGAATGGGCAACTCTTTACATTGTTAATGATGAAATATATGACATTAGAGATAAAGAATTATAGGACATTAGAAGAAACTCTGAGCATACTTAAAAAATGTATTGTGCGTGACGGCGGAATTTTTGATTTAGGTTGGTGTGAAGAATTTTTATATGCCTTTTATAATCATTTCGGTGATGAAAATCGTGTACTAAAAGCTGGATCTCTTATTGGCTTTTGGGGATTATTATGTGAATGGGAAGATGATAGTAGTTTTCCGTTTTACACGGGCGTTGAAGAGTTTGAAAGTCATCATTTTGATAAGTATGCAACAGCTTTTATTCAAGTCAAATCAGAATTAAAGGAAGATTTACCTAACATATTCTTCGTTATTGTTGAGTCTTTGAAACTTCTGGATAAGAGAGATGGGTTTGAAAATGACCTACTCAATCTATCGAATTCTTTATTTAGTAATATTAGAAAAGAGTTATTCAGTGATTGTTTAGAATGGCAGTATATTTTTGTATGTAAAAAGATCTTTAACATACATCATGTTGTATATTGAAGATCTTTTTAATCATATTGCTTCTTCAACTAAAGCTACCCGTTTATTGAAGAAGAATTAAGTATAATTAGCTTAATTTCTCTAAGAGTATCTCTGCTTCATTTAATGCTTTTTCATAAACATCATTAGGCTTTGAATCCACACCGAAGAAAGGCCCTTTCCTAAACTACCCTCGATATATTTGCCTTAGGTAGTCGGAAGGGGACATACCTGTTACTTTTTTAAAAACTCGGCTGAAATAGAAGGGGTTGGAAAACCCAAGTTTGTCACTAACCTCAGACACATTAAAGTTTTCTTTTCGAAATAGTTGAATTGCTTTTTCTACCATTCTTTCATTTTGGTATTGTGTAATGCTCTTGCCTGTATGTTGTTTAAATAGGCTGGAAAGATAAGCATAATTCATACCTAAAGATTCCGATATCTCTTGACTGGATAACTTCTGTCTATCCCTCTTATCAATTAACTGAATCATTTTCGCTACTATTCTATTTGATTTCTTATTTGTATAGGCCTCCAGATTCTCAAGGTATAAATCTAAGAAAAATTGGTGTGTATACATGCTGGTTACTAATGGTCGCATTGGGTGAGATGATTCAAACATTTCCAATATCTGTTCTAGTTGTGATTCTGTATATCCTAAGTGAGAGACTTCCCCATATTTAGGCATAGTTAACTTTCTCTGATATTCCTCATGATGGATCAGCGATGTTTTTCCATATGTACTATATTCATTAACATTTTCCTGTACGTCATTAGTAAAAAAATGAATGTAAAACCATTGAGATCCAGGTTGATAGAATTCGTCTCCCCAATGATGGATGTTTTTTCTAAGAAAAAGATAGGAACCTTTTTTTAGAGTATATATTTCGTTATCTTCTATTACTTGTAATTGACCTTTTATAACATATACAAATACATTTAATTTCTCCATCACACGATCAGGATGTTTCTCCAACCCTTTTTCATCACTCATTAAACCTATTTCATGAAGAAGTGGGAATGAACTGCTTGATATAATCACTGGATGAGACAAAACGATCGCTCCTTTTGAAACTGTTTAAGTACATTTTATCAGAAATCTAAAAAAAAGATATGTAATTTAATTAATTGTGAATGTACAAGTACTCTATTACAATTCATACTAGTATTTGAGATAGTTACGGAGGTGGAAGATATGGAAAAAGTGAATTTGTTAGACGGAATCTTTAAAAATTCCCAACAAATAGGAAAAGAATACTTACTCTATTTAGATATCGATAGACTTGTCGCACCATGCTATGAAGCTGCAGGTAAAACAGCTAAGAAAGAGCGATATGGTGGTTGGGAGTCTATGGGAATTGCTGGCCATTCAATTGGTCACTGGTTGTCAGCAGCAGCAACGATGTATCAAGTAACAGGTGATGAAGCGTTATCAGAAAAAATAGAGTATGCTTTAACTGAATTAGCTGCTGCTCAGTCCTTTGATAAGGACGGATATGTTAGTGGTTTTTCCCGTGAATGTTTTGATCAAGTGTTTTCTGGTGAGTTTAAAGTAGATAACTTTAGCCTCGGAGGATCGTGGGTGCCATGGTATTCCATACATAAAATCTATGCAGGACTAATCGATATTCATCAAATAACAGGATCCACTTTAGCATTGGAAATTGTTACAAAACTTGCTGATTGGGCTTATAATGGGTTAGTGAATTTATCAGAAGACCAATTTCAACGGATGTTGACCTGTGAGCATGGTGGGATGAACGAAGCATTAGCAGATCTGTATTTAATCACAGATGATACTCGCTATTTAGAGTTAGCAGAAAGGTTTTACCATAAGGCCGTATTAGATCCATTAGCAAACAAGCAAGATGAGTTAGAAGGAAAACACGCCAATACACAGATACCGAAAGTGATTGGAGTAGCGAAACTTTACAATATTACGGGAAAAGAAGAGTATAAGCAGATAGCCACATTCTTTTGGGATCAAGTCGTGTATTATCGTACTTATGCCATTGGCGGAAATAGTATTCGTGAGCATTTCGGACCGGAAAATGCCGAAGAACTAGGAATACTGACAACCGAAACATGTAACACGTATAATATGTTAAAGTTAACGGAAATCCTGTTTGAATGGGATCATTCCGCACATTACTATGATTACTATGAGCGTGCTTTATATAACCATATTCTTGCGTCACAAGATCCGGATTCTGGTATGAAAACCTATTTTGTATCTTCCGAGCCAGGTCATTTTAAAGTATATCACTCACATGATAATTCGTTCTGGTGTTGTACAGGTACAGGAATGGAGAATCCGGCAAGATATAACCGTCGTATTTTTGAAAAAATGGAAGACATGTTATATGTGCACTTATTTATTTCTGCAGAAGCATCAAACAATTATGATGATATGGTGATCAAACAGCAAACAGCGTTTCCGTATAAGCCTAGTACTACCATTACCTTAGAAAAAGCAAGCAATGAAGTAAAACAGATTGCTATTCGAAAACCTTCCTGGTTATCAAATGAACCATCAATAAAAATTAATGGAACCGAAGTAAAAGCTAAAGAGGATAAAGGGTATGTTATATTAGAACATAGTTGGCAAAATGGAGATCAGATTACATATGATTTACCAATGAATTTACATCGATATCATGCAAAGGATGATAAGAAAAAACAAGTAATCATGTACGGTCCAATTGTACTAGCTGGGGCACTAGGTAGAGAGAATTTTCCTGAAACAGATATCTTGGATGATCATCAAGCATTAAATAATCACCCATTGATTGACGTGCCAACCTTGGTAACAGATAGACCATTACATGAATGGATTAAGTCAAAAGATAATCAAAAACTTTTATTTGAAACCGAAGCAATCGGACAACCTGGTCATCAAAGGGTATTGTTGAAGCCTTTTTATGAGATACATCATGAGCGCTATACGATCTATTGGAATATTATGTCGGAGCAGGAGTTCAAGGCTTTCGGGGATGAAGAGAGAAGACGAAAAGCAAGAGAACAAGAAATTACAGTCGATGAGGTTACACCCAACGAACAGCAACCAGAAGTAGATCACAATCTGCAAGCTGAAAAATCAACTTCCGGATATAAGAATGATGTCCATAGCGGATGGAGAGAGGCCCGAGATGGTGGTTATTTTAGCTATGATTTAAAATTGGATTCCGAAAAGGAGATGTTTTTATGCATCACCTATAATAAAAGTGATTTTACAACCAAAATAGATGGTAAAAAGATGGAAAGGGATTTTGAGATAAAAATTGATGGGCTTGTACTAGCGACAGAGCACTTTAATAAACCAAATATTGGCGAGTTATATACAAAAACTTATCCGATACCAATGAAGCTAATCAATGGTAAAGAAAAAGTAACAGTTACATTTTTTGCAGAGAAAAATAAGATTGCAGGTGCTGTGTATCATATCAGAATGTTAAACAATCCATCTTTATAAATGAAAAGATCCCCGATTAGCGGGGATCTTTTTTAAAAGGTGGAACAGGGTACCCTAGATCAATGATTAGTTATAGAAAGAAGCACCAACAATAATTAACAAGATGAATAGAACAACGATTAAGGCGAATCCACCGCCGTATCCACCGCCGTATCCATATCCGTTACCGTATCCACCATATGGACTGCAGCCTCCATAATGACTCATTCCTATCAACCTCCTTGTGTATTGTCACTATATAATGTATGTACTTTAGCCAGATAAGTTAGGGTAAATGACTAGTTTTAGAAAAAATGGGCGATAATCGCTTAAAAAATTCTTTGTTAGATAAGTTCACAAGTTTACTGTCGCAATGAAAATCCTTTGTTATATTATATCTAACCTATTAATTAGTGAATGTGGAAAGTTCATTAATTAATAAAATACATGTAAGCCTAAATAATTAGTCCACTTTAGCCTGCTTATATGTATGATAGCTTGTTGCTCCCCAATCCATTTAAGGTGTCTGTTTTCACGAAACGCAAAGAAGCCAACTTCAAGACGAAGTTGGCTTCTTTGTGGCCTTAGTATAAACGATGAAGCTTTATTTCTAATTCTTTTAAACAACAAATCGAAAGAGCAACCCGAAGATTTGTTAATAAACGGAGACAAACAACAAATCTTCCAAGAAAACCATAAGGATTTGACTTAAAAAAGTAGAGTAAACAATAATTCTATAACTTTTAGTTTTCTACAATACCTAATTGTTTTAATCCGTTATAAATACCTGAGTCCTCTACAGAAGTGGTCCGGTGTTTGGCATACTGAAACAGATCGGGAGTGGCATTTCCCATTGCAAAGCTCTCACCAGCATATTGTAACATCTGCTTATCATTCATTCCGTCACCAAAAGCAATCGCTGCTTCAGCTGGAATGTCCAATTGCTTGAGCACTTTTTTTATAGCTTGTCCTTTGTTCACATTTTCTCTGATCATATCATAACAATTTTCCAAGCCTTCGACATTTACTTGTGAAAAGTAAATATACTCACCCTTGAGATCATATAGAGCAGTTTCATCTGGTTTAACATTCATTAGTGTAATCCCTAATATTTGATTTCGATATTTGTCTTCGTATGGTTGATAATCCTTCAAAGCAAAATAATCAATGAAAGATTTTACTATTGGCTTAGTTTCAGATGTAAGTAAGTTTAATTCATTAGTATAAAGAATCATTTCATGCTCATTTTGTTTAGCGACATCTAAAAAGTGATCGATCATAGAATCCGCAATTGGTTCGTCTACAACTATCTTTCCATTGTAGATAGCATACGCTCCGTTATAACCAATAAAAGAGTCAACAGCTAATGTTTCTGCAATATCATGAACTTCATGGAGCGGGCGACCTGTTGCTAAGAATACTTCAATTCCTTTGTCTTGTGCTTGTTTAATGGCCGTTTTTGTTGTGTCTTCAATTGTATGATCACGCCCTAAAATAGTCCCATCGATATCTAAAAAAAGAGCTTTGTAGTTGTTCATCGTAAGTCTCCCTTTAATTTCATTAAAAAGTAAAATTCTTTAGCTCTTCGCCACTTGTTTCTTCATAGCCTTTCATATATTTAATTCGGCGTTGAGCGGAAGTTTGGTTTACTTGTTCGTCAGCATGGTAGGATGAACGAACAAGAGGGCCAGCTTCACAATGTTTAAAACCTTTGGATAAAGCAATTTGCTTTAATTCATAAAACTCATCAGGATGATAATAGCGTTCCACGTTTAAGTGTCGTTTAGTAGGTTGTAAATATTGTCCAATTGTCAAAATATCAACATTGTTGGCACGTAAATCATCCATTGCTTCAACAATTTCCTCTTTTGTCTCACCTAGTCCAACCATAATACTTGATTTTGTCGGTGTATTTGGAGCAATTTCTTTTACTCGACGTAACAACTCAAGGGAACGGTCATACATGGCGATTGCACGTACTTTTTTCGTAAGTCTTCTCACTGTTTCAATGTTATGATTAAAAATGTCAGGACCACTGTCCATTAATGTATGTAAGCTTTCGTAATCACCTTTCATATCTGAAGGCAAAATTTCAATCGTACAACCTGGGACACTTTCCCTGATTTGTCTAACCGTTTCAGCAAATACAGCAGCACCGCCATCTTTCAAATCATCACGTGCAACAGCAGTCACCACCACATGTTTCAAGCCCATAATCTCCACTGATTCAGCAACTCTTTTAGGCTCGCCCCAATCTAATTCATTAGGAAGACCAGTCTTAACCGCACAGAATCGGCAGCCTCTCGTACAAGTGTCTCCCAAAATCATAAATGTAGCTGTTTTTCTCTCACTCCAGCATTCATGAATATTCGGGCATTTTGCCTCTTCGCATACAGTATTTAAACGTTTATCACGCATTAAGTGTTTAAGTTTGTTATACGATTTGTTCGTATTAATTTTTATTTTCAGCCATTCAGGTTTACGAAGATGTTCTTGATTTTTTGCCATTTTGTTTCGCTCCTATCTTGAAAGATTCCATTGATCACTTAAATATTTGCTCTCCATTAACGCATGGATCTCTTGTTCTTGTTCTTTATTAAATTGAATTTCCTGTAACTTAATATCTAATCCTGTTTCGAATCCTTTTTTGAAGGCATGTTTCATTTCTTCTAAAGTGACATTTCGTTTAGCTACTTGCTCAATAGAAATTGCTTTATCATTGAATGCCTCTCGAGCTCTCTGTTTGACTCTTTCATTTCGGTAGACAAACAAATCGTATAGTTTATCATTGTCCACTGTTAACGGGATCGATCCATGCTGTAAGATAACTCCTTGTTTTCTCGTTTGGGCACTGCCTGCAGCTTTTTTATTATCCACTACTAGTTCATACCATGAAGGCTCTTCAAAGCAAACAGCAGACTGTGTTGTATTTAACTTACCCTCAGGTATGGCAAAGGATGCATCAATCCCCAAAGTACGAAACCCTTCTAACAATCCTTTTGAAAGTACCAGATAAGCTTCTTTAACCGACTTAGGCATTTTCGGATGGTCCTCGGAAACGATCACACTGTACGTTAATTCTTGATCATGTAAAACTGCACGCCCTCCGGTCAACCTTCTCACAAGTTCTATGTCACTATTTTGGACTGCTTCCAAATCAATTTTATTGACTGTTTTTTGAAAATAACCGATCGACAATCCTGCTGGCAGCCATTCATAAAACCGAATGGTTGGCGGTATTTTTTTGTTACTGTGCCAATTCAATAAGCATTCATCAACCGCCATATTATAGGCAGGACTTTGTTGCTGTGTGTCTATAAAATACCATGTCTCCGTCATATAGTGTTAGTTTCTCTTCAAGAGAAAACTAATCCCCCTTAAATTGAATTTTTCTACTATTTCCATAATTTATGGTACATCCTTGATATATATATGTCAAAAGATTAAGATAAATACGAATTGTTGCACAATATGGTATAGTAGAAGGAGTGAGAAGAAAAGAAACAACAGGGAGATACAGAAAAAAATGAGCGGATTTAATGAGCAATTTATGATTTCCATTGTAATTATTGCAATTGGATATCTGTTAAAAAGGTTTAATCTTGTGAAAGAGAAAGACGGGGAAGGAATAGCAAGGATAGTATTTAATTTAACGTTACCTTGTTTAATTATTGTAACCTTTAGTGATGTAGATTTTACAGCTTCTTTAATATATCTAGTTATTATTGCTTTTGTATATGGAGTTATCAATGCAGTTATTGCACTGTTAGTATTTCGTAATCATACAAAAGATATTAAAGGTACTTTCGGTATGATGGTACCTGGTTTAAACATCGGATTATTTGCATACCCACTTGTAGAAGGTTTATTTGGTTTTGAAGGGTTAAAATATTTTGGTATGTTTGATGTTGGTAACGCATTTATTGTGTTTGGACTCAGCTATATTATTGCTGGTGTGTATGCAGGAAGTGCCGGAATGTTGGAGACAAGGTCCATTATTGTAAAACTATCTAAGTCCATTCCACTCCAAACATATCTTATTATGTGTTTACTAAGTATTATTGGTTTGCAATTACCTGATATAGTTGTAGATGTATCTAATGTAATCTCAGCAGCTAATATGCCGCTATCGCTGTTATTATTAGGATTATATTTGAATTTTTCATTTGCAAAAGGATATGGAAAGCTGATTGCGAAATTTTTATTCACGAAATACGGCATTGGTTTGATTACAGGTTTTGCATGTTACATATGGTTACCTGTAGAGGAGATGTTTAAGTTTACCTTATTGATCGGTTTTATCTTACCAACCCCAGCATCTGTATTACCGTATGCCATTATGTTTGGTTATAACCAGCGGCTCGTAGGTACAGCATCCAATATAACGATGATTATTAGTTTTGTTTTAATTTGGTTAATCGTCAATATAATAGTCTAGTCTATTACAATAAATATACATAACAAGAGGTGATCGTATGAATAAAAAAGTTATCTTTATTACTGGTGCAACAAAGGGCATTGGTCGAAATATGGCTAATTATTTTGCGAAGCGAGATTTTATAGTGGTTGGCTCTGGAAGAAATGAACAACAATTAAAAGAAGTTCGTAAAGAGTTACTACAATATTCGGGAGATCATCGCATGGTTGCCATGGATGTAACAAATTTAGAAGAAGTAAAATCAACATTAAAGTATGTCATAGATACATTTGGAAAAATAGATGTCTGGGTTAATAATGCTGGGTCTTTTCAGGCGATAGGTCCTACATGGGAAGTGTCACCTGATTTGTTTAAGCAAGATATAGAGACAAATTTAGTTGGAACCTATCATTGTGCTGCAGTAGTTATTCCATTCATGTTGGAGCAACAGGAAGGTAAAATTGTTAATATTGTTGGAGGTGGTACACTTGATGCCTTTCCATATGGCAATGGCTACGGCACATCAAAAACAGCAATTGCAAGATTTACAGAAAATCTAACAAATGAATTACAGGATACTAGTGTTGAAGTATATGCACTTGATCCCGGTTTAAATGATACAGATATGACAAAATATCAGCGAACTAGCGAAGAGGGAAAGAAATATTTAGCAAATGTAGAAAAGCTGTTTGAGGATAATGTAGACGTTTCACCTGAGCATGCACCCAGTTGGGTAGAGAAAATCATAGATGATCAGTTACAAGCTTTTCAAGGTAGAATTGTTACGGTTTATGATAATTTGGAAGAACTTAATCAAAAAGCATCACAAGCTGATCAAGCAGATTACGGTTATTTAAGATGGAAGGATTTTTCCTGAATATAGAATGGGGTGTTTGTCATTTTTGAGTTAACCATACTGGAATGGATTATTATTATTTTTTCGGCTCTTCTAATTGGTTTTGCCAAAGCTGGTGTAGCGAGTATGGGAATATTAGTTGTTACTGTTTTTATGATCATCTTTCCAGCTCGTGAGTCTGTAGGTATTTTATTACCCTTACTAATCGTCGGGGATTTATTTGCAGTGGTCTATTATCGCAGAAATGTTGTGTGGCGTTATTTATTTTCATTAGTGCCATGGGTTTTGATAGGGATTGTACTAGGATATTTTGTATTAGATGTCGTTACTAGTGAACAGTTAAAACCAATGATTGGTATTTTAGTATTAGCACTTATTTTATTACATATAAGCAAAGAAAAATTAGGGGAACGATTTGTAAAACTGTTGCCAGAATCAAAAGTTTTTACTTTTAGTATGGGAATTTTAGCCGGTTTCACAACCATGATCGGAAATGCTGCTGGCGGAGTGATGGCGATTTATCTACTCGTAAAAGGATTACCCAAACAAGAATTTGTCGGTACAGGTGCTTGGTTTTTCTTATTTGTTAATGTTATTAAAGTTCCATTCTATATTTCATTAGGTATTATTACAGTAGATTCGATTACTTTCAATACGTGGCTTATTCCTGCTATTTTGATCGGGGCCTTGATAGGTGTGAGAGTTATCAAGATCATGCCGCAAAAAGTATTCCAAATATTAGTTTTAGCATTTGCGGCATTGGGAGCTATCCGGCTCCTTATAGGTTAGTAGATTAAAAGAAAAGGAAATATTCGACAATAACTACGTGAAAGCAGGAGCAATTGTTGCGATTGATGGTTATGCTGATTTATCAGTAGATTATAATTCCCACACAGATCAAATGAAAAATGCCATTGGCAAGCAATAAAAATTGCTTTATCCATTTTAACTAGAGATTAGAAATGGAGTACAGAAAACATAAACTGCTAAGTTATACTTGTTGTGATACGCTAAAGCTAGGGAACTAGTTGAATGAACATCATTGTTCCCTTGCACCGAGGAAGCCTACTATGAAGCGTTACTAATAGACGCAGATGCGTCGTGGGGTTTCAGATTTGTGCTGATTCCATAGGAGTCTCCGTATTCTGCCTCCGCGACATTTAGTGTTCTGATTATTAGGAGTATAGGACTCATGGTGCTTAATCTTAAGGTTTCCTGTCAAATTATCAGAACACTGTTCGAAGCTGCTGAAAAATGCGACACTCTTGTGGGAACTCACGCGATAAAGATCCACTTGGTAAAGCGGTTTTCTTTACCAAGTTAGCTAAAAGCCTGAGCCCACGGAGTATTTTTCCGTAGCGACGAATTAGAAGACAACTTCAAAAGAATGGAAGAAAGCCATACTAAAGAGAATTTTCAATAGTTTCTGGTTTTTATCTATTTCGAATCAGATAAACAGCGATAGAACGGATAGATTTTCGCTGGTTTTTCTTACAATACCCCCGCTTTCACTGTTAAGGCATTTTTAAAGTCCTCGATCAGATCTTCTACATTCTCAATCCCGACAGATAAACGAAATAGTCGTTCACTAATACCTCTAGCTTCTCTTTCTTGCGCTGGCATTGCGGCATGGGACATAGTGGCAGGGTGAGATAAAATCGATTCTACTGCACCTAGGCTAACTGCAAACACAGGAATAGTTAATTGTTCGACAAAGCGTTTGGCATCTACATGATCTTTTACTTCAAAAGATAAGACAGCCCCTGGACTGGTAGATTGTTCAGAATGAATCGATGCACCAGGGTGATGATCTAAGCCAGGATAATATACATGTTCAATTTCATCATGAGAATTGAAAAAATCCGCCAGCCTTATCGCTGAGGAAACACTTTTGGAAAACCTAGGTTCCAGAGTTTTCATTCCTTGCAATAATTGATAACAGTCTTTTGCCCCAAGAATCGCACCATATGTGTTTTGTACAAACTTCAGTTTAGAAGCAAGTTCCTTATTATTCGTAACGGCTAAACCTGCAACGATATCACTATGACCTGATAAAAACTTGGTGGCACTATGTAATACGATATCGACACCTAGGTCTAATGGTTGTTGATGTAGAGGGGTCATAAATGTATTGTCTAAGTACGTTAAACAACTGAATTTCTTTGCAAGCTGTACTACTGCTCGAATATCGGTAATTTGTAATAACGGATTTGCTGGAGTTTCCATGTAAATAACCCTTGTATTTGGTTGAATAGCTTTTTCTACTTCTGCTGGATTTGTCATATCAACAAAAGTATGCTCAATCGAAAATTGTGTCAATAATTGCGTAACAAAGCGAAACGTACCACCATATACATCTTTGGTAATGACAATATGATCACCAGCTTTTAGCAGCATGAAAGCCGATGATATTGCAGCCATACCAGATGAGAAAGCAAAACCGGATGATCCGTTTTCTAATATTGCAATAGCTTCTTCTAATTGATCACGTGTAGGGTTACCAGAACGGCTATAGTCATAAGAACCAAACTCATTTAGTTGCTGTTGGTGATAAGTGGATGATACATAAATTGGTGGATTAACCGCACCAGTATGTTTTTCCTGATAGCCTTGCTGATTACCACCATGTGCAAGTGTTGTTTCATTTGTATGTCCCATATTATTTCCCTCCTAATGCTTGATAGATGTCTCTTTTTAAATCTTCCACGTTCTCAATACCGACAGAAAATCGGAGCAATGTATCACTAATCCCTCGTTTTTCCCTTTCCTCTTGTGGAATATCCGCATGTGTCTGAGTAGCAGGATAGGTAATAAAGCTCTCTACCCCTCCTAAACTTTCGGCAAATGATATAATTTTTAGTTGCTCCAGAAATGGAGAAACAATCTTTTTATCCGACACACGAAAACTTATCATGGCCCCTCTTCCGGGATAGAGAACCTCTTTAACGGATGGTACTTCTTTTAAAAACGCTGCCAATTGCCGAGCATTTTGTTGTTGTTTTTCAAGACGAAGTGCCAAAGTTTTCATTCCTCTTATTAAAAGCATGGAATCCATCGGTGACAATACAGCGCCAATAGCATTATGGAGGTAGGTCAATCGTTCACCAAGTTCAGTGTCTTCTACTACGACTAATCCAGCGAGTACATCATTATGCCCGCCTAAATATTTGGTAGCAGAATGAATAACAATATCTGCTCCTTGTGTTAAAGGCTGTTGTAAATAGGGTGTGTAAAATGTATTGTCTACAATAAAAAGTAATTGATGTTTCTTTGCAAGTGCTGCTAGACTCTCGATACTAATTTCCATTAATAACGGGTTGGTAGGAGTTTCTATGAAAATAGCTTTTGTATTTTGATTAATGTACTGCTCCATTTCGTCTGGATCTGCATATACTGGTGTAATGTTATATGATTCTTGAAAATGTTGAAATAAGCGATAGCTTCCACCATAGATATCCTCTGTTACGATAATTTCATCTTCTTGTTTGAATAAAGAGAAGACTAATTGGATCGCAGCCATACCTGAAGAACATGCGAATCCTTTTGAACCTTGTTCTAATGTTGCGATGGCATCTTCGACAATTTCCCGTGTAGGATTCGCAGATCGTGTGTAATCATAACCAGTTGACTGTCCCAGTGCTGGATGCTGATATGCGGTTGAAAAATAAACAGGGGCTTCCACTGCACCGGTACGTTTATCTTGTCGATTGCCAATTTGCGCAAGAGCTGTTTCGATATCGTTCATTTTATACATCCTTTCTAAATAAAAAAGAGGTCTTCGATAAGTAGAAGACCTCCTTGTTTAAGGTTGCATTCTCTTATCTTTGGTAATTTACCATCTGGATTTAGCACCATACAATTACTATTGCTGGTTGCTGAGGTGTCATCGGGCCAGTCCCTAGACCTCTCTCGATAAGATATAGTATTTTTGGAAATTTAATACATTTATCATACACCACAAAGGAAGAAATTACAAGGCGCATACCCAAAAAAAATTTTATATATTGGATCTGTTGACAATTACTAAAGAATGGCTTATATTATGGACATCATAATTATTTGGAAATTTATGAAAAATAATATATTGTCTTATCAAGAGAGAAGGAGGGATCTGGCCCTGTGAATTCTCAGCAACAGGCTTCCAAAGCACTGTGCTACATCCAGCAGCTTTTTGGCAGATAAGAGGCAAACTCCTACTTCATCGCCAAGTAGGAGTTTTTTATATTTATTTAACAGAAATATAATTTTTATCACGGTGCTAACCGTCTGTAAGACCCCCGAAGTAACACAAGAAAGTTAAATGGGGGATAATTATTATCTGAATCAAAACTGAGAGAACTAGCTAAATTTGTTTATTAATCCGAGTTTTCCTATGGGTATATAGGTGAAGAAAATAAAACCACGTAGGTTATAGTGGTGAAGGTTGGGATTTTAGATGTTAACAATAATTGCAATATTCGCTGCATGTCTATTTGCTTTTAACATAGGTGCAAGTGGTTCAGCAGCTAGTATGAGTATTACGTATGGTACTAAAGTAGTCAGGCAAAGAAGGTATGCACTAATAATTGCTGGATTAGGCGCCGTCACGGGTGCAATACTTGGAGGTCAACATGTTACGAATACGCTAGGGAAAGGTATCATCTCAGAAGAAATATTAGATATTAAGATTGCCTGTATTATTTTAATAGTTTCGGCTTTTACATTATTAATTACAAATTACATTGGTATTCCTTTATCGACTAGTGAGGTAACGGTAGGCGCAATTATTGGAGTTGGTATTAGTTACCAACAGTTGCACGTTCATACTATAGTAGTGATTGTATCCTTCTGGATAGTGGTACCAGTTGCAGCCTTTCTGATTACGCTTTTCCTTGAAAAATTTAGAAAGACCTTACAAAATAAAATAAATTATAAACCTCCTGTAAAACTATTGACGTTTATCTTAATCATAACTGGTATAATAGAAGCCATAGCTGCAGGTATGAATAATGTAGGGAATGCTTTAGGTCCATTAGTAGGTGCTGGGATCAGTTCAATGGAGTTAGGTTTACCATTGATGGCAGTTATTGTAGCGTTAGGGAGTATTTTGTTTGGAGGGCGTGTGCTAGAAACGAATGCAAAAAAAATTACTTCACTATCTCTAGGAAATGGTATTGTGATTTCAGGTGCTACTGGGGGACTGGTAGTAGGTGCATCATTACTCGGGATACCAATCCCAATGACACAGGTAACTACTTCGGCGATAGTCGGGATAAATGCCAGTTACCAGTTAAAAGATGTTTGGAAACAAAAAATTATTCATCAAATAGCAAAAGTGTGGATTACATCTCCGATTGTATCATTAATTATTGCATTTGGATTGACAGAGGTAATTGTTCAACAGAGATTTTACCAAGTGATACTTTTAACATTAGCTATTATTGCTACTTTTATATTAGTGAGATTTCGAGAAAAACCAGCAAAAGTAAACACAAAAAAAGGATGGGATCAACATGGGGAAAGTGTACTTAGTGGGGGCAGGACCAGGAGATGAAGAATTAATTACTGTCAAAGGATTACGTGCTATACAGGAAGCAGATGTTATCCTGTATGATCGCTTAGTAAATCCATCATTATTAAAACATGCGAAGGAAGAAGCAGAACTGATTTTCTGTGGGAAACAACCACAGAAGCATGGGTTAATTCAAGAAAAAATAAATGCACAACTTATAGATTATGCTTCAAAAGGTAAAATAGTGACGAGGTTAAAAGGAGGCGATCCCTTTATTTTCGGTCGAGGAGGAGAGGAAGCGATTCATCTTGAAGATAACGAGATAGAATATGAGGTGGTACCAGGAATTACGTCTGGAATAAGTGCTGCAGCATACGCTGGCATTCCACTTACTCACCGTTATATAAGCGGATCGGTAAACTTTATTAATGGCTCCAATCCTGAGGCGAAATCAGACGAACAATGGCGTCATATTGCCAAAGGAGCTGATACTTTGTGTTTTTATATGGGAATCAGGAAGTTCCCTGTAATTTGTGAAAAATTAAAGAAGGCTGGATTAAGTAAAAATACTCCTGTATCTATTATTCATTGGGGGACGTTACCACAACAAAAAACAGTTGTTGCCGATTTAGAAACGATTTCTGAGCGACTACATGAAATAAGTAATCCCTCTTTAATTGTAATAGGAGAAGTAGTTCGGCTTCAGGAGCAAATTAAGTGGTTTAAGGAATCTACAGAAGCAATGTCTTAAGGAAAGAATGACTAGTTATGATATCATCATAACTAGTCATTTTTAATAGCTTTCATAATTTGTTCTTGATCTTTTTCCCAGTCCCATTGTGGATTTATCCGGTCTATAAATTGTTGGAGTTGTCTTTCTGATAAATCCTTTTTACCATTTGAGTTGTTTAGATAAGATTTAAGTTCCCATTCTCCTCCTTTTTTGTTTTCAATCGTTTTCCACTTTACTGTAAATATATAGTCATTACCGTTAATATCAGCGTGAATTAATAAGATATCCTTGTGTAAGATAAAGTTACTTAGTTCCATAGCAAAGCACCTCCTAATCAAAGTATACCACATGCTGAAAGGGATTACATTAGTGATTCGTTTTAGGGTATTCATCATTTTTCATTGATTGAATATAAAGGGAATAGAGGAGGTATAGGAATGGCTGTAATTAAAGCAAATGAAGCAGATGTGAGGTTATTAGCCCGTTTAATGAGAGCAGAAGCAGAAGGTGACGGTAAGCTTGGTATGCTTATGGTAGGTAATGTAGGTGTGAATCGGGTGAAAGCCCGTTGCTTGGATTTTAAAGATATTAATACGATAAACAGAATGGTTTACCAAAGTCCTGGAGGTTTTGAAGCAACACAGAAGGGATACTTTTACCAAAGAGCCAGGGAAAAAGAAATACGTTTAGCACGAAGGTCAATCAATGGAGAACGTAATCATCCTGCAAGCTATTCTTTATGGTTTTTTAGACCAGAAGGTACCTGTCCGGCACAATGGTTTGACCAATGGAATGCTGGGCGCTACAAGAGTCATTGTTTTTATAGTCCAACAGGAGAAGATTGCCCGAGCGTGTTTAGGACCTTTTAATCTGATCTTTTTTCCGATCCAGCTTGAGGCGTCTCATACATTTTCATTAGGAATAATATAATTAGCTAAGAAGGTATGAAAGTTTTAAAAAAAGTACACATAAAACATAAACTGCGAAAGTAACTCTTTTGTGATTTGCTTTCTTCCATTCTGCATTTTGATGAATGCTTGGATACGCTACGGCAAGATACCTCGCTTTCCAAGAGCATGGCCATAGCGAGGGAACTACTTGAATGAAAATATTTGCTCCCATGGGTGGGTAGCCGGAGTGGTGGTCAAACGGTCGATCTATTTCATAATGGCTACTAAACGGGTCGCACATCAATTTAGCATTTTGTGATAAGGGCTGGGCAGGTTTTGCCTAGTTTTTCTTATCAATCTCTTGTTCGAAGGTATGATGGATTTTTTAACTTCTGTTTTGCTTGTCGATTGTTACTTTTGGGAAGAACCATAATATGACAAAGGTTAAGGTTCCAATGATAAATAAGCCAGTATAGACAGTATGTAAAGCAAATGTTAAGGCATCCTGCATTGATGCTAGTATTTCTGGAGAGATCGTATCGCGCATACCCTCATCTAGCAACACATCTGTACTGGCAACTTCAAGATCTTTTCCTTTTTGCTGGTAGTAATGATTTAATTGCATATTTAATATTCCACCAAGAAATGCCGCGCCGACTGCACTGCCAATAATCCGCATAAACATATTAAGTGATGTTGCAACTCCTCTTTCATACCATGAGACACTGTTTTGAATCGAAACGATAAATGTTGTCGATGATAATCCCATTCCGATCCCGACTACAAATGAGCTTATACCAGCATAGATGGGGCCTTTATCAGCATCCAACAGAAAAAATAAAAAAGTACCGAGAAATAAGGCAAATCCTCCTGCAAACGCGGTTAAACGAAACCCTATTTTTAGAACAAGATGTCCAGCAAGTGTAGCGGATATTGGCCATCCAATCGATAAAGTACTTAAAGTAAAACCAGCAACAATTGCGGATTCCCCCATAACTCCTTGGACATAAGTCGGTAGAAAACTAGAAAGCCCAAGAATAATCATCCCCGAAAGTAATGTTGCGATATTCGCAATCACTATTAATTTATTTTTCCATAAGCTAAGTGGCATCATTGGTGAAACAGTCTTTTTTTCTTGCCATAAAAACAATGCCATACAGATCACAAAAATAAGTAATAAACTAATCGATTCGAAGGATAACCAAGCCCAATTTGTTCCAGCTTGTACAAAAACAATGATAAGACAGGAGATACCAATAAAAAATAAGCTGGAGCCAAGATAATCGATTGATTTTTTCTCTGAATCAACTTTTTCGTGGAAAAAGATAATGACACCTATTAGACCAATAATTCCAATCGGTATATTCATCCAGAAAATCCATGCCCAATCAATAAATTGAACAATAATTCCACCAAGTAATGGGCCGATCACAGATGAGATACCCCATACACTTGCTAAGTATCCTTGGACTTTTGCCCTTTCTTCCATCGTATACATATCGCCTACAATAGTAGTGACTATTGGTTGAATCGCGCCTGCTCCAAGCCCCTGAATTAGACGAAACACGATAAGTGCTCCCATGGTGGGTGCAAACCCGCAAAGAATTGATCCAAGTAAAAAGATCAAAACCCCAATAATAAATACAGGTTTCCTGCCAAACAGGTCAGCTAATTTTCCATATATCATTGTAGTGACAGCTTGCATTAATAAAAAACTTGAAAATACCCAACTATATAAGGAAAAACCTCCTAAATCAGAGACGATATTAGGCATCGCCGTTGCGACAATGGTTCCCTCAATTGCTGCCATAAACATGGATAAAACAAGTGATGCCAATACTAAGGGGCGTTTCGTCAGTTTATCTGTCATAATTTTCCGTCCTTTTTTCTGATCTGTCTCTATTGTATCAGAAATTATTGTACATGTATGAATAAGCAAATCAATAACTAATGTGGTAAAATTAAGTAAGCGATAACAATTTAGGGGGTATCTTATGTTAAAAACTAGGTTAGACGGATTATTGCAAGGTTTTATCGATAATGGACCAGCAGGTGTAGCGTTATCTGTAAAAAAAGAAAAGCTATCTATCTATGAAAATTATTTCGGATATGCAGATTTGGATAAACAAAAAGGGATTAATGATAAGACTATTTATCGTATTTACTCCATGTCTAAAGTGGTAACGTGTGTTGCAGGATTACAACTACTTGAGCGAGGGGAGATTTTGCTGACTGATCCAGTTTCTGCTTATTTGCCGGAGTTTAAAGACATGCACGTATTAGAAAATGGACAACTAGAGAAAGCAAATCAGGAAATAACGATTAAGGATCTTTTTACAATGACTTCAGGAATTACCTATGGCGGGGAACAAACAGAAGTTGAAAGAATGACCAGCAAAGTGATGGCGGAAGTGCGAGACGAAGAACAGTCTGGAGAGACGTCAAAACTTCGGTTTATGGCTAGGAAACTAAGTGAAAACCCATTAGAATTTCATCCCGGTACCCATTGGAAATATGGACTTAGTCATGATGTACTTGGAGCACTAATTGAAGAAGTTAGCGGTGAGTCATTTGGAGAGTATTTGGCAAAAAATATCTTCCAACCCTTAAGTATGGAAGATACGTTTTTTCAAGTACCTTTGGCTAAAAAACATCGATTAGCTACATTATATGATCGGAAAGAATCTGGTGAATTAGTAAAGAATACACGGTTAGACAGTGATGCTGAACCAATCGCAGTATTTGAAAGTGGTGGTGCTGGTCTTCATTCGACATTGGCGGATTATCAAAAATTTGCCCATTGTTTGGCGTTAGGCGGAACTGTTGATGATGTAACTATTGTGAGCAAGCATACGATTGAGTTGATGGCACAAAGTCATTTACCTGAAGAATTATTGCCTGAGCTAGGTTGGAATTATAAAAATGGTTATGGTTATGGCTTAGGTGTGAGAGTTATGCTCGATCAGACAAAAGGGGGAAGTAATAGTACGATAGGAGAGTTTGGCTGGTCAGGTTTAGCGGGTACATATGTGTTTATCGATCCAATAGAAAAATTATCTGCTGTTTATATGCAGCAAATGTTACCAAACTTTGAGATTTATCGTCAACCAAGAATCCGAAATGTTATTTATGGAGCAATTTGATTAAGGAGGAATTGTATGGCACTAATAAAATGTGACTTCTTTTCGGAAGTATTAACTCTTAGCACTTCAATGACGGTGATTTTGCCAGAAGAAACAACTACTCAAATAGGACTTAAAAATAATCGATCAGACGGGAAATTACCAGTTTTGTATCTGTTACACGGCTTTAGTGATGATCATTCGATCTGGTCGAGACGTACCTCCATTGAAAGATATGCTGCCGAATATGGTATTGCTGTCATTATGCCTCAAGTTGATCATAGTTTTTACACCAATATGCAGTATGGTAAAAAATATTGGACGTTTATTTCGGAAGAATTACCGCGAATTGCTCGATCTTTTTTTCCGTTATCGACAAAGAGAGAAGATAATTTCGTAGCAGGCTTATCAATGGGAGGATACGGTGCTTTTAAATGGGCATTGCGTATGCCCGAACAATTTGCTGCAGCAGCAAGCTTATCCGGTGTATTGGATATTGCAACACATATAAAAAAAGATCGTGAGAAAGATGATCCGGTTGGTAATGAACTATATTATGTTTTTGGGGATCAAGACCTGTATGGGACTGACCATGATTTATTTGCTGTTGTCAAAAATTTGCTAGAGAGAGGACAAGAATTGCCACAATTATTCCAAGCTTGCGGTACAGAGGATTTTCTATGGGAAGATAATCGGAAATTTTTTCAATTTGCTGAAGAGAATAACCTTCCTCTTGTACATACCTTCTCAGCAGGCACGCATGAATGGGGATATTGGGACGAGAAAATCAAAGAAGTATTAGCATGGCTGCCCATAAAAAAATCATGAAAGTAGATAAACGACCGTAATAAAAGAGGATTGGACAAATCAATTTTTTCCAATCGAAAGACGAATAATGTAAAGAATTAAAATGAATATAAGAAGGATTATGTGTAGTAACAGATGAAGTGTAACTATAATCAAAGTGGTCATTTTGCCATGTATAAAATGCTTAAAAACCGCTACGGCTTACTCTCTTCGCTTTCCGATGGGCGTGTCTTCAGCTAACTTTTGTAAAGAAATTCACTTTTCCGAGCGGTCTTTGCTTGGAAAAGTTAGCTGAAGGTAAAACCCCACGGAAAGGGAAGCGGGCAGCCGAAGCGAATGGTTTAGTAATACAAACCATTTCAAAATTGGCACCAGAGTTACGGGGCATTATCTTCCTATAATGCAATAGAAAAATCCGAACGATAACAATTTCTAATCGTAGAAATTTGAACTGCCCCCTGTCAAGTAGACAGTGGAAATAATAAAAAGGATTTATGCGGCCTTATTCCTACACTCCATAGGACTGAGGCCGTTTAATCTTTTCTGGTATCGCTCCACATTATAGAAATGGAT
>NZ_JBQQCK010000013.1:0-140403 GCF_052246695.1 Gracilibacillus sp. D59 | reverse complement strand
TGTTTTCGTATGCTTCCAATACCATCCGTTTAAATTCAATAGTATAACCTTTTCTAGACATAAAAGTAACTCCCCCCAAGTAACAGATTTTTATTTTTTATCTGTCTACTTAGAAGGGAGCATATCATCTTAGAATTCGAAAAAAATCGTTCGGAGTTTATTTTTATCAAATCGCTTTTGTCCCAGCCACTAGCGTTGAATTAATATATCATAGCCTTGTTCTTCATTCGATATCAGGCATTTTTTCGGTGCTTTCCATAAATGACGAAGATATAGAAAATCAATATAAGATAAACTTAAATTAATAGCACCAAATAGCAGAAAATACGGGTAATAAGTCGGAACAAAATAACTGCCAATAATACAAGGTATAGTTATAAATAATGTCGGTGTCAATAAAGCAAAAAATAATGTCGGCTTGGTTATTTTGGAATGATTACCTACATGAAAATTCGGGAAAATTTTCTTTTCTAAAGTCCATTTTAATTGTAAGTTTTTATTCGTGAATTTTAATGGTAATATTCGCAATGCTTTATGCAGCAAAGGTAAAATCGCTAATCCAATTACAACAGGGATTAGGCCGTGATCTTTTACTACGACATCCTTATGAATCAATGTAAATGGTAAATACAAAAAGATAAAAGATAAAAGTCCAAATAATAAAGACAAAATAAGGCTTCGATAAAACCCAAGTTGTTTTGTAATATTGATGGAATCCCAACAGTTCATGAGGATCACCCCTCTTTCAATAATCGATTCAATTTAATAATACTACATGACTATAGTATGTTTTGTAGGAAAAATCAATAGGTTATTTGTAATTTTTTTAGCAATCGTTTACATTTTGTGGTAAGTATAACATGGGGACAAGGGAAATATTCGAAATAATTATTGGAAAAACCCCGACAGGTCCGCTTTGTACTAATTCGAAATAGATACAAACTAACTTATAATAATTATAAAATTTACTAAAATTTAATCTGAAAGTGGAGTATGCTTATTAGCTTATTAAAAAGCCATTAAAAAAGAACTGGCAATGCGCCAGTTCTTCGGATTAGTATTCTGTTTTTGCTTTTGTTTTGTCTTCCAGTTCTTTTAAACTTTCTTCAATTTGCGTAATATATTTTTGAATATTTTTTTGATGCGGTTCCACTGTTTTCTTCCAAGATTCAATTGATTCTTTGACATCTGCAGAAAGGTCCTTAATTAAAGCTGCCCCCTCTTTTGATGTTTTACTAATTTGTTCTTTAAGGTCGACACCTTCTGTTCTCAAATGGTTAATATAGCGCATAGTCTCATCGCTTTTCACTTTAACGTCAGTGCGTAATTCTTTTCCCGCCTTAGGTGTACTTAAAAGTGTAGCAGCAGCGCTTACTAATCCTCCAGCTAAAAAGCCGATTAATAATGACTTACTGTTAATCATTCCGAACACTCCTTTCATATATATAACATTCTCTTTTTCGTTAAAAATCAAACCATATTTTTTAAAAAAGTTAAAGGTTTGTAGTTATCTTAGAAGCCAAATCAGCTAAATCATACTGATCTTCATGTGTGATCCAATTAGGCTGAAAACCATCAGTTTCATCATAACGAGGTATGAGGTGAATATGTAAATGGAAGACAGATTGCCCAGCGGCCTCCTCGTTATTATTAAGTATATTAATTCCAGCTGGTTGAAATGATTCTTTTAGAGCATTTGCAATTTTCGGTACTCGTGCAAACAGTTTAGCTGCAAGTGCATCATCTGTTTCATATATGTTTTTAGTATGTTTTTTAGGTATGACTAAGGTATGGCCTTTCGTCACTTGACTAATGTCAAGGAATGCGTAAACGTCTTCGTCTTCATACACTTTTGCAGAAGGGATGTCACCTGCCACAATTTTGCAAAAAATACAATCTTCATGTGTTCCCATTTATCGATCGCTCCTTCTATTGATAAGTCTTATTATGCAATAACATCTACTTATATGTCTAGAACTTTAGCACCATATTCATGGAGTGAACATCTTTCCAGTTAGTGGTGCTATTCGCTTTATATCTATTATACATTATTTTTAATCTACTTTAAAACGACAAAGGGAAAAAAATAGCAGGAGTGCTACAAAACGATATATCGTTCTGTAACACATCCTGCATGAAGGGGAGAAGTTGTTGCTTTATCCTCGAACCGGGGAAGATTCATGTCGGATAAAGTGAGTGATTATCAAATATAAAACAATTGTTGATCCATTGTTTTTATCACTAAATGAAAGGATCGATATAACACTTTTTCTTTACCCCTTCATCTAATAGTTTGCTCATTAATTTTTTCTTTATTCAATTAAATTTTGGTATAATGAATAGGAAATGGTAATACGTATAATGAAGTGAAAATAGAAGGGACGGTAAATGATGGAACCTTTACTACATATTAAAGATCTAGAAGGTGGATATACACATAAAAATGTCCTACATGGTATTTCATATGATGTGAAACAGAATGAAATTGTCGGATTGATCGGTTTAAATGGTGCAGGAAAAAGTACGACGATTAAACATGTGATCGGATTAATGCAAGCAAAGAAAGGAATTGTCTCTATCAAAGGGAAGACATTCCAAGAAGCACCTGAAAGTTATAGACAACATTTTTCTTATATCCCGGAAATGCCTGTTTTGTATGATGAGTTAACATTAGAAGAACATTTGCGGTTAACAGCTATGGCTTATGAGTTACCAGAAGAAGTGTATCAGGCCCGTGTCACACCTTTGTTAAAAGAATTTCGATTAGAAAAGAAGTTAAAATGGTTTCCGATCCATTTTTCCAAAGGGATGAGACAAAAGGTGATGATTATGTGTGCGTATCTGGTCGAACCTGATTTGTATATTGTGGACGAGCCTTTTGTCGGATTAGATCCACTTGGAATTCAATCCTATCTGCAATTAATGAATCAAATGAAAGAGCAAGGTGCAGGTGTATTAATGTCTACTCATATCTTGGCAACGGCAGAGCGTTATTGCGATCGTTTTGTTATTCTTCATGATGGCTTGATTCGTGCAAAAGGTACCCTGGAAGAATTAAGGGCTGCTTTTGACCGTCCAAAAGCAACATTAGATGATCTTTACATCCAATTAACGAAAGAAGCCGATCAATATGCTTAATGCACATCGATTATTTGTTGAACGTTTATCTGCACATATGAAAGAACTAAGCCGTTATTTACGCTATATAGTTACAGGTCATATCGTGATCGCTATGGTGTTTATTGTCTCGGCCATGTCTGTTTATTACCAGCGGTTTCTAGAGGATATTCCTGACTATTTTCCATCAGCCTGGGTAATCGCGATTGTATTAGGTGTGGTAACCGCACACAGTCCGATTCAGACATTGTTAAAGAGGGCGGATATTGTATTTCTAATTCCTGCTGAGTCTCAACTTTCTAGTTATTTTACGCGAACTTTAGTCTACAGTTTTGTAACCCAGATTTACTTATTTGTCCTAGCGATGGCTGCTGTTGCACCGTTATATATGGCTGTTTTTTCTGAAAACTCGTCTTATGGGTTATTGTTCGTCGTATTGCTTATTATTAAAGGATGGAGCTTAGTGGCGAATTGGTGGATGTTACGTATTCGCGATAAAAATATCAGAGTCATGGATAAAGTTGTCCGTTTCTCCTTAATTGTGACGTTAGTTTATTTTTTTCTTGCTCAGGAGATAATCTTTTTAGCGGTGGTTACTGTTTTGCTGATTGTTCTTTTTGCCACTAATTATCAAACAGCTAGGAAACATAAGGCGTTAAATTGGGATTTGCTAATCGAGAGTGATTATTTGCGAATGCGCTCCTTTTACCGATTAGCCAATATGTTTACAGATGTTCCACATTTGGAAACACAGGTAAAAAAGCGCCATTGGCTATCGCGTTTGTTGACAGGATCGCTTCCTTTTCAACAGAAACAGGCGTATCCTTATTTGTATCGCTTAACAACAGTTAGAAGCGGAGAATACCTAGGCATATATATAAGACTGCTTGTCATTGGCGGGTTACTGATTTACTTCGTACCCAATCCATGGCTAAAGCTTATTTTTGCCTTATTATTTATGTATATGATCTTTTTGCAAGTGATCCCATTATGGAAGCACCATGCAACATTAGTATGGTTAGATCTTTATCCAATTGCACAACAAGTAAGAGAACAAGCATTTATTAAATGGATGCAGCAATTGATTTTCGTTGTCGCCCTTGTCTTTATTTTATTTCTGATCATTATCGGCGAGTGGTTAATGGGCATATTGATGGCAATTGCAAGTCTTATGTTTATCTTATTTGGAATCCCGAATTATTTGACCAAGAAAATTGGTGAAAATAATGTAAACCCGTTTCAATAATTGAAACGGGTTTTTTCATAAGTAAAGAAAGCATATAATCCGCGGTATCGACGCATTTGTAAGCAGAGTAGCCATTTTGAAATAGCTTGTACAGGAAACCATCGCTGCGGCTGTCCACTTCCCTTTCCACGGGATTTTCGCCTAAGCTAACTTTGGTAAGCAAAGAGCGCTTACCAAAGTGGATCTTAGTCGAAAATCATTCCGTAGGAGTGGAAGTGGACGGCCTCCGCTATGAAACTGTTCTACAACGTTTGTGACTGCTAACTTCTCGAGCTTTCTTAACCTGTGTAATAAAATTGGAATGTCAGCGAGTACATTCATAGTAGAGCAATAATTAGCGTAGGCGTCCACTTCGACTCCTGTGGGATCAGCGTGATCTGAAGATCCACTTTTGTAAAGCGATCTTCTTTACAAAAGTTAGCTGAAGACACGCCCCACGGAAAGCGAAGTGGGCAAGCCGCAGCGGTTGTTACGCCTATTATTCATGTCAAAATAACTACTTTGGATAGGACCGGGTGGGCTTTCCCGGTTTTTCTTATACTGTTAATAGTCCGTAAAACCCCGTTGATGGAAGTTCTACTTTATCATTTGAGTGCTAGGAGAAGCGGGATCGGATGGCTTTGTGCGTCCGCATGGAGTTATCCATTTTCATTCAACGTAGCAGCAATCAACATTTTTGCCGCTATTTTCATGGCTCGCTCGTCAAAATCAAACATCGGGTGATGGTGAGGTACGAAGCCATTTTCGATTTGGGCTCCTGTAAAGAAATAGGCACCAGGTATTTCTTCTAAATAATAGGCAAAATCTTCACCTGTCATACTTGGTACAATCATTTCAGCCTTCTCTACTTCTTTCACCTGTTCGGCAGCAGCTAATACCTTTTCAGCATGCTCTGCATGGTTGACAACAGGTCTGTATCCGTAGGTATAATCAAAATCATAGGATACATCATAGCCAATACATGTGCCTTTTAGCACTTTTTCGATTTCCCCTTTTATAAAATGTTGTACGTCCGGATTAAAGGTGCGTACCGTTCCATCAATCATCGCTACATCTGGAATAACATTGTACGCATCACCTGCATGAAATTGTCCGATCGATAGTACAGCTGTTTCTAATGGATCAATCCGTCTTGAGACAATTTGTTGTAGATTCGTTACAAGTTGTGAACCAACTACAATCGGATCTTTCGTCTGGTGTGGAATTGCTCCATGACCACCTTTTCCTTTTATTTCAATGGTGAAGTGATCTGCTGCTGCCATAAAGTTCCCACGTGATGTTTGAACGAGACCATAGGGTGTATTTGTCCAGAGATGAGTGCCATAAATGACATCAACATTCTCTAACACGCCTGCTTCAATCATTGGCTTGGCACCACCAGGGGCAAGTTCTTCAGCATGCTGATGAATGAAAACTACTGTGCCAGCAAGTTCTTCTTGGTGGTTTTTTAATACTTTGGCAACGGCAAGTAATGTCGTCGTATGACCGTCGTGTCCACAAGCATGCATAACACCGTCATTTTTAGATTTGTATGGCACATCCTTTTCATCTTGAATCGGCAGTGCATCAAAGTCAGCGCGTAATGCAACGGTTTTACCAGGCTTAGCACCTTTTAAGGTGGCTACAACACCGTTACCCCCGATATTTGCTTGATAGGGAATGTCTAATATTTTATATTGTTCCTGAATAAATGCTGCTGTTTTATGTTCTTGAAAGGAAAGCTCCGGATATTGGTGTAAAAACCTGCGCATTTCCACCATTTCATTATATAAATCATCAATTTCCTCATATAAAGTGTTCATCATGTCCTCACCCCACAGAAGATTTTCTTTTTATCACGGTGCTAATCGTCCGCAAAATCCCTACTTCAATGTTTGAGTGAATCTAAGAAGCTAAATGGGGATAACGGATGTTCACACCCTGATAAATTTCGCTAACCATCAGTGGGAGTCAAAAATCCCCACTGATGGAAGTCTTACTTTATTATACCATAGATTCCTAGATTTTCGTTTTTGTAAGCAGGTGGATATTATAGAACAAAAAAACAACCTCCAAACAAATGGAAGTTGTTTTTTCTATATTAAAAAAAGGGGGGGGTTAGTGAATTATTGAAAGCTCTTGTCTGACAAAAGTCGCTCTGTTTCTTCTTTATGACTAGTTTCATCTGCAATAATATCTTCTAATTTCACAACTAGTTCGGTTAAACCAAGCTCATCTGCTTGTTGTTTTCTTTTTTCATAACGCTCAATTGTTTCTTTTTCAGCTTGATAAGTAGCTTCTAACAAATCTTTAACATCTGTTAGTTGTTCGACTTTTGCTGGTGTTGTAGTTGGAGTACCACCTAATGTTTTGATTTTGTCGGATAAATATAAAGCATGTCCAATCTCATCATTTATTTCATCTTCAAAAAATGGTTTCAAAAAGGAACGATATAATCCAGAAACAACGGATGCATGGTACGTATACATGATCGTTGCCGCATATTCATTTGCTAAATCCTCATTTAATCCATCAATTAAAGTTTGTAATTTTTCTTGATCTTGGGCCATTAACTTCAACATCCTTTCTTATTTATGTTTCCATTATATGTCTACCCTTATGGAGAAATATTAAACATATAAATCGGATTATTTTTTGTTGGCGAATGTTTAATCCTATGTTATCCTTTTCCTGTAAGTAAAAAAAATACGAATGAACACTAGGGGAGCCATTTGGCTGAGACGAATCTTCGGACCCTTTGAACCTGATCTGGTTAACACTAGCGGAGGGAAGTGGTAGAAAAGCGATAATTAATTGAAGCTTTCGATACATACCACTCGTCCATGCTGGATGGGTGGTTTTTTATTTCCTTTAGGTCAAAGGAGGTTGTACCAATGCAAGGAATTCACCTAATTTCCAATGGCAGATTGACAGAAAATGATTTGCAGTTTGTGCCAGAGAATATCGATAAGGTTGATTTTATTCACCTTCGGGAAAAGACTAAAACAGCAAAAGAAATAGTGGAAATGATTGATTTGTTGGTAGAATCAGGTGTACCAGCAGATCGGATCATTATCAATGACCGTGTAGATGTAGCATGGGTAAAAAAGTGTAAAGGAGTCCAGCTTGCATTTCATAGTATTCCAGTTGCAGATGTAAAAAACTCCTTCCCAATTCGTATCGGTAAGTCAGTACATTCCCTGGTCGAAGCCATCGCTGCGGAACAAAATGGCGCGGATTTTCTACTTTATGGCCATATTTTTCCAAGTAATTCTAAACAAGGCATCGAACCAAGAGGTGTAGCTGCGTTAACAGAACTTACCGAAAATGTTTCGATTCCTGTTATCGCCATTGGCGGAATTACCGAACTAAATATGAGCGAAGTACTGGATGCTGGTGCTAGCGGTGTGGCAATTATGTCAGGAGTATGGGATGCCGAAGATCCTACCAATGCATTGAAGTGTTACCGCAAAGTGTTCGACAAAAGGAAGGAGGGACATCTTGACTAAACGATTCGATCAAATCATTGTTGGCGGTGGAGTTATGGGAGCATCGATTGCCTATGAATTAAGTAAAAGAGGTTACCATGTACTACTGTTGGAAGAGAATATAATTGCTGGTGAGGCATCGAGTGCTGCAGCTGGCATGTTAGGCGTACAAATGGAGTTCGAACAGGACTCACCATTATTTCGCTTTGCCAAAGAAAGCCGTGACTTATATTCTCGTTTAGCAAAAGATTTACTGGAAGAGAGTGGTATAGATATTCAGTTAATCGAGAAGGGTGCATTGAAGTTAGTCTATCATCAAGATGAAATCGATGATCTCAAAAGAATTGCAAGTTTTCAAACACAACAAAAAGTGGAGGCAAAAGTGATTTCACCGGCAAGTATACCGGAAAAAGAACTTGCTACCGATTTTTATGCAGCTCTTTATTGTCCGACAGAAGGTCAAGTATCAGCGCCACATGTAACGAAAGCATTTGCGAAAGCTGCAGAACATTATGGTGCTGTGATTCAAGAACAGACGAAGGTGCAAGATATCCTGAGTGAAAACGGGAAAGTCAAAGGCGTGAAGACAGATGAAAAAGTGTACACCGCTGAAAGTGTCATCATGACTTGCGGTTTTAAGAGTTCTCATTTTTCTCGGTATGTTAATCAACTTACACCTGTGAAAGGCGAATGTCTGTCCGTTGTTACGGAAAAGCCTCTTATTCAATCGACCATTTTTACAGAAGGTTGTTATCTCGTTCCCAAAAGAGGTAATCGAATCATTATTGGCGCAACTTCAAAGCCAAACCAAACCGATAAAAACGTGAAAGTAGCAAGTGTTCTTCATTTGTTATCACGGGCCAAACAGATACTTCCGGCATTAAATCAGGCAACCATAGAAGAGGCCTGGGCAGGTGTACGTCCACTAACAAAAGATGGTCTTCCCTATTTAGGAGAAGTACCAGGTGTATCAGGATTATATGTCGCAACTGGCCATTACCGAAATGGTATATTGCTAGCACCGAGAACATCAACATTTCTAGCAGATATCGTCGAAGGGAAACAAGTCAATCAAACTTATTTGGAGGCGTTTTCGTTAAAGAGAGAAAGTATCATTTCAGTGTAGAAAGGAGGGCTGATATTGGAGATTATCGTGAATGGAGACCCGCTAAAAGTAAGAGAAGGTATCACTAATATTGAAGAATTAATCCAAGAATTGCGTTTGGAGAAGAAATCATTAATTGTGGAGCATAACCAAACCATTTTAAAAAAAGAAAAACATAAAGAAACGGCAATTTCAGAGGGTGACAAATTGGAAATTGTTCATTTTGTAGGAGGAGGATAACACAATGCTTAAAGTAGGTAATTATACATTCAATTCTCGATTATTTTTAGGGACAGGTAAATATCCAAACTATGATATTCAAAAACAAGCGGTAGATGTATCTGAAACAGAAGTATTAACTTTTTCGGTACGTCGGATGAATATTTTTGATGCAGACCAGCCGAACTTTTTGGAAAAAATAGATTTGAAGAAGTATCGTTTTCTACCAAACACAGCTGGTGCCAAAAATGCGGAAGAAGCAGTAAGAATTGCTAAATTAGCGGATGCATCAGGTCTATGTGACATGGTCAAAGTAGAGGTGATCGGTTGTGACAAAACATTGCTTCCAGATCCTGTTGAAACGTTAAAAGCGACAGAGACATTACTAGCTGAGGGGTTTACTGTACTGCCATACACGTCTGACGATGTCGTACTTGCTAGAAAACTAGAGGAATTAGGTGTGCATGCGATTATGCCAGGAGCTTCGCCAATTGGTTCTGGGCAAGGCATTATTAATCCATTAAACTTGCAATTTATTATCGAGCAATCTAGTGTTCCCGTGATTGTAGATGCTGGAATTGGTTCGCCGAAAGATGCTGCCTATGCTATGGAACTAGGAGCAGATGGTGTTCTTCTCAATACGGCTGTTTCTGGTGCGAATGATCCTGTCAAAATGGCTGAAGCTATGAAATTAGCAGTGGAAGCGGGGCGATTAGGATTTGAAGCAGGTCGAATAGCGAAGAAAGAATATGCGGTAGCAAGTAGTCCTAAGGAAGGGATAAGTGTTGGTGAATAGTCGTTATCATCGCCAAATGCTCTTCGAACCAATTGGCGAAACAGGACAAAAAAGATTACAGGAAAGCCATGTCGTAATTGTTGGTGTTGGTGCACTTGGTTCAAGCAGTGCGGAAATGTTAGCAAGGGCTGGAGTAGGAACGTTAACCTTAATTGATCGTGATTATGTGGAAGAAACCAATTTGCAACGGCAACAGCTTTTTTCAGAAGAAGATGTCCGAATGCAAACACCTAAAGTAATTGCCGCTAAAAAAAGGTTGGAGGCAATTAATCATTTGACTCAAATCCATGCAGAAGTGATTGATGCCGGTGTGGAGGAATTAGAAGCAATTGTACCGAAAGTGGATGTGGTGATTGATGCCACAGACAATTTTGATACAAGATTAATTATTAATGATATTTGTCAAAAACATCAAAAACCATGGATTTATGGAGCTTGTGTAGCAAGTTATGGTGTGACGTTCACGGTTTTACCTGAGGAAACACCATGTTTGCAATGCTTAATGGATCATATACCAAGTGATGGAGCAACGTGTGATACGGTCGGGATCATTAGTCCAGCAGTACAAATGGTTGTCTCTCATCAGGTAACAGAGGTGCTGAAAATAATTACGGGGAATCATGATGCACTTTCGGGGAAATTAATCGCTTTTGATTTATGGAAAAATCAGCAAATGGAATTGAAGGTGGCGAGTTTAAAAGATGACACGTGTCCATCATGTGTGAAAAAACAATACCCACATTTAACATATCAATCTCAACTGAAAACAGCGGTACTATGTGGTCGGAATACGGTCCAAATAAGAACAAGTGCAGAAAAAATCATTCACTTTGATGAAATGAAAAAACATTTGGAACACAATCAACAAATTAAATTGTTTAGCAATCCATATTTGTTATCATTTGAGATCGATAAATATCGTGTGGTCGTATTCCGAGATGGACGTACGCTCATTCATGGCACAAAAAATGTACAAGAAGCTAAAAAAGTATATTATCAGTTTGTAGGATGAGAATGAAACAATAGTAGAATAGTATCTTAAACAAAGAAAATCCGAAAGTTGATTCAACATTCTATGGTTAGAATGAATCAGTTCGGATTTCTTTGTTTTATATTGGCTATGCTCCTAACGCTTTACCATTTTCCTTTTAATAGTTTCTCCGCTTGAATACGAGTTGCTCGTTGAGTTCCGTATTTTTTCTTAAGATCGAGAAACTTTGCCTCACGTTGAAGTTTACGGAAACTTTTAAACCGTTCTTCAGAAAGCACTCCACTACTAATGGCTTTTTTTACTGCACAGCCAGGTTCTGATCTATGATGACAATCACGAAATTTACACTGTCCTTCCAGTTCCTCAATATCTTGAAATGTTTGACTTGCTGCATCTTCAGTCGACCATAGTTGCAATTCTCGGATGCCCGGTGTGTCGATTATAATTCCACCATCTGGTAAAAGGAATAACTCTCGCTCTGTTGTTGTATGACGTCCTTTCGCATCATCTTCTCTTATGCTTTGGGTTTTTTGCACTTCTTCTCCGAGGAGACGGTTAATTAATGTTGATTTGCCAACACCGGAAGAACCGAGAAGTGAAATTGTTTTGCCTGTGTGAAGGAATGGGGTAAGCTGATCCATTCCCTCATTATGGAGAGCATCGACTGTTAATATGGGAAGACCAATGGCGATCTCTTCAACAGCTCTTAACTTCTCATCGACATCTTCACATAAATCTTTCTTCGTTAAAATGAATACCGGGGATGCTCCGCTTTCATATACTTGTGTTAAAAAACGTTCCATCCTTCTAACGTTAAAGTCATTATTTAATGCACTGACGAGAAATACAGTGTCAAGATTGGCAGCTATTAGCTGTTCCTGTTGTTTTTCCCCAGCAGCATGACGAGATAATACACTTTTCCGTTCTAACACTTGGTGGATAATTCCTTTTGAGTCTGTTGTTGTGTAATCAAACAGTACCCAATCACCTACGCAAGGAAAATCACGTGCATGTTCTGCATGATGAAAAAATTTCCCGGATACTTCGCAATGAATGCTACCCTTTACAGAATAGACAAGATATATACCGTTCGCAGATTTAGCTACTCGACCAACCGTATATGGGGTGTCTTTTACTAGTTCTTGATAGGAATGGTCAAACCCTAATTCATTTAAATTGTACAAATTTTTTCCTCCTCTAACATAACAGGAGGATAGAGCTATACGTTAAAAGCGTTACCCTCTCTGTTTCGTAACTGTTTTCTCTGAGACTCTCGATTATATACAATGCTCATAAGTCATCACGCTCCTTTATAGTTGTTGGTGTTAGTATACCAAATTTGATGTGAAATGCCATACTTCCTCTTCTTTCATAAACAAAGGTTTTCATTTTCACAATTCGTTCATTTGTTTTTCAATTGCTTGTATGTATAATTAATGTGAGAGGAGAATGTGAACGAAATGGACAAGAATAAGGAATCACTTTTATTTATTGTTTGGGCATGTAGCCTTATCGCAACAATGGGAAGTTTGTTTTATTCCGAAGTTATGAAATTTGTACCTTGTGAATTGTGCTGGTATCAACGAATCTTAATGTATCCACTCGTTGTCATTTATGGGTATGCTGTCTATAAAAAAGATATCCGATACGCTTTTCCAGGGCTAATTTTAAGTGGAATAGGAATATTTGTTTCAAGCTATCATTATCTAATTCAAAAAGTCCCTGCACTGCACGAGTCAGGTGATGCATGTGGTCTGATCCCTTGTACGACGACTTATGTGAATTATCTAGGTTTTGCATCAATTCCTTTTCAAGCATTGATAGGTTTTCTTGTTATCTTTGCCATTCACATTTATATAATTGTTCAACAAAGGAGCGTTTAAAGTGAAAAAAATGGTAATATTTGTATCATTGCTCGTTGTGATTTTTGGAGCATTGATATTTGTCGTGAACTATCAAAATTCTAAGCAATTAGAGGGTGTAGATAATCCTTATAATAAATCAGATTTAGATCAAGCCACAATTGATCAATTGGACGATCCGATGTATCAAAATCAAATCTTACCTGATGAATTAGCGAGCAAATTGAACAGTGGTGAAGATGTTACAGTTTACTTCTACAGTCCAACATGTATCCATTGCCAACGAACTACACCTGAATTGGTACCAATTGCAGAAGAATATGGTGTGGATTTAGTGAAATTGAATTTGTTAGAGTTTGATAATGCGTGGGGAGAATTTAATATTGAAAGCACACCTACGATGGTACATTATGAAGGTGGAGAAGAAGCTGCAAGAATAGTTGGTGAACAACCACAAGCTAATTTTGAGAATTTCTTTGAGCAAGAAGTTCTAGCAGAAGCTGATGACTCATAAAAGTTATCAGCTTCTGCTTTTTTTAAAGTGTCCAATAAAGTTGGAAAAGTGTCCAACAAATGCAAAAAAGTGTCCAATAAACATGCTAAAGTGTCCAGTAAAATGACACTAACTAATCTTCATCGTCTTCCCCAACTTGGAAGGATTCTGTATAGATCGATCCAGCTATATAGGAATCTTCTTTTTTATTAGGAAGTGGGTTTGTCTTTTTCCATGCATGATAATCTTTCGGATCTTCCCATTCCACTAGTAAGATATAGGAATTTCCCCTAAATGGTCGCAATAATCTAGCAGCAACTCCCCCACTTAATTCCTTCACTTTCTGCTTATAATTCAATTCAAATATTGGTCGTCCTTCATCTGTAACAGGAATATGTGACAAACTAATAAATCCTGTCTCTGTTAACTCACCTACCTGTTCCAGCACGAGATAATCTCTGCTTGTTTCAAAAATAGATGAACTTGTATCCTCATAATAAGCGACAGCTTTTACTCCGTTGTGCATAAGAATAAATGGGGAGATAGAATGCTTATTTTTCAGTGTCTCCAAATATTGATAGGTTCCATTTGTCATATAGCCATTCATTATTTGCCTCCTTTTAGTACTTTTTTCTATTATAACATTCGTCGCATGGATAGATTTTGTGATAAAATGAGACTATTGTCGAAATTTAAGAGAAAGGTGGTGTAACAGTTTGGATAAAGAAAAAATACACAAGCTTTTCCAGTCTGTCTGGTCCTGGATCAAACGTTACAAATGGTACTCGATTATTTTCGCGTCCATGTTTTTATTATCGGTCTTAGGCTATCTTTTTATTATATTTGGTGGACGCATTGTTTTTGATGAGCGAGCGGTTATCTTGCCGACTGCTTCGAAGGTGGTTGCTGAAGATGGCACTGTATTAGGAAAATTATACAACGAGAATAGAGATTATGTCACATTGGAGCAAATCCCGGACCATGTAGAAGAAGCATTTATCGCAATTGAAGACCAGAGTTTCTATGAACACGCTGGCATTTCTTTACCTGCTGTTACACGTGCCATTTACCGCGATATAATAGCAATGAGCAAGGTAGAAGGTGGCAGTACAATCACACAGCAATTGGCTAAAAACCTTTTTTTAGTTCATGATAAAACATGGATGAGAAAAACAAAGGAAGTTATGGCATCGGTTTATCTAGAACGAAATTATACCAAATCTCAAATTTTGGAGCTTTATTTAAATGAAGTATATCTTGCTCATGGGATATATGGAGTAGGTACAGCTGCTGATTACTTTTTTGGAAAAGATATAAAGGATGTAACGATAGAAGAGGGAGCAATGCTTGCAGCTATGGTGAAAGCGCCAAATTCGTATTCACCACTTCATGATTTGGAAAAAGCGAAACAAAGAAGAGATCTGGTACTCCAGCAAATGGAAAGTGTTGGTGATATTTCAACCGAGCAAATGCTAAAATTGCAAGCAACAGAAATTAAAATAAAGGATCAAAAAGAAGAAAGAGATCCATGGCTAGATGATTATTTTGCATACGTGTTGGAAGAACTAGAAACTACATATGGCTTAAGTCGTGATGCATTAAAACGTGGTGGCTATACAGTGGAAGTGCATATGGACCCTGCGATACAAAAAATTGCCTATGACCAAATGCAGGATAATGATTTTTATCACGGATCAAATAATGCTGTAGATGGTAGTTTTGTATTAATGGAACAAAAAACTGGTCAATTAAAGGCGTTAATTGCAGGGCGGGATTTCCAATTAACTGATACTAATCATCTTTTAACCAAGAAACAACCCGGTTCTGTGATGAAACCTCTAGCCGTTTATGGACCAGCAATGCAGTTAGGAAAATACCAACCATATGATATGATTCCAGACCGCGATATCGAATATGATGATGGATATCGTGTTCAAAATGTGGACGGTCAATTTGCTGGAGAAGTAAGTATGATTCAAGCAGTAGTTGAATCGAAAAATGCTCCTGCTGTCTGGTTACTCGATCAAATTGGCATCAGTTACAGTAAATCAATTTTGGAAAAAATGCATATCGATATCAGTGATCAAGGGTTGGCAATTGCTTTAGGTGGTTTAAAAAGAGGAATTACACCAATCCAGGTAGCAGAAGGTTACCGTACCTTCATTAGTGGAGGGCAATGGCTTGAAGCAAGAAGTGTACGATCTGTTTATAACAGAGAGCAGGAACAAGTACAGCCTAAAGGTCAGAAACAAGAAAATGTATTTAATTCGCAAACTGCTTGGAATATGCTACGTATGCTGGAAGGGGTAACAAAGGAAGGAACCGGTACAGCTGGTGAATACGCCAAAGCATTGGCAGGAAAAACAGGTTCAACCCAACATCCAAAGAGAGAAGGAGCGATCAAGGATGCTTGGTTTGCTGGTATTACTCCTGAATATGTGACAGCTGCATGGATCGGATATGAAAATGCAACAGCAGAAAATTATTTAACAACAGGTTCCGAAGCAACGACGAGATTAACGAAATCCATTTTAACCGAAATTGATAAAAGGCTGCCGTTAACAGCAAAATTTGAACAGCCGGGTGATGTAGAAGATTTACCTGAGCCGATCCAATTACCAACGATCAACGATTTTACGGCATCTATTCAGTTTGGCGGTTTTTCATTACTACGCGGTGAGTTAAACTGGACACCTGCTGAAGATAAACGTATTGTCTATCGTATCTATGAACGCGGTGAAGACGAAGGTCATTTAATTGGAGAAGTGGAAGGCAAAGGTACGTATACTGTTAGTCGCATCAATGTTTTCCATACTGGTGAATATTACGTCGTACCATATAATCCATTAACGAAACAACAAGGTGAGCCATCCAATATTGCGTCTTTAGAGTTTGACTTTTAGCCTCGAACTATTTACAATTACTTTTTAGTTATAATAATTACAATTTAGTGAACGTTTTTGAAAAATACTATACAGGATCAAGCAAACCTTCTATAGTAGAATAGAATGGTAAAAAAGGGTGAAATAAATGACAAAATTTAATGATACGATATTAAAAGCATTTAGAGGAGAAGAAACAGATTACACACCTGTCTGGTACATGCGACAAGCAGGCAGATCACAAAAAGAATACCGTGAATTAAAAAAGAAATATTCTTTATTTGAAATTACTCACCAGCCAGAACTTTGTGCCTATGTGACAAGGTTACCGGTAGAAATGTATAATGTGGATGCTGCAGTTTTATATAAAGATATTATGTCGCCTTTACCTGCGATTGGTGTGGATGTGGAAATTAAATCAGGCATCGGTCCTGTCATAGATAATCCAATTGTATCATTACGTGACATTGAAAAACTGGGAACGATCGATCCGGAGAGTGATGTTCCTTACGTATTAGATACGATTCGCTTATTGACGAAAGAGCAGTTAAATGTCCCATTGATAGGATTTAGTGGTGCACCATTTACTTTAGCAAGTTATATGATTGAAGGCGGTCCATCTAAAAATTATCATAAAACAAAAGCATTGATGTACAGTGACTCGAAAGCATGGTTTGCATTGATGGATAAACTGGCGGACATGACTATTACGTACGTCAAAGCACAGGTCAATGCTGGTGCACAAGCCATCCAAATTTTTGATTCGTGGGTCGGTGCATTAGATTTAACTGATTATCGCACTTATATTAAACCAATAATGAATCGCATTTTTAGTGAGCTACGTGAAACCAATGTCCCACTGATTATTTTTGGCGTAGGTGCAAGCCATCTAATAACAGAATGGAATCACTTACCTGTTGATGTAATTGGTCTCGATTGGCGGATGTCGATCAAAGAAGCTCGTGAGTTAGATGTAACGAAAGCATTACAAGGAAACCTTGATCCAGCCTTTCTGGTATCCGATTGGGAAGTAGTGGAAGAGAAAGCAAAACAAATTATCGATGAAGGAAAAGCACATCCTAGCCATATTTTTAACTTAGGACACGGTGTAACTCCTGAAATTAGTCCAGATCGATTAAAAAAATTAACTTCATTCATACATGAATATTCGAAAAGATAAGAAAGGATGTCTCATCATGGCAAAGAAAAAAGTAGGATTACTCGTAATGGCATATGGTACGCCATATAAAGAAGCAGATATTGAACGTTATTACACAGACATTCGTCACGGACGCAAACCAACCAAGGAAATGCTAGATGATTTAACAGAGCGTTATCAAGCTATTGGTGGTATTTCCCCACTTGCACGCATTACCGAAGAACAGGCGCAAAGCCTACAAGCTCGTGCAAATAAAATCCAGGACGATGTAGAATTTGTTTATTATTTAGGATTAAAACATATTGAACCGTTTATTGAAGATGGTGTACAACAAATGGCAGAAGACGGTATTCAAGAAGCAATTTCCATTGTACTTGCCCCACACTATTCTACATTTAGTGTCAAATCATATAACGGAAGAGCGCAGGAAGAAGCAGACAAACATGGTATTACCATTAATTCAGTAGAAAGCTGGTATGATGCAGAAGGCTTTATTAACTACTGGGCAGATGCTATTACAGAGGAATACCAAAAAATCGAAAACAAAGATAAAGCAGTACTAATAGTTTCTGCACATAGTTTACCAGAGAAGATTTTACAAAATGGTGATCCATACCCGCAACAATTAGAACGGACAGCTGAATTAATTCAAGAAAAAACAGGTATCCCAAATGTTGAAATTGGCTGGCAAAGCGAAGGTAACACGCCAGATCCTTGGTTAGGTCCAGATGTACAGGATTTAACTCGTGATCTTTTTGAACATAAAGGATATGAATCCTTCATTTATGCTCCAGTTGGCTTTGTTGCCGATCACTTAGAAGTACTCTATGACAATGATTATGAATGTAAAGTGGTATGTGATGAAATTGGTGCAACTTATTATCGTCCACCAATGCCAAACGTCAACACAGCGTTTATTAATACGTTAGCAGGAATTGTAGCAGATAAATACCAGAGTGATGGTGAGTCATGAAAAAGATTACGATTATAGGCGGCGGTATAGCAGGTCTTACTGCAGCCTTTTATTTAGATCAAAAGGTTAAAGATCAGAACTTAGACTATCAAGTCCAACTTTTAGAAGCAAGCAACCGTTTAGGTGGGAAAATCAATACCGAGAGACACGAAGGTTTTACAATTGAAAGAGGTCCTGATTCTTTTTTAATTCGTAAACAATCGGCAGAACGCCTAGCACATAATGTTGGTGTCGGCGATAAGTTAGTTAAGAATGGGACAGGAAAATCATATATTTTAGTTGGTGATCAGCTTCATAGCATGCCCCAAGGCTCTTTCATGGGAATACCAACACAAGTCCGTCCATTTTTAGCTTCTAGTTTGTTCAGTGTAACAGGCAAATTACGAGCAGGCATGGATTTTGTGCTGCCTAAGGGTGAAGCACGGGACGATCAGTCACTTGGAAAATTTTTTAGACGTCGGTTAGGTGATGAAGTCGTTGAGAATTTAATCGAACCATTATTATCGGGAATTTATGCTGGTGATATGGATGATTTAAGTTTGATGGCGACATTTCCGAATTTTTATCAATTGGAACAACAATATGGCAGTATCATTCGTGGCCTGCAAAAAACAATGCCAGCACCGAAACAACCAACAGGCAAGAAAAGAAGCATGTTTTATAGCTTAGAAGGTGGTTTGGAAACATTAGTAGAAGCAGTCGAATCATCATTATCAGATGGCATTGTCCAAAAAGGCAAAGCGGTTAATAAGATTACGACGTCAGAAGACGGTTATCAATTAGAGTTAAAAGGTGGGTCTAAGATTACATCTGATGTGATTTTAATCGCTACACCTTATCCTGTTATGAAACAGATGCTCAAATCTTATGATGTTGTTGGAGATCTGGATAATATGAAAGCTACTTCTGTTGCTAATGTAGCCTTAGCATTTGATCGATCTGCCATTAAGGAAGATATTGATGGTACTGGATTTGTGGTATCGCGTAATAGTAATTATCGTATTACTGCATGTACGTGGACACATAAAAAATGGCCAAATACTGCTGCACCAGAAGGAAAAGCATTACTTCGTTGTTATGTAGGGCGTCCAGGAGATGAAGAGGTCGTCGAGTTATCTGATGAAACATTAGAAGAAATTGTCTTACACGATTTGAACAAAATTATGAAAATAGAAGGTGAACCATTATTCTCGGTTGTATCTCGCTGGAAAGATGCGATGCCACAATATGGTATTGGGCATAAACAATTAGTAGAAAAATTGGAGAATGGACTAGCTTCAGAGCTTCCTGGCGTTTTCATTGCTGGTAGTCCATACCGAGGAATCGGAATCCCCGACTGTATTGACCAAGGAGAAGCAGCCGTCGAAAAAATAATAGACTTCCTAGCAGAGTAACTTTAACAAGTGCTCTGCTTTTTATTTACAAAGATAGTGCAAAGTTATACGCTTCAGACATCAACGAAGCCTACAATGAAGCATTACTAGAAGACGCAGGTGTATCATCACGGGGTCTTCGGACACGTGCTGGTCCTGTAGGAGTCTGGGTATCCTGCTTCCGCTTTGCGTAGTGTTCTGTTTTTTGAAAGAAGTAATACATGGGAATAGGTTTCCGGGTATTTCCGCTTTCAAAAGCTAGAAAAATGTTATTAGCGTAGGCAGAATGCGGAGACTCCTGTGGGAACAGCACGAGCTGAAGATCCACTTGGTAAAGTGGTTTTCTTTACCAAGTTAGCTGAAGCCGTGCCCACGGAAAGCGCAGTATTCTGCCGAAGCGGTATTCAACACTATCTTTCAGAAGAACGGAAGTCTTAATGGTTATTTATGTTTTTAAAGACAAAAAAAAGCAGCTATTTTAATAGCTGCAGGTGTCCGTCTTTTACATATATCTTGATTAATTGGATGGGAATGTTCATCATCCTCGTTCAGCAGGATAAGAAGGATGAAAGAAACGTAAGATATGGGTGTAAAAGACTTAACAGGTTAGATGGCGGGATGACTGCAGTTGTCACAGATGTTATGATAACAATCTGCTTGTTCTACAATATCATTTCCGCACTTACTACACTTTTTTCTGGGAATGTTGCGAAAGAATTCAACGATGCTCTTCATCAAGTACCCTCCCAAAAGCGTGTCGTAATATTATTGTATTATAACAAAAACAAAAAATCAACTATTTGTATTAGTACAATTTCAAAAAAATTGTTTTCTCTATATACTTCTTTTATACTAGTAATGAGAATCAGTAACTAAAGGAGTGCCATAAAACATGAAATTTATAGATAATAAAGGAGTTACCGATCCATATATTAATCTAGCCATTGAAGAGTATGTACTAAAAAACTTTGGTGAGGAAGATACGTACTTATTATTTTACATAAATGGACCATCCATTATCATCGGGAAAAATCAGAATACAGTTGAAGAAATCAATACAGACTATGTGGACGAAAATGGTATCAAAGTTGTCCGCCGCTTATCTGGTGGTGGAGCGGTCTATCATGATGAAGGTAACTTGAACTTCAGTTTTATTACAAAAGATGACGGTGACAGTTTCCACAATTTTGCTAAGTTCACAGAACCAGTCGTGGAAGCTTTGAAAAAATTAGGTGTACCGGCAGAGCTAAAAGGACGAAACGATTTAGTTGCTGACGGACGCAAAATTTCTGGAAATGCACAATTCACGACAAAGGGCCGTATGTTCAGTCATGGTACGTTAATGTATGATTCAGAAATCGAAAATGTTGTACGTTCGCTAAACGTAAAAACAGAAAAAATTAAATCTAAAGGCATTAAATCAATTAGAAGCCGTGTTGCCAACATTTCTGAATTCATGGATGAAAAATTATCGGTGGAGGCTTTGAAAGCACATATTCTCAAACACGTTTTTGACGTAGAAAAAGTAGAGGATGTTCCACAATACGTGCTTACAGACGAAGATTGGGACAACATTCATCAATTATCACAAGAACGTTACCAACAATGGGAATGGAATTATGGTAAATCACCGAAATTTAATATTCAGCACTCACATAAATTTGATGGCGGCTTAGTTGATGTTCGACTTGATGTTCATAAAGGTATTATTGAGCAGTGTACCATCTATGGTGATTTCTTTGGTGTCGGTGATGTTAAAGAGCTAGAAGAAAAATTGAAAGGTGTTCGCTATGAGCGCCAAAAAATCGATGAAGTACTAAGCAACATAGATGTGTCGCATTATTTAGGGAAAATTACAAAAGAAGACTTCTTAGGGTTAATCTATTAAGTAACTGAATATCAAATATGAACATGTAGCCCCGTTTTATGACAGTGAAGCGGGGTTATGTTTATGCTAAATTTCTATAAAATGATTAGAATCAATCAGTTTTAGTATATAATGGTAATAAATCAGCTAATAAATGGAGACGGATGTCATGAAAAAAATCATCATTGGATATATCTTGTATATATTGAGCTTATTTGTATACTTCTATTTTCTTTATCCACTCACATCCTATAGTGAAACCCGATATGGGGCATTGGCTCATGCCTTTTTCTTTGCGATGTTGCCATTGCAGCTATTGCTATTATACATACTGATGAAGAAAACGGACATCATGGAAAAACTCGAACAAATGCAATCGGAAGCAAAAAAGGTCTTATTATATGTCACATTACTGACATTCTTAGATTATCTGATTCACTTTCCCTTTCGCTTCATCTGGTATAGGATCACGATTGAAGAAGGTATAAGGACACAAGGGTTTCTTTCATGGTTTACTGAGCAATTACTAAGCACAGGATTATTTTGGCTATCATTCTTGCTTATCATCTTTATAACACGAGCAGTTATGAAAAGATGGCCGAAAATATGGGGAGTGATTCTTTGGTTTCTTGCGATTCCGGTGGTACTGTTTGTTGTATTTGTACAACCAATTTGGATTGATCCGCTTTTTGATGATTTTCAGCCACTGAAGCAGGGAGAACTACGAGAAGAAATCGAAACCTTAACAGCTGATGCCGGGATTAATGATGCCACCCTTCTTGTTGTCAACAAAAGTGAAAAAGTGTCTACATATAATGCTTATGTGACAGGGATTTTCGATCATGCTCGAATTGTATTATGGGACACAACAATTAACGGAATGAAACAAAGTGAAATTTTATTTATTATGGCACATGAAATTGCTCATTACATCTATCATCATGTTTATTGGGGAATTGGTTTATATCTAGTGCTAACTTTTCTTGTATTGCTGGTGCTACAAAGATGGACTCGTTCATGGAAAAGTAGTTATTCGTTACCGTCTTTAACCAAATTATTATCGATTACAGTAGTGATACTAATGCTGATGCAGCCCCTGTCACTTTGGCTATCAAGACAGATGGAGAGACAGGCAGACCAGTATGCAATCAACCATACGGAGGACTTAGATCCAGCGCTTACAAGCTACCGGTTATTAGCCGAACAATCGAAAGCAGATATATCACCAGCTCCATGGATTGCATGGTTCCGCTCCAGTCACCCATCGATAGCGGATCGTATTGAACGAATCGAAGAAGAAATAAAAAATCGTGAAACGAACCGCTAACTTGATTCGTAAATAGAGTAGAGGTGGTTGAATTGGATACATATTATCAAAAAATTGTTAAAGCTCAAGAAGACAAACGCAAATTAAATCGAGTAAAGCATGAGCGAAAGGAATTAGCAGTTGAATTAGAAAAGCTGGAAAAACAAAAACATGAATTCTATCAACAACTGCAAGATGAAAAAGTGGATGTTGAAAAACTGGAATCCTTTAGTGTTGCTAACCTTTTTTATTCGATAACCGGACAAAAATTAGAAAAAATCGATGAAGAGAAACAGGAAGTCGCAAGAGCACAATTGCGCTACCAGGAAGCAAAAGCTTCTGTTCAAGATCTGCAAGAAGATATCTCTGCATTAGACGAGCAAATTCGTGAATTGGGAGATCCTGATGTCCGTTATCAGAATTTATTAGAAGAGAAATATCATCACTTGTTGGATACCAATCATGACAGTGGGCAACAAGCACTTGAAGTATTAGAAGAATTAGGGAACATGCAAGATGAGAAATCCGAAATTGCCGAAGCGATTGATGCAGGAGAAAAAGTAAAAAGAGCTCTGTCATCGGCTCGTTCTTCACTAGACAGTGCGAAAAATTGGGGAACGGTCGACATGTTTGGCGGAGGCTTAATTTCTACTTCCTTAAAACACAGTCATATTGATGATGCCAAACAGGCAACTCATGATGCTCAGCGATTATTACGTAAGTTTTCACATGAATTAAATGATATTGGCAAATCATTTCAGGCAAATATCGAGATTTCTGGTGGCTTAACCTTTGCCGACTACTTTTTCGACGGCCTTATTATGGACTGGTTTGTCCAAGATAAAATTAACCAATCAGAACAACAAGTGAGTGAAATGTATCAGAAAGTAGAGGAGACGATCTCACAATTAAAGCGCCTCAACCAGGATGTTAATAATACTATTGATCAAGCAAATCATAAGTGGGAACAAATTATATATCATGCAACATAAAAGAGACCCTCGATTTATATATCGGGGGTTTTTGTAATCATGGAACTAACTTAATGGGGTTTTCACGGTGATTCATCTCACAAACAAAAAATAAGTTTTAGAAATTATTAGGTTCATAATAGGAATCCGACACTTATGTGCATCAAAAGTCGGAAGTGTTTCTCCTCTTCCTGCTATTCTTTAATCAAGGGAGGTCATTTTGATGAATGGATTAAGAGAAATGAACAAGGCATTGGAGTATATCGAGGAGAATTTAACCAATGAGATGGATTATTCAAAAATAGCGAGCGTGGCCTATTGTTCCGAATATCACTTCAAGCGAATGTTTTCTTTTTTGTCAGGTATTTCATTATCGGAATATATCCGCCGTAGACGGTTAACTGTCGCAGCTTTCGAACTGCAAAATAGTAATGCTAGAGTAATCGATATCGCTATAAAATATGGTTATCAATCTCCTGATTCCTTTACGAGAGCTTTTCAAGTTTTACACGGTATTACGCCATCAGAAGCGAGACAACAAGGTTCGTCACTGAAAGCTTTTCCGAAAATGACTTTCCAATTATCGATAGAAGGAGGAAATGAGATGAACTATCGTATCGAAGAAAAGGAACCCTTCCGAATTGTAGGAATACAAAAACGCGTCCCTATTATTTTTGAAGGGGAGAATCCAGAAATCACAGCAATGTGGAAATCATTAAATAAGGAGAAAATAGAACAATTAAAAGAACTTTCCAACACAGCACCTCATGGCTTAATTCAAGCATCAACTAATTTTTCTGAAGGACGTATGGAAGAAAAAGGTGGACTTGATCATTATATTGGGGTCGCAACAACGAAAGTATGCCCAGAACAATGGACTGCACTAGAAATCCCTGCATTAACATGGGCAGTATTTGAATCAATCGGTCCATTCCCACAACACTTGCAGACAACATGGGGGAGAATTTATTCCGAATGGTTCCCATCGTCTAATTATCAGCAAACAAAAGGTCCTGAAATCCTTTGGAATGAGAATGGTGATTTTGATTCGCCAACTTACAAAAGTGAGATTTGGATACCAGTTGAGAAGAAATAACGGGATACTCTAGCAGTCCTCGAAGACAAAAGAAGGCGAAAAAGAGAAAAAGAGTCTTCGAACCACTCTCGAGGACAAAAGAAGGTGAAAAAGAGAAAAAGAGTCTTCGAAGACAAAAAAGAGCAATACGAAAAAAGTGCCCTCCCGAAAAAATGAAGGACAAAGTGTAGGTTGATTCTTATTTTTATCCTTCATTTCACTTGGACTATGGTAATACCATCTCCAATGGGTACTAGTATTGCATCTAGTTGTGGATGTTCTGCTACCGATTGATTAAACTCTTTCATTAATTCTGTATAACGTTTTGGTTCCACCTCATCATCAGCGACACTGCCTCTTACTAGCACGTTATCTATAGCAATCACAGCATTAGGTTCTGCAAGTTTGATGCATTGCTCTAGGTAATTCAAATAATTTCCTTTATCGGCATCAATAAAGAAAAAATCAAATCGCTTATTTTCTGCCTCCAGTTTTTGAAGACTTTCCAAAGCAGGACCAGTTAAGTATGTTACCTGATCTTTGAACCCCGCTTTATTGAGATTACTTTCTGCTAGTCTTGCATATGTATCTTCTAGTTCCAAAGAGGTAAGTGAGCCGCTTTGTCCAAAACCTCTTGCAAGACAAATGCCGCTATACCCGCCAAGTGCCCCAATTTCCAACACATTTTTGGCACCTGAAATAGAGACTAGCATCGTTAAAAATTTACCGGATGAAGGTGATACGGAGATATTAGGCATCCCGTTTTCCTTAATAGAGGTAACCACTTCTTCCAGCAAACGATCTTGCGGGTCAAATACAGAATCAATGTACTGATTAATTTTTCTCATTTTGCTCTTCACATCCCTTTTGGTTGTTTGTTTCCGTTTCTTGTAATTCAAACACCTGTTTAAATTCCTCCATCATCATATCAATTGCTTTCAATTCCCCAATTAATATTTGCTGGATTGATTGAAATTCCGGTTGGTCCAATTGTTGTTGAATCGTCGAGCGTTTTAATTTTAAACGTTCTAAGAAAGCAAGAGCCTTACCGCGGCGAAAAGTTTTGGCACCACGTTTTTTATGATGGGCGTACTGTTTTGTTTCATCCCATTTTTCATTGTTCATTTGGCATCCCCTAATCCATTTTTTGTTTATTGTATACATTTGTATACAATATGTCAATATAATCATGTACCATTATTTAGAAATAAATGTTAAAATAAATTGATATAAGTCTCCCAAAAAGGAGAATGTTATGAAGCAGTTTAATCGTGTTTTTCTAATGGTAACCATGGGTATCTTTTTGTCTGCGAACATGATTTACGCTACGTCATGGGTCTATCCTTTTGTTGTCTGGGATGGTCATACCTACGAAGTGATGGATGAATCTGTTACTAATGTGGAGAAAGAGATAGGAGAAGTTACAAGATATTCAGATATGGAAACTTATTCAGGTAATTTTTCTAATGCATACAAGAAGGGAACAAAGTATTTTTCCATCGAAGGAGTGAGTAGGGAGGAAGCAATTGCTGTCGAAGTTAATGAAAGCGAATACAAAAAGGCGGTGCGCAGAGGTGAATTTCATGCGGAGAAACGAGATCCGTATCCACTTATAGAAACGGTTGTCATTAGTGTATTAGTTCTTATTGTTATGGGAGTATTTGTTTCGATAGTACTAACATTTTTAAAAAATAAGAATAAAGGAGATTTTTAAAATGGTCTTTAGAAGAAGAACGTACCAAATAAAGCCTGAAATGCTGAGTATTTTCAATAGCTTTTTTCAAGAATATTTGTATCCTAACCAAAAAAGATTTGGAGCAAAATTAGTTGGTCGATGGGTAAATGAAACAAAAGACGAAATAACCGCAATTTGGGAATATCAAAGTATGGAACATTATCATCAAATCGAAGATAATATTAGGAAAACAGAACTGCATCAAAAATCAAAACAGAAACGAAAAGAATTAGGAAATTTATACGTTGAATCGAGACAAGATTTTTTAGAATCTACTGTACCAACACATCCACCTAAACACATAGTAGCTGTTAGTGGCTATATTACCAACAAAAGTGGGGAAGTGTTGTTGGTTCGGAATGAACATCGTGCCGATACTTTGGAGATTCCTGGTGGTCAATTAGAAGAGGGTGAAACGGTAATAGAAGGTGCTTATCGAGAAATATGGGAGGAAACGGGAGTGAAGGTTAAATTGGATGGCATTACAGGTGTTTACCAGAATCTCTCCCGGGGGATTATTTCTATCGTTTTAAAAGGAGAATATGTTGAAGGTGAATTAAGTCCAGCAAAAGGTGAGACCTCAGAGGTTGTATTTAAGAAGTTAACGCCAGAGAATATCGATCAATATATCACACGTCCCCATTTTCAAAGCAGAACACTCGATGCAATGGAAGCAATTAATTATATCCCTTATGAGGCATTTGATGTAAGGCCATACCAGAAGTTGAGCAGGTTAAATCAGTATGGAGGAGATAATCATTCATAATCTTAAATATATTTGGAGTGCATTTTTCTTTTTAGAATTTGCTCGATATATGTACTTCATCATTATTTCATGGATGTTATATGCAATAACAGGTAATGCTTTATATACAGGCATCCTGGTAAGTGTAGGGTTTATCCCTAGCTTAATAATGAACTTGATTTTTGGTGTTATTGTGGACCGCTTTAACCGCCGTATATTAACTCTTTGTTCAACTTTGATTAGTGCTATCACGGTGGTATTTGTTACTGCCTTTATTTTGGTAGAATGGTTAAACCCTGTGATAATTATTATGTCACATATGATTATTCAGGCAATGGGCTCGTTATTCCGTCCAGCTATACAAGCGTTAACTGCTGAGATTTTTGACCAAGAAAAATTGCCTAAAATATTCTCTCAATCTGGCTCTGCTGCAATAGTTGGTGGGCTTTTGGGTGCTTCTGGTGGTGGAATGATTGTCGGGTTCACTTCAGAATTTATCGCTACATGTTTGGTTTTTGTAGCCTTTTTACTTGCTAGCCTTGCTTTATCCTTCTTGAAAGTAGATACATATAAGGACAAGGGTCATGCTGTTAACAATTCTATTGGGAAAGATTTAGCAGAGGGTTTTTTTTACTTGAAAAATCACCCTTTTTTGTTTCATTTGTTTGGAGTGATGTTTGTTGGGCAATTGGTTTTTCACACAAGTCTTGCTTTTCTGTCGGTTTATACTACAGAATATCTTGAGCAAACAGTTAAGATCTATGGATTTCTAGACGCTTCTGTATCTGTTGGTGGAGTGATCGCAGGTATGCTGGGGGCTTGGTGGTGGAATGTAAACAAAAACTATTTATCAACAAACTCGTTGTTAGTTGTCTCTCTCGGCTTGGTTCTATTAGGTGTTGCACCGACAGTATATGTTACGTTTGTTGGGGCTGTTCTAATTGGATTAGGTACTACATGGATCAGAGTTTTGTTGCAATCTGTTCAGCAAATTGCTACTGAAAAAGCGTATCATGGCAGAATGTCTAGCTATCGAATGATTTGTAATCAAGGCTCCGTTGTATTAGGAGCACCAATTTTGGGATGGATAGCAAATTCATATGGTGCTAACATGGTATATATGGCACTTTTAATACCTGTAAGTTTAGCATTGCTTTTTTCGATAAGACAATCCAAACATAAAGAGTTTTTAACCATTACGAAAAAATCTGCTTAAAGCTAAGATGGGGGATATTCATGCTGATTAGAGATTTCAATATGAGCGATGTTCCACAGATCATACCTTTGATGAAACAATTAGGTTATCCAACAACTGAAGATCAGTTTCAGCAAAGGATGCTTAACATCCATACTTTACCTAACTATCAAACTTTTGTGGCAGAAGAACAGAATGAGATTGTTGGAATGCTAGGGTTATCTTTGCAACAATTTTATGAATATGATGAAATTTTTGTTCAAGTAGGTGCATTTATTGTTGATGAGAAATTTCGAGGAAAAGGTATTGGAAAACAATTATTGCACACCTGTGAAAAGTGGGCCAAAAAACAAAGTGCTCGAAAAATATTAATCAATAGTGGTAATCGTGAAGAACGAGAAAATTCCCATCAGCTATATGCTGTAAGGGGGTATGAAGCGAAAAGTATTGGTTTTGAAAAGATATCGAAGTGTAATCGGTGTTATCCCGATTTCTGTTAAGCTATGCTATCATTAGTAATAGGATAGTTATTTTAGCTATCTAGATGGTAGCTTGTTGAAGTTTTTTCACATCAAACTGATCTAGTTTTCGCGTATTGGACGAAAGCGGGATTCAAATAGTTTAAAAATAAAAAAACTTTTTTGCTAATGACAACTTACGGACAAAACTTTTGAAAATAAAGAAAAACTGTCCGTAAGAACGAATCTCACGGACAAAACATTTCGAAATGGAGAAAAACTGTCCGTAAGAACGAATCTCACGGACAAAACATTTCGAAATGGAGAAAAACTGTCCGTAAGAACGAATCTCATGGACAAAACATATCGAAATGAAGAAAAATTGTCCATAAGAACTAATCTTATGGACAAAATCTCTTGAAATGGCCAAAAATGTCTGTAAGAAGATTGCCTTTTTCCAACGAAAAAGAACCCGTTACGTTATCAAGGCTCCTTCTTTTTAAATTGGGTAGTTATAACTTTAGTAACGAAAGCACCTATCAATGCTAGAAGTGCATAAATGAAAATCCAGAAACCAAATGATCTATTAAACCAAACCACTGCAGCTAGGATCCCAAGCAGTGCTACTAGAGCAACAGGTGTAGAGAGGTTCCTAAATATGAAGTAACCAACTATACCAAGTAAAATGGATATGATAGGGAATAGGAAAATGATCAATGGAATAGTAAGCATACAATTCTTCTCCTTAAAAACATTTACTTTTTTGTCCCTTCTACTGCCAACAAGTACATCTTTTGTGATTGTGCATCTGTCGTTATCCATTGGTTGTATTCCGTTATTACTTTTTCGAGTATATCTTTTTCTATTGCTTTATCTTGAAGCATTTGTTCTCCCTTGGTTTCAGCGACGCCTGCCCAAATTGAAACGGCGGTATAAAAGTTTTCTTGTCCACGTTCTACTTCTTCATGCTGTGGTGTTACCTGTATCTGATTTAATCCGCTTTTTTCAAACATTTTCATTAAATGATCAGCAATTGCATTGTTCATCCCCGCATCTTTCCGCCATCTCAAAAAAGCATCATAAAAAATTTTCATCGAGTCTGGGACTTCGGGATCCCATTTCATTTTCTCATGGTTATAATCAAGCACCACTACTATTCCACCTGGCTTCAACGATTTCACAAGATTGTTTAATGCATGTTGCGGTTGATCAAGCCATTGTAACACACGGGAAGTAGTGACGATATCGAATTGATTTTCGTATGGAAGGTTGTAAATATCCGCAATTTCAAAAGTAATTTTTGGGTAACGTTTACGAGCTGTGTCAAGCAATGTTGGGTTGTTATCTATACCTACTACCTTTCCGTTTGCACCAACTGCTTCGGCAATCCCAGATGTAATAGCTCCGGTACCACAACCTACATCAAGGACTGTCATATCAGGCTCTAACAATTCAGCTAACCTTCTATGTGATTGTGACAAACTACGAGCATCAATTACTGATGAGTTATTTAATGTTGCTCGTTGTTTTGCTTTATTGGTTGATTTTGTCATGGATATTCACCCTTTAATTTGGTTTTATCGTCGTCACTAATTGTTCTTGATCTGTGATATAAAAATCCATTTCCGGTCGTTCCTTGATCAAGTTAAGCTGTTCTAATTTAAAAAAGTTTACTTTGCGATAAGGATCATAATCAATTATTGGTAATTCCTTCTTTTGTTCGATATATTGATCGACTGCCTGCTGGACTTGATCCAATGCTTGTGCGATATGTTTATCTTCTTCTTCAAATAAGTCATAGGTTTCCTTTGACATATAATATTTTTTAGTTGGAATCGCCTTCAAAATTGGAGCAAGTAAAGAATAGTCTATTGATAAGTCGTCCTTGATCAATATTTTTAGTGGAATATTAGGTGGTAGCTCTTTACTGTATTCCTGAATGGCGGAACGGACTTCTGCTAATGATATGTCCTTTGTCGGGAATTTTTTCGTTTCTTTTTGCTTTTTTTTAAACCACAATTATTTCACCCCATTTTTTGTGAAAATCTTCTTAAAAAAGGTCACTCAGTTGCTTCTTTTAAGAGAATTATATCAAATTTCTTCTAAATTGATAGAACAACCTGAGATTTCCTGCTAATTCATTCCATTTTATATCCAATTTTATTGAAAATTGCTACATTATACTGGAATACTTTGAAGGAGGAATAAGAAATGGAAATTTTGATGGAAAAGGTTAGAGAAATCAGTCCAAAGACATTGGCAGTTGTCGGTTATGAAGCTGATGGGAATTATTTAACACGGGTGATTGAATATGAAGAAGCAGATGATTATGAAATCACATTTAGTACCCAACAAGTTATGGATGTTACGTGTAAAGCGTTTGGTATTAGCTTAAAAGGATTGATTGAAGGTTCAAGAATGTTAAGTGGCATTACACACAAACCACCGATTGCAATTGATAGGATAAGCGGGATGTACTTTTTTCCAGTGGAATCCCCCTTAAGAAAAGCATGTACGTGGATTGCCCATTCACATGTTCTGGAAATTGAAAAAGTCGATCAACAATTAACTCGGATCGTATTTAAAAATGGACGTGATTTAGTGTTAGAGGTTTCTTATGCTACGATGATCAATCAATTGTACCGGACTGCTCAATATCGCTACTTACTTAGTAACAAAATGGAGCATATTTTGTTGGTTACACTTATAAAACCCTTATTTAACAGTGTTTATAGAAATTTAATAGCTGTGTAAAATCATAAATTATCACATTTATATCACATTTTATTCTGATACCATGTTATCTAGAAGATTTTTATAAACATTCCTTACTTTGTCTGATGCATCTTGTTTCATTTTTTTGGTTACATGAGTGTATATCTTATTAGTAGTGTTTATATCTTCATGACCTACTCTATCCATTATGGTAGGTAAATCAATGCCAGCTTCAGCCATCATACTTATGTGTGTATGTCTAAATATATGTGGAGTAGCATGTTTTTTAATATCAGTAAACTTAATAAGACGGTTCATTCTGGAAAGAAGAAAATGAAGGTTATAAGGATAACCATTCTTTTTTGCAAAAACGAAATCAGCATCATGAAAATCTTCTATTTCGCTTCTGTACTTCATATTAAATTTCCTTTGTCTTCTTTGCAGTGATTTTAATAAACTTAACACTTCATCTTCAACAGTGACCTTTCTGATACTACCCTTTGTTTTTGGAGGAGTTAACTTGTATTTTTTTGAGTTCCCACTCGGGTTAAATAATGTTTTTGTGATGCTTATTTCATTAGTCTCAAAATTTATATCACTCCATTTTAAAACAAGTAGTTCACCGGATCTCATTCCAGTAAAAGCAAGTAAATTAAACATCTCAAAGTCATTTTCTAACCCCATCAATTGTACGGTTGTAAAAAAGTCTTCTAATTCATCTCTTTCTAAATATTTGTGAGCAATTTCGTCTGTTTCAATGTCTTCTATGGTTTGTGTTTTTTTCGGAATAGTAACGTGCAGTGCAGGATTTTCTTTAATTAATTTATCTTTTATAGCTTGCTTAAAAATCATATTAGCACAGTTGTTAATGCCTTGAAGTGTAATTCTTGCATAGTTTGGCGCTAATTTATTAATAAGTTTTTGATAACGCAAATGAGTAATTTGACCAATAGGTACTTTTGCAATGTGTTTATTTAATGTACGTATTTCTCTTTCTCGAACCATAACTGTGCTTTCTTTTACACCGGATATCCTGTAGATATGTAACCAGTGTTTAGCTGCTTGATCAAAAGTGATTCGCTTTGAAATATTTTCATCAATTTGATCATCTTGTAGTGACCTAATAGCTTTCTCTACTTTAGATTTTGCTTCTTTTTGTGTTTTTGCTCTTCTTCTAATTTGTTTTCGTTTACCAGTGACTGGATCGTTAGGTGCGTCTGCAACACATTCCCATACTTGTCCATTTTTAGTATCAACTTTTTTGCAACGCATAAATATTCCTCCTTTACTAGAATGTGCGTTCTTTTTTGTATCAAAAGAAAAGCCTAAAAGGCTTTTCTCTGATAATTAATTAAAAATATTAAAGCTTCTGTTCAATTGATTAAGGTAAACTTTCACAAGCTAATCCATCGTTATCATTTCCATCTAAACGATGAGGATCACCAGGACCAGATGCTTCCATGAATTCCTGCGCTTGTGCATGTGTGTCAAAATCACCACAGTTTCTGTCGGGGCCGTTAGGATCGTATTTTAAATCATTGCTAGGAGCTGGTTCAGGCTCAGGCTCTGGTTCAGGTTCGGGTTCAGGCTTTGGCTCTGGTTCCGGTTGCGGCTCCGGCGTTGGTTCTGGTTCTTCTTCATAATGGAAGCCATGATCGTGATCCACGTGTGCATATCCAGGAATAGACCAAACACCAATACCGGCATCAATTGCAATTTGCTGAGCTGCATGAAATTTCTCTAACATAGTAAGGTCATTATAAAGGTACGCTGTAGCAGCTAGACCTCTTTCTAAGAGCATTTCCTGTAACGTAGTATCACCTATAAATACGTAAGCTAAAAGACGATCATATTTATCTCTTTCTTCCGTGCCAATCTTTAATTGAACTTCTTTTCCTTCAACAGTATCCTTAACAAACTGTGATGCTTTAGAGCCAAAAGGTTCCACTGGTTTATTTGGATGTACAGTTTCTGGGGTGTCTACTAATAGTAGGCGTAGATCTTCAGTTTGGCCATTGTAATTTACCTCAAGGGTATCACCGTCGATAACCCTCGTTACAGTAACGGTGACTAGATCAGAACCAGTTTCTTCTGATGTGGATTCTGCATCACTTTTACTGTCTTCATTTTGTGACGAGTCTATATTTTCTTCACTTTCAGAAGCAGTTTCGTCATTTTTGTTTTCTTCAGGTTCAGTAGGAGTTTCAGCATCTTTATTTTCGTTTGTTTCTGTATTTTCCTTTTGAGTTTCATCAGTTTTAGATTCAGGATCTTCACCACTATCTACTTCAGATGCAACATTCTCTTGATCTGTCGAGTTTGTAATTTCATCTTCATCTACAGATGCTTGAGCAGAAAAACCTCCAATAATAAAAAGACAACCTATCAAAATGATAGCAATCGGTTTTTTAGATTTAGCGCCCAATGATTTATTAATTTCTCTTTCTTTACTCCCCCAAATAGCAATGGCTGCACCAGCTACGAGACCTAAGATTGCAAGTGGAAAATTAATTAATAATATCAAAGCGATGATAATAAGTATAAATGCCAACCATCCCATTTTATTCAACCTCCTCTACAAATTTAAATCCTTTTGTCTTTAAAAATTTCATGTTGTGCGTAAATAATTCAACTGTATCTGAACAATCAATATTATTAAAATTAGTTTTCTCAATTTCTTCTCGGGTGATTTTTACAGATAGAATACATCCAAAATCTTCAGAACCATCTGCCGTTGATTCATCATAAACATTTATTTGAATATTACTTATAGGAGTGATTGCGTAAAACTCTCTTGCAATTCTTAATACACAACTACAAACATAATCTTGATATAATTGAAAGTATTGGCCCTTAGGCATTGCGCGTCTAGATAGTTTTCCCGTTTTAGTGAGGGAGAGTTTCTTTTCTGGTATTGCTTTTTTATTTTCTACATTTAACATTACTGTTGCACTTTTTCCTGATGAGTCCAGTTCATATGTAATGCTACTTCCCAAATCAATAATGTCCTCAAAAGGATATATTTTTTCAATAGCTTCTTCCATCGCAGAAATCTCAAATGATTGAATTTTATTAGCAAGATGTAGTTCGTTTTCCCAATCACTAATTAATTCTAGATCTTTTTCTTTAGCTTCTGGCAAACTTTCTTCCCATTTCTTTATTCTAGCTTCAGTACGATTAAATAACTTATCGCGCCATGTAGGTTGATAATTATCTATCGTTTTATTTAATTCAGTGACATGTGGACCTTCATCATCTTCATCAAAGGGACGAGGGGACTTTGCTACTTCGGCCCAATTTATTGGATCGCTTACCTCTCCATGTACAGAAGTCAACATAGCAATATGAGCCTCATGTTTTTCTACTTCATGCTGAGCTTGTTTCAATTGATTTTCTTTAGCAATTTCACGTTCTTGTTGTTGTTTGATTCGTTCATAATTAGTTCTTTGAGGCCGTTTATTTCTGGTTCCTCCCACAACCCTTTTGTTGTAAGAAATACCAGTGTCAGGGATTGAAGTGCCTACTGAAACCCCTTTAGAACTTGTGTTAACTCGTAACCCTTTGCCCCCAATTGATGTACTTACACCTTTTTTTCCAACATTCATTCTAACTCCTGGAGCAACTTTGAAACTTTTTCTAAATCTCATACCCATTGAATACTCACTCCTTAAATGAATTTAAATACTAAAAATCTATGAAACCCCTGGTCTATCCATATAAAATACTTCTTTTATATCTGCAACTCTGATAACAAGATACTTTATATCTTCTTTGTTAATGCCGTTATCTTGGAGACGACGCTCAACGTTTACCATGTTAATTCCAAAAGAATCATAAAATGATGAATTCATTATTAAATCGCTAAGCAATACAGAAACACTAAGATTATCATCTATAAAGTTTTCTATATCATCTTTATGGATAATAGAATCTAGTGACAGAAGCAAAGTTTCGCTTTTCCAAGCAATGTTACTAATAATTAACCACATAGGCGCTTTCTCGTTCTCAATAAAGTCGTAGTACAAAGTTATGTCATTCATTATGGCGCCCCCTTAAGTTGATCATAAAGCTGATTCATTATTGCTTTAGTTTCTAACGACCAATTGGAAGGATCATAACTCTTTTTATAGTTAGATTGTTGTTTTCTGAGTTTATTGTCTAAATCAGCTTGTTGTATTCTTCTTTTAATCTGATCAACTCTTTTTTTTGCTAATTGCAGTGGTACATAGAAAGTAGAAGATAGAAATGAACTTATTTGATCTTCAGAACGTGGCAAATCCAATTGTTTAATCATGTAGTAGGGCATCGCAGCGTACAACATAAATTGATTAGCTTGCCGTTCTTGAAGAGTTATAAAACTTTCAATAGATCCAGTTTGATCACCGTAGTGTCTAAGTGGATGACATAATTCATGGAAAAATATTTTTCTTATTATTGGTATCGGTTTATCTGGGTTTAGGAAAATTATTGCATCTTCCTCATCCCAAATTGCTACTTCTCTAGCACCTTCCATATATTCTAACTTTATACCTAGTTTTTTTGCTACATTATCAATTAATAGATCTGAAGGGTGGATAATATCATTTTGAATATATAAGGTTTCTAACCAATTTTCTAAATCTGTTGTCTTGTATGCCTCAAACATATAGGTCCTCCATATCAAGAATAAACGTTCGGTCAAAGTTTATAAAAAAGAGCCTAAAAAAGGCTTCTTATTTATTATCTTTTAATTTACGAAATATTCTAAGTTGCTCTTCTAAGTACTCTATTTCTTGTTCGGTAATATCATCGAAGTTATGGAACGCTCTATTTGGCTTGTTGGAATTTTGAGAGGAATCAGGATCATCCGTTCTACCCAGTAAGTAATCAGTTGTTACATTATAGAATTCAGCTAACTCTCTTAATAATTTTGGGTCTGGACTTCTAGTTCCGTTCTCGTAACCAGATAGTGTGTTAGCTTTTATTCCTAATTTATCCGCAACTTGTTTTTGCAACAAATCCTTATTTTCACGTAATTTTTTTAACCTAGTAGACAACACGTTATCCTCCATTTATTCACCAGCCTCTCATTATCGTGATTATAACGCAATATGTGATTTTTTAAATAAAAATTCACGAATCGCGTTATTTTTATATTGACAATCGCAAAATGCGATGGTATATTCGAAGTGCAAATCACATAATGCGATTTTTGGAGGGAGTGATAAAAAATGACAGACATCAAGAATGTCAGTGAAATACTGAGGGGATTAAGAGAGAAGAATGGTCTGAAATCAAAATTTATTGCTGAAAAATTAGGTGTTACACCCGGGACTTACTCAGAAATTGAAACAGGAAAAAGAAAACCAAGGGTTGAACATCTATTGATTTTAAGAAACCTCTATCATGTTAGTTTGGACGACCTTTTTTTTAATAATGAGATCGCAAAATGCGATCAAAAATCAAAACAGGAGGTTATATAATGAATCAATTAAAAGTTAGCTCAATTAATGGAAAACTTGTTGCTCAAAGTCGTGAAGTTGCTGAATGGATTGATAAGTCTCACAAAGAATTAATGCGATCAATTAGACAGTACGTTGATATTTTAACCAGCGCAGAATTGCGCTCGTTAGATTTTTTCATCCCACATTATTATCGTGATGCAAAAGGTGAACAAAGACCTTGTTTTCTTTTAACTAGAAAAGGGTGTGACATGGTTGCGAATAAAATGACTGGGCAAAAAGGCGTTTTGTTTACTGCTGAATATGTAACCAGATTTGAACAAATGGAAAAACAATTTGAACAAAACGAGCCTAAAAACGAATTGGAAATTTTACAAAGAACTGTTAACTCTCTAGTCACTGTAGAAAATAGAGTGACTTACCTGGAAGATCACATGAGAGTGGATGGTGTCCAGGAACGTAAATTGCAAAATAAAGGTAAATCAATAGTTATCGAATCTCTTGGCGGTCTGAAATCCAATGCGTATCAACAAATTAGCAAGAAAGTGTTTGCTGCGATTTGGCGTGATTTTAAAAATCACTTTGAGATTCCAAGATATAACGAATTGCCTAAAAAACAATTTGAAGATGGTATGAAATTTCTTGGAATGTGGCAACCATCTACAAGTTTACGTATTGAAATTGAAGAATTAAACCAACAACAATCGATACAGGGTGTGATCTAAATGAGCCAAATAACTGGTCAATTACATCTTTCAGAAAGCGACCAAGAAGCCATAGCAAATCTAGTTATGGAAAAACTAGTTAATAGAATTGATTTAATTAATAGACGTCCAGATTATATGAACCGAAAAGAGTTCATGGAATACGCAGGAATAAAAGATAAAAAATGTAATGAACTATTTCACCAAACCGGCTTTCCGGTGTGTTATGAGCTAGGTCGTCCAAGGGTGATCATGAAAGAGTTCGATAAGTGGATGTTGGAAAGCTATGAAAATCGAAAGCAAGTTAACATCCCGTATCCTTACTCTTCTTAGAATGTTTAATCCTATAACACTATGATACCCGAAAATCTAATATTTGTTGGTAGAAAGGAGGCAGTTATAAGTGGAAAAAGGTAGAGCCTCAAAGGCTTTAAAACAAGGTAGGTATGAAATATCAAAAACACAACAACAACTTTCGATGGAAACATTTTTATCCAGAGAGTCAGTTAGTCATCAAGAAAATGGATCATACAAAGTCCAACCAGAAATGGTACAGCATTTTGCAGAAAAATATAACAATCCTTGGGTTGCATTGGAAGCATCATCAGAATATATCGGATGGGGAGTTCGTCGTTTAGATGGTTTTGCAGCTGATCTACATCGAAGTGCGGTTAAAGATAAATTATTGGAGGAATTGGATGAAGCCATTGAAGCAATTAAAAGAGTAAAAACATCTCTAAAACCTTCTATGGTTCAGAGCTTTCATAAACAAGATATTGAACAATCAGTCCAAGAAAGTATGGATGGAGTATTAGCTTTAGTTACATGGATAGCTGTTGCATGTGAAGAATATAACCTTAGTTGGACAAAAAGTTGGGAAAAACACCATATGAAGTTAAAAGCTAAACAGTATGTAAAAAGTTAAGGGGGAAATGAAACATGAAGGTAATTGCTGGGGAGTGGAAAAAGTTAGATCCATTTGAACAAGTGGACAAGTTAACAGAAGCAGCATTAAACAATCGTGTTGGTTTTTTCTTAAGAATTCGTAACTCGAGAAACTCAAAAGAAATTTATAAGAAAGGAGTTAAAAATTATGCTTAAAGATCATCCAATTATTGAGGATATTGAAATGAATGGTTATCCGTTTTATGAAGAACAATCTTTGGGGATGGACGCTTTAGGAAATGAAATTCTTGTTGGAGATGTTGTTTTTGAATTTAATGATGAAATTTTCGTTGAAGAGACTTTATCTGCTGAATCAGTAGAAATTTTGAAAGTAATAGGTGCTGAAAGAACAATTGCGCAATAAAATAGCGCTCACTAAAAATAGCAAGCGCAGGGGAATTCCCCATCAGTTGAATTAATTATATATGAATTCTTCTGCTCTAGCAAGGAGGTTAATGAATGGCTAAAAATACATTAGAGATGACACATGAAGAATGGTTGTCGGAAAGAACAAAAGGAATAGGCGGTTCAGATGCTGCAACGGTATTAGGATTAAATAAATATAAAACTCCATTTGAACTGTGGCTAGAGAAAACTGGTCAATCAGATGTCCAAGAACCAGAAGCTGAAGCAGCGTATTTCGGAAACGTATTAGAAGATTTAGTTGCGAAAGAATTTGAACGTAGAAGTGGAAAGAAAGTGCGTAGAAACAACTTTATGATGCAACATCCAGATCATGATTTTATATTAGCAAATATTGATAGAAAAATCGTTAGTGAACAAGCATTACTTGAATGCAAGACAGCCAGTGCCTTTCTACAGAAGGATTGGGAAAATGACGAGATTCCAGAATCTTATCTTGTTCAGATTCAACATTATTTAGGTGTAACTGGGTACGAAAAAGCATATGTGGCTGTATTGATCGGAGGACAACGCTTTGTTTGGAAGGAAATTGAACGTGATGATGAATTGATTCAAATGATTTTCCATGCAGAAGTTCACTTTTGGAATCATCACGTATTAAAAAATAACCCACCAGTATTAGATGGATCCAGCGCAGCCGAGAAGTTTTTAAATGAACGCTATAAGAAAAGTGATTCGGCTAAAACTGTGGACCTATCTTATGAATACAGTGAAAAGATTCAACACTTAAATGAAATTAAGGAATCTATTAAACAATTAAATGAGCAAAAAAAGCAAATAGAGAATCTGATTAAGAACGAATTACAAGAAGCTGAGCAAGGTTTCGTAAAGAATTATCAAGTAACATGGAAAGCTATTAAGCAGAATCGAGTAGACACCAATAAATTAAAAGAAAGCTTTCCAGACGTTTATCAGAAGGTTAGGAAGGAAGTATCGCAAAGAAGATTAAATGTAAAGGAGATTAGCTAATATGGCGACAAACTCAACACTTAAAAATCAGATAGCAAACAAATCAAATAATAACAATCAGGTAAGTAATGCTAAAGGCACAACTATGAAAGGACTTCTTAATTCACCTGCTGTAATGAAACGGTTTGAAGAAGTTCTTGGGAAAAGAGCGAATCAATTTACTGCTTCCATTTTGAGTTTATACAACAGTGAAAAAATGCTTCAAAAAGCTGAGCCTATGAGCGTTATATCAAGTTCAATGATTGCAGCAACTTTAGATCTACCGATTGATAAAAATTTAGGATATGCATGGATAGTACCTTATAGTGGTAAAGCCCAATTCCAACTTGGCTATAAAGGGTACATTCAATTAGCTTTACGAACTGGACAATATAAGAACATTAATGTGATCGAAGTCTATGAAGGTGAATTAGTTAAATGGGATCGATTAACGGAAGAAATGGAACTAGATTTTGAAAAAAGAGAGTCCGATAAAGTTATTGGGTACACCGGATATTTTGAGTTAATTAACGGATTCAGAAAAACGGTTTACTGGTCAAAAGCTGAAATTGAACGTCATAAGAAAAAGTTCAGTAAATCAGATTTCGGTTGGAAAAATGATTGGGATGCAATGGCTAAGAAAACAGTGCTAAGAAACATGTTAAATAAATGGGGGATTTTGTCTATCGATATGCAAAAAGCTGTCATTAACGACGAAAATGAGAAGATACAAACTGATAGCGTGGATTTTGATGAAGAGGATATTATCGATGGTGAATATAGCGAAGTGGATGAAGATTTGGAGCATATATCTAAAGAGCTAGATAATGCGTGATTTAAAAGAGCCTATTCCTCATTTCTACATAACATTAGCAAATGAGGATGGGCACTTATTTAAACGTTATGTAATTGGTTATATGGAGCGTACCAGGCCAGATTACGAATTAATTAGAATCATCGATCAAGGTAAATTAGCATTGCTTACGAAAAAAGAATAACAAGGTGGAGGTGATAAGGTGGCAAGCCCCCAAGTTGAGAAAGGTTACATTAGGATAGCGAATGATCTTTGGAACGAAATACTAAGACGTGATTTTAGTAAACGACAAATGAATTTAATTTTATTCATTTGGAGATTATCTTACGGCACAGGACAGAAAGATTGCAAAGTGAAGAGGTTTAATCAGTTTGAAATTGCAGGTGTTTATAAGAATGATATTAAAAAAGAATTGAAATTTCTTAGGGAATGCTCGGTTTTAGAGTGGGATGAAGATTCTATGGTATTCAGTATTAACAAAGACTATCATCTTTGGCAAGTTTCGCCTAACAAAAATTGGGAGGGGGATAAATTTAAAGACCTTATTCACCTCAACCTAAACAGAAAAAAAGTTGGTGAAACACTAACTTCTGATGATGAAAAAGTTAGTGAAAAACTAACAAACAAGTCCAAAAAAGTTAGTAATTCACTAACAGAAAAAGACCAAAAAGTTAGTAAAATACTAACTACAAACAAGAGTTCGGTTAGTAAAACACTAACATTTGTGAGTAAAAAAGTTAGCAAAACACTAACTATGAAGTTAGTAAAATACCAACCTTCACCCGACGGAAAGTCAATAATAATAGGCGATTCGGGCTCTCTAAAGACAGTATTAAAGACATTATATATTAAAGACATAAAAGAATGTAGTAGTAGTAGTAATAGGGATTCAGACTTTAAAGAAGTCATTCAATTTTATCAATCGAATTTGCAAGTTGGAATTTCGATGAGCTCAGTGAATCAGCAATTAATAATTCAATACTTTGAAGAATTCGGAAAAGATTTATTGCTTGCCGCAATGAAAGTAGCAGCTAAACAGGAAAAACGCGGAATGGCTTTTGTTGAAGGGATACTTAATAACTGGCGTAATGCTGGAGTAAAGACTCTAGAAGATGCAAGAATCTATCAGCATCAATTTAAGCGAAAAAAGAAACCGGCACCCAACCAGTATAGAAATCGCTATGAACCTCAAAAGAAAGACATTACACCTGATTGGTACATTAGGCAGAAAGAAGAGCAGCGCAAAAAGGAACAGGAACGGAAGGGGCAACAACCTTCAGAAGAAGAGCGGAGACGTAGCGCTGAAGAAGCAGAACGAATACTCCAAGAATACTTAGAACAACAGAACAGTTAGGAGGCTATCGGAATGAATCAAGAACAGTTAATCCAAATACAAAAAAAATACGCTAAGCAAAAGTTACTAGCTAATGGTGGTGGCATGGTTCAAGTGCCAAGTATAGAGGATATCGCAAGAATATTGGAGATCGCGAAGAAGGTGAAGGAAGATGAATAACAAACCTGAAATCAGTCGATTGAAAATGGTAAACGAAGATCTGAAGAAGTCACTAGGATTTGCTTGGACCATGTTTACAATAACGATGATTTTGTCAGTAATTGGTGGTGTGATTTTATGGCTGAACTAGCATTATGCGGAAGATGCAATCGAAAACTGAAAGACAGGAAAAGCCTAGGAAGAGGATTCGGCCCTGTTTGTTGGCAGAAAGTGAAGGAGGATAAAGTAGTTGGAAAAAGCGAGCAAGGAAGTACGACAGGAAGAAGTGAAGGAGCGTAAACAGTATTTATTAACTAAATTACAATCTATGGGGATTACACATTATCCCGATGGTCGAGATCTATCAGAATGTAGCTTATTCACTCTTGAATATGTCTACATTCAAGAAAAATGTAAGAGGGGAGGAGTTGTCGAATGGCAACCTACACCGGAAAACGAGGCAAGAGTCTAGAGAACCTAATCAACTATTCGAATCAAGTTTATTTGCAGAAAGGGATTGCAGTCGTAAATAAGCTCCCTACACCAATTAAGGTAACAAAATCAAAAGGAACGCGAATAATTAATGGTTTTTTTGAAGAGAAATCCACAGTAGATTATGCGGGTGTTTATAAAGGCAAAGCACTTTACTTTGAGGCAAAGAGTACGAAACAGCAACGATTCCCTTTGAAAAACATACACAAGCATCAAATTGATTTCATGTATCAAGCACAAAAGTCTGGTGCAATATGTTTCTTTATAATCGAATTTTCAGGGTATTCTGAGACGTTTTTAGTACCTTTCGATTTTTTACACCTGTACGTGTTAAATGCGGACAAGGGTGGTAGGAAATCCATTCCTTACGATGATTTTATTTATTACTCCGTTGGTCTTTTAAAATCACAAAATGGAGTGCCACTAGATTATTTAAGTTTAGTAGATAAGTTGTTTGATAATGTAGCTTAAAAACTGAAGTTGGTAACAATTTAATATCTAATAAATAAAAAAGAGAGACCTGGTAGTCAGGTCTCAAAGAGACAATAGAACTTGTGTTCTCCTTGACGTAGTTATTATATCAGAGGAGAGGGGAAAAGAAAATGAATATTAAGTCAAGCACAATTTATAACATGGATTGTATTGAAGGGATGAAACATATTCCAGATAAAACTATCGATATGATTCTATGTGATCTACCGTATGGGACCACTAATTGTAGGTGGGATGAGATCATTCCTTTTGAACCTTTATGGGAACAATATGAAAGAATTATTAAAGATAACGGAGCTATTGTATTGACTGCCAGCCAACCATTCACTACAAAACTAATAGCCAGCAATATGAGATTATTTCGCTATGAATGGATATGGAAAAAAGGAAAGCATGTAACTGGTTTTCAAAATGCAAAGAAAATGCCATTAAAAAATCATGAGAATATTTGTGTATTTTATAAAAAGCTACCAACTTATCATCCACAGGGTATTATTCCTTTGGTGAAAATTAGAAAAAATAAGAGAAAGAAGATAGGTGGAATCTTTCGAGAGGGAGACAAAAGTCTATTACAAGAGTATGAGACAACCCATACAAATTATCCGAGATCTATTTTGGATTACTCTAGGGAAAGCAAAACGTTTCACCCTACTCAAAAACCTTTAGTTTTATTTGAATACTTAATTAAAACTTATACTAACAGAGGAGATCTTGTATTAGATAATTGTATGGGCTCATTTACAACAGCAGTGGCTTGTGACAATACGAAAAGAGATTGGATTGGATTTGAACTTGATAAAGAATACTGTAGACACGGAAAAGTTAGAATTAATGAAAATAGAAAGAGTCTCGGTTTAGAAGGTGTAAATACAGTATTTATTTAGAAAATGAATGGTGGTTTAAATGAAAGGGTTATGTATAAATGCATCGGGTTTAACTGTATTAGAAGCTGGCCAGGAATATTTTGTTTTTCCTGGTAGCTCTAACACTTTTTATGTCTCAAAGTTTAATAATGAAAAAGCACATTTTGGCGCATTTCAACGTTATAGGTTCGAAGTCATTGACGATCAAGAAAATATCTTACAACTAGAAATATCGGAGTCGAAGGAACCGATAGAAGAAAAATTTGATCAGTTGGTTCAAATGGATTTATTTGAATTTCTAGGGGATGATCAATCGGAAGATATAAAAGGTATTGCGGTCACCATACCAGAGGACGTTATCTCGCCTTTAGATTGCAAGAATAGTCCGAAATCAAAGGCATTTAAGAAGGTGCAGCACAGATGGAGTGTATATGTAAAAAGTGTACAAGATTATCATAAATGCTCCTGGTTTGAAGCAAGTAAAAAGCTACTCAAACATAAAAAAGAAGGATCCTTTTTTCAAGTAACATGGGATCCGAAAACAAACATATAAAAAGAGCTAGAAGCAAGCTCCCAACTCTCGAACCTAAAACTATTATAACATGGGGGTTTGCTCTATGCGATTAGAAAATGTAAATATTGAAGATAAAGGAAAAGAATTTAACATAAAAATACCAATTGAGGCAGGAAATTTGCCATTTGTTGTCGTATACTGTAATGGTATAGCTAAAAAGACCTATTTGCCTAGTCATGGTGAGACAAAGGTGATTACACACCAAGGAAAGGTGAAAAGGGTTAAGTTTGATGAAGGTGAGGATTTTTGACCAATAGTAGAAATAATTCTAAATAAAGGAAGTGTTAATATTATGAGAGCCACTTTATTTACAGATAAGGATGTTATGGATTTAAAAAAGTACAAATTCAAAGAGGACGGTAGCAACCGTAAAAATGTGGACAAATCTTATGATGCACACAAAATGTTTGTTGAAGAGGTACCTAATATACTAAGGGAAGAACTCATAAAAGAAGGACTGGATCTTTCAAAAACTGAAATTAGAGCTTCTGTAGGTGAAGGGCGGATATCTGAAGTATATTGGTTGGCTATACTGAATGAAAACTTGGTGCCGAGAAATAAAAGTGGAAAATTAACAACCCAGAAAGGTATATATATTGCTTTATTATGTGATAGCTCTTTAGAAAATGCTTATCTTGTAATAGGAAATGGTGCAGAGTATTTAAGTGGGAATGAGCTTAAGGAACTCTCGAATTTTCAGATGGATTTTATAGAATCACAGAAATTAAATCAAGGATATGTAATTAACAGAAACTTTAGTTTATTTTTAGGTAAAAGTAATCGACCTAAGAATTATGTTAAAGGAATTCCGCTTTATAAAAAATATTTAATTAATAACATAGAATTAAATGAATTAGTAAATGATATAAAAAAATTCCAAGTTATTCTAGACTTAATTGTATTAGAAAAAGGTTTGGATGAAATAGAAAATGAAAAATTTATACAAACAGATAACAAAAGAAAAATCACGTCAATTAGTGTCGAGAAGTATGAAGAATTAAGAAATATTAGAGAAAAAAGAAACAAAGAGATTGGATATTTGGCAGAAAAGTTTGTATATGAAAGAGAAATTGATAGATTATTGAAGTATGATAAGTCATGGGCAGATAAAGTTTTATGGAGATCTAAAGAAGTTGATGGTTTAGGGTATGATATTGAATCTATTGAAAAAGATGGGTCAAAAAAGTATATAGAAGTAAAAGGAACAAGCTTAAATGAAGATAATATTACTTTTTATTTTACAAATAACGAATTAAATAAGGCGAAATTATTTAAGGAAAACTATGTACTTGTATTAGTTGCAAATGTAGGTCTTAAAACAGAACCAAGAATCATTAAAGAAATTAGAAATCCCGCCCAAAATATATTAAAAGATTTACAGCCTGTTCAATATAAACTTACATATAGTTTATAATTAATAAAAGTTTTTGACGGAGTAACCAAATGAAAAAAATAGTAGAAATAATTATGTTAATAATGTTCTTTATATTTCTAGCATTTCTAGCAGTAATTTTTAATGATTATGAAAAAGTATTTTTAAATATATTTATGTTAATATTTTTTCCTTATATTACAATAGTTTTAATGAATTGTGCATCCAGCATATTAAGATGGCTAGATGAACGAGATATAAAAAAAAGTAAATACCCGAAAAATGGGAAGTTATACTATTGGATGAGTCATGCTGATTTAGATAGAAAGTATTTTTATGAAATAACTAATAGACCTTCTAATAGAAATTTGTTTGAAAACCTGAAGGAATTAAGAAAACAACTAAGAAGGGAAATAGGGTCAAATATTGGAGATTATTATTTACTTAATGAATACTTAGAAACAAAGGAAAGAAATAGTCTATTGTCAAATTTCTCAAAAATATTGATGAATTCAACAATTGCTATTGTTATTGGTGTTTTTGTAAAAATATTTTCTAATGATGAATTTTTAAATAAAATACTATCTATTATAAATTTCGAATTAGACTTAACACCTAGCTTAATTGCGACATATTTAAACTATAGTACATACTTTTTAATTTTTGCCACTCTAGCTTTATACATTTACGGAGAGATAACAAAAGAAAAACGAAGAATCCAAGTATTGTTAGCAGTTGTGAAAAGTATAATACAAGACATAGAAGATAAATGAGCTATTGAAGAGAAATATTATGCTTGTCTTTTGTTAAATCCATCTCAACTTGAAAAACGGTATTATACATCTAATAGTTGAAGGTGTTGAAGGGGAGGAAAGAGTTTTGAGACTAGAAAATATATCTATTATAGAATGGATACAAATTATTTCCGGACTTGGTACCTTGGGAGCTGCACTTGCAGCATGGATAACTGCACGGGCATCTAATAAGTCCGCTAAAACAGCGGAAAAACAGTTAGATGAGATGAAAGAGCAAAGAGTAAAGATGTATCAACCATCACTTGTATTCACTAATAATATATATAAAGTAACAGCTAAAGAAAGCAATAAAGTTGGACCTATGTTATCTATGTTTAATGTAGGCTATGGGGTTGCAAAGGATATAATAATTAAATGGGAGGAACCGGATTATCTAGATTATAATTCTAAACCTTTTATCTCTACAGATGGAGACTTTTGGAGAGTGTCTGTACCATTTAAAGGCGATAACCATGAAATGATTATAAATAAAAATTTTGATTATGAACAAAAAATTCAACACTTGTTACCTACTAGTGTTGATAACAAGGCTGAAGAAGTAGATATTCCCACCATTCCTACTTATAGTCTATTACAACTCATATATAATGAATTAATTAATAATAAAAATCCGACTACAATAATGATGTATCAATTAAGATTTACAGTTATTTATAGAGATATTAATAATGAAGAACATAAAGAAAAACATAGTGTAGAATTGTCTTTTTTGAGTTATGTAGCTACTGAAGAACCCGAGTTAACTATAAAGATTGAAGTAACTGAATAAGTTCTACCAGCACACTGGAGGACACTGATTAAGTAAGTTGCAAATGCAGCTTCTTGATTGGTGTCCTTTTTTATTTTGTAATATGGAGGTTTCATATGGAATACAATATCGCTTATTTACTTATAGGAGCTGTTATAGCAGCAGTTCAAAAAGAACCTAACAACCATGAACAGAATAACCTGTTTATTTATTATCTATTACTTATAGTTCTTGCTTGGCCAATTTATATATTATTTCGTTTATTTGAAAGAGGTGCTGATGATGAATAACTGGGCTGATTCGCTAATTCGTGAGTATGAAATAGGACGAAGAGATTTAGGGGAAATGAAAAGTAAATTGGATCCAACAAATCTCGCAGACCGTGAAGATAGAAGTAAGATTAATAGTATGATTGGAACCATGACAGAATCAATCGAATGGATGACGATTGGAAGGGAACCTGGAAAGTTACGAGGTGTAGATAAAAAGGCAGCGTATCAACGTCGTGCTATATCAGATATGGACATGTTTCCTTCTTTAGATGTTGTGCCGAAAGAACGTGAATTGGAGGAAGAAGAGAAACAGGTTATTTTTAATTTGATTGCTGAATTATCACCTAGAGAGCGACAGTGTTTTATTCTTCATAAAGCATACTTATTTAGTTATTCTGAGATTGCTGAAGAGCTAAATATAGGTAAGAGTACTGTTCAAAAATATATAGAAAGAGCAAAACAAAAGGTTAAAGTTCAATAAATTAACATTGCTTTTAAAAGATATCTTGGGAATAATTGAGAACTTTGATATTAAATGTTTAGTGAATTTTACCGATATAGAAGTATATGCTGGATATAAAAAAGGAGGAGAAATAAGTGTATTCCGTAAGGTTAGTAGATGAATATTCGAAAGTTATCTTCAATTATAAGAAAAATCATAAAAATAAAAAAAAGTATAAAATATCAATGTTTATTTCTTTAATAGTAATTATAGGATTAATTTTATGTTTATCGTTTTATTTAAGTGACACATTTATAAATGAAAATTTTCTTGAACTATTTGTTTCAGGATGCGTAGTGCTATCATCATTGATGCTAGTAGCAGATGAGATATTTCAAAAAATGTATTTTTATCAAAAAAAGGATAAAGAACAAATCTTTTATGAAATTAGCAATTGGATTAAAAAAAATATTCCCGATCATTCATTAAAAACTCTGGATCAATTAATAGACAGTGAGTTAGAACATAATTCAAAAAACTATTTAACCTTTATAGTTATAACTGGAGCTTTAACATTAGCTGTTTGGCAAGGATTTACAAGAGGAATATTAACAGAAGTAGGGTTATTCAAAGGCTTATTATTACTATTAATTGCTGTGTTAATCTTAAATGTCATAGTATTCACTTTTAATAAGGTTACTTACTTTATATCGCATATAATGAACTTTCGTTTGAAATATTTAAAAGAGTTAAATTATATAATCAAGGAACATATGATTAGAATGGATAAGTTACAAAATGAGAAAGGGATTTATAGATAAGTGAAAATTAAAATACAAGATTAAGGTGAAATTAATGGAGATGGATTTTAGTCCTATGCAAAATACTATGAATGATATGGTTATAAAATTAGCACTTATATTAGGGATACCATTTGTTATAGCACTATTAATTAGATTTCTATTGAGTTTAATTAAAGTCCCTGATTTATCAGCTAACATAATATCAGGAACAGTTGTATTACTTGGTGTCTACCAAATGTTCGAAATTATTATTTAAATTTTTGTCGTACGATTGTCATACAGAGTTCTTTATTAGTGATAGCGTATTTAATTTATTGGTTATTATAGTAATTAATACCGTAGGTATTAGGTGTAGTGATATAAATATTTATATAGTAGCAGGAATTTCTTTCTTATTGACGAATGCATTAGTATTTAAAGAGGTGAAAGGATGTTTACAAAGAAACAAATAGAAGAAATTAAACTTAAACCCTATGAACCTTGTCCTTGTGGTTCAGATAAAAAATTTAAATTCTGTTGTTATCAAAAAGCCAGAGAAGCTCGAGATACAAAAAAACAGTTAGATTATCCAGATGGCAGAATTAATCATATTTTACACCAAAGTTTGGAAAATTCGGACTTTAAAATTTGTATGGGATTTGATAGTGAAAAGTGTAAACCATTAATTAAAAGTGCTCATTCTATTCAGAACAATAGAATCCTTAATAGAATTAGTGTTGATGGTCATGTGTATAAGATAGGCGAAAAAGTTATGAATCAAGAATTAACTCCCATTTTTGAAAAAATGAGCAAAAACAAGGCTAGTACATTCTTTGGATTTTGTGATTATCACGACAACGAACTTTTTAAACCTATTGAACAAAAGGATTATATTAATGAACCATTACAAAACTTTTTGTTTGCTTTTAGAGCACTTTCTTTGGAGTATCATAAAAAACAAAGGGCATTAAATTATTTTCGTGAGAATTTCAAACAATATCCAGAGGGAATGCTGGAAGTAGAAGGAATTAACTTATATAGAATTGCTATATTGGACGTTATGGATTATTCAAAAGACTATAATTTATTTAAAAAGGATTACTATAATGACAATTTCTCTAATCTAAGAACAATTCATAGAACACTTGACTATGAAGTTAATTTTGCAACAAGTTCAGCTTTTTCAGTAAAAGTTGATTTAGAAGGCAATCATTTAAATGATGTTTATTTTAATAAAGATGAAGAAAAAATGCCATCCGTTTTTATAAATATATATCCATTAAAAGATCAGACAAACATAATCCTTTCATACCATTTATCAGATGACAAAATATATAAAGATTATTTTGATCAAGTTGAACAATTATCAGAAGAGGAATTAGTAAAATATTTGAATTTTTTAATTATAGAATACACAGAAAATGTATTTTTTAGTCCAGAGTTAATTGATAATTTAACGGAACGAGAAAAAGAATCAATATTAAAAAGTTTTATATCATCAACGGATTTGGGTGAGAAAATTAATTTAACTGCAAAGGATAATTATTATAAATTTAATATATTTTCTGTAAATAGTAATTAACTTCCGATTGGTCTATTCAGTTGGATGTATAGAAAGCACCTTTTTTGGTGCTTTTTCTTATGCTCAAAACAAACTTAATTAAGTCGGAGGTGGCGGTGATGTAGATGGCGAGACCACGAAACCCAAAAAGAGATGAAGCATTTGAAATATGGAAATCAAGCAATGGAGAAAAGAAACTAAAAGACATTGCAGCTGAATTAGAAGTTTCAGATTCACAAATACGAAAGTGGAAAAATCAAGACAAATGGAACGAAAAATTGAATGGTAACGTTACTAAATTAAAAGGTAACGTTACGAAACGAAAAAGAGGCGCTCCTAAAGGAAGTAAAAACGCAATAGGCAACCGAGGTGGTGCAGCACCGAAAGGGAATGCTAATGCTGTTTCACATGGTTTTTTTCGGACCATTTTTCCTGAAGATGAAGAGACTTTAGAAATAGTAGATGCGATTCAGAAGAAGTCTCCAGTTGATATGTTATGGGAAAACATAGTGATTAAATATACTGCAATAGCAAGAGCACAAAAGCTAATGTACGTAAAAGATCAAGACGATATTACCAAAGTCCTTAAAAAGCAAAAAGATATTTCAAACGATAATATGGATTCAGTTGAAAAAGAGTGGGAATTCCAATTTGCTTGGGATAAACATGCAACCTTTATGCAAGCTCAAGCGAGAGCGATGTCAGAACTAAGAGGACTAATCAAAGACTTTTTATTACTTTCCGGTCAAGATGATTATAGGAGAAAGCAATTAGAAAAAATGCAACATGATATGGATGTTGCACACGAAAAGTTTGAACTGGAAAAAGGTAAAGCTAACAACGATAATGATCAATCTAAAGTGATTGACGAATGGATTGAGGCAATGGGTGATCTCGATGGACAGGATTAAAGTATTCAAGAAAAAAATTCATATATATAGAAAGCAACCTGTTATATTTGCAAATGAAGTTCTAAAGTTTGAACCGGATGATTGGCAAGAAAATGTTCTAGATGACATATCTTCTTACACGCATATTTCTGTCAGATCCGGCCAGGGAGTAGGTAAAACAGGTTTGGAAGCTGTAACGACTTTGTGGTTTTTAACATGCTTCCCCTTTCCTAAGGTAGTTGCTACTGCACCTACAAGACAACAACTGCATGATGTACTATGGGCGGAGATCAGTAAATGGCAGTCCAAATCACCATTATTGAAAGAGTTGCTTAAATGGACCAAAACAAAAATATACATGAAGAAATATGAAGAAAGATGGTTCGCTACTGCTAGAACAGCAACAAATCCAGAGAATATGCAAGGTTTTCATGAAGACAATATGCTTTTTATCGTGGATGAAGCATCTGGTGTTTCAGATAATATTATGGAAGCTATATTAGGTACATTATCAGGTGACAACAATAAACTATTAATGTGTGGAAACCCTACTAAAATTAGTGGGGTTTTTTATGATTCTCATAACCGAGATAGAGAACATTATAGCATTCATAAAGTGTCTAGTATGGATAGTACGAGAACGAGTAGGAAAAATATTCAGATGCTTTTAGACAAATATGGTGCAGATAGTGATGTTGCAAGAGTTCGTATTTACGGTGAGTTTCCAAAAGCGGAGGCAGATGCTTTCATTCCGTTGGAAATTGTGGAACTAGCAAAAGACAATAAAATTAAGATTTCCAAAGACATTACTGTTGGAGATATTGGAGTCGATGTAGCCAGGTTTGGAGACGACGAGACAATCATAGCACCTAGAATTGGAAATTACGTATTCAAACTGAAGTCATATCGAAAACAAGAAACAACAGCAACCGTTGGCCGAGTTATTGGACAAGCGAAGTTCTTATTAAAAAATTATAAGCACTTGGAAGAAATCTATGTGAAAGTAGATGATAGTGGTGTCGGTGGCGGTGTGACAGACCAACTGATAGACATAGTAAAAGAAGAAAAATTACCAATTAGAATATTCCCTGTAATTAATAACGGAAAAGCAGATGATGATGAACATTATGAAAACATTGGCACCGAGCAGTGGGGAGTTTTTAGAGATATGCTTCAAGATAATTTTTCGGACCATTTGCAAGGAAAAAATAATATCATTCGACTACCAGATGATGAGAAATTGGTTACGCAGTTGAGTACTAGAAAATATCGTATGACTAGTAAAGGGAAGGTTGCATTGGAAAGAAAAGAAGATATGAAAAAGCGTGGGTTAACTTCTCCGGATAGAGCAGATGCGGTTGTTCTATCAATTTATAGACCGAAAATTAAGAAAAAACCAAAGCTTCAGGTCAAGTCTTATTAAGGAAGTGGTTAAATGTCAAAAACAAAAGCAATTGTTTTAGAAGATGGCGAAGTGATTAGTCAAAAGTACATGGATCAGTATGCTATTAAAAATAAAAGTAGTGAATCGAACCAGATACCTAGTGACCGTTTTTTAAACAGCTATAGTGATGATCAGTTAGTAACACCTTTATATAATCCTGAAGCATTGACCCAGCTCTTAGAATTAAATACACATCATTACAGAGCGGTTAAAACAAAAGCGAGAGATACTGCTGGGCTAGGATGGTATTTAGAACCACAGGTAGACAAGCCTAGCGAAGAACAAAAAGACATTGCTGAAGATTTTTTCGAAAATCCCAACCCATCTATGACGTTCAATGAAATTAACAATCAAGTAATGGTTGATTTTGAAGCAATCGGATATGCCTGTTTTGAGGTTATTCGATTAGATGATGAAAACGTACAGCTGGAACATTTACCTTCTCATACGTTGAGAGTAGCACATGACTTTAATCGCTTCTGTCAGATCAGAGGTTCTAAAAAAGCATGGTTCAAACGATTTGGATATGAAGGTGATATTGACGTTCGAACAGGAGAAGAGAAGAAGGATATACCTGACGAGTATAAAGCAAGTGAGATCATTTACTTAATGAACTATACCAGTAGGTCGGACTTTTACGGTATTCCTGATATTTTACCAGCTTTGGGTAGTGTACTTGCAGAAATGGAGAGACAAGAATACAACATTTCCTTTTTTGATAATCATGCAATTCCAGCCTATGCTGTTACGGTAACTGGTGCTGATTTGGATGAGGAAACTGAAAAAACAATAAAGAAGTTTTTTCAGCATGATGTCAAAAAATCGAACCATTCCACATTAGTATTGACTGCTTCGAAAGATGAAGATAACTCTTCTTCCGATCCTGTGGAAATTAAATTTGAAGCCCTTAGCACAGATACGAAAGAAGCATCTTTCCGAATGTTCCGTCAAGATAACAGGGATGAAATACTTTCAGCACATGGAGTGCCACCATATCGAGCAGGAATAACCGTAGAAGGACAGTTGGGAGGTTCAAGCGCAAGCGAAGCAACGGAGATTTATAAACAATCCATAATTAATCCTAAACAGGAAATGTTAGAAAATATTTTTAACAGGAGAATCTTAACAGAAGTATTTGGAGTTACAGATTGGAAATTATGCTTTAAACAGATTGATACAAGAGACGTTGATAAAGAAATTGACCGCATGGACAAGCTGTTCAATATGGGAGTTTACAGCCCTAACATGATACTAGAAAAGTTGGGAGAAGAAAGAATCGACGATCCTAACATGGACAGACATTTCGTGAATGGTATGCCACTAGATACAAGCGAACAAGAAACGCAAGCCATTATGAACAGCCTGAAAAACTTACACGAAAAGATGATAAAGATTGCTACTAAATCGGGGAATGATGAAACATGAAACGGTCAATAGCACAAGCATTGGATGAACAGATTGTTCATTTCCTTGTGAAGCATAATCAACTACCAGCTTTCAAAGATCGTGAGGATGAAATAGAAGCCATTGAGAGAAAATTAACGAATCGGTTAGTTAGACTTCAAACAGGACTTGAATCATCGTTCATTCAAGCTATACGAGAACGAGGTTACATCCCTGCTAGTGAAGCAGAGCAAAATCAATTAATCGATTTGATATTAACTACACCTTTTGAAGAAATGCAAGAAGCTATTGCAGATAATTCATTAGAAAGTAGTGAAGTAGGCAGACAGCTAACGATGGAAGATATTGTACAGCAGGGAATGGAGATCACCTTTTCTAGTTTTAGTGAAGATGTTCAGGAAATGCTATGGAACCGTACTTATCAATTTTCAGCCGACACCTTTACTCGAATAAAAGGTGACTTTATCAAAACTTTAAATGGTGGAGTTAGCGAAGGGTTAGGGATAGATGATATTGCTGATCGATTAAGAACAGACTTTAGTAATCTAAGACACCATCGATTACAAATTATTGCTAGAACAGAAGTACAGGGAGCACAAAACGAAGGCATAAACGAAACGATGAGAGATTTTAATGTTCGGTACAAGCAATGGATAACAGTAGGAGACAGCCGAGTACGAGGAAGAGAAGCAGACGACCGAGCAGATCATGTATCTTTACATGGCCAAGTAGTTAAATTCGATGAAACCTTTACTAACGGATTAATGCATCCTTTAGATCGTTCTAGGGGAAGGATAGCGGATTGGATTAATTGCAGATGTAGAATGCGTCCTTATATCCCTAAACAGGGTGAGGTTATTATGACTACACCGTATTATCCTGCTGCATAAAAATAGGAACAGATCTTATAGACCTATTCCTGTGATGAAACAAGTTCATCTAATACATCTTTATAGGATTGTTTATCAGGTTCAGGTTGATACTCAATTTCACCATCAGCAGTGTGGCTTTTATTAAAGCGAATAGTGAAAGTACCTGATTGATAATCAAAATACTCAGCGTTTTTCTTTGCTTCATCTTCACTTGGCCATTGATAAATGCTTACAGCTTCTGTAGTTTTCAAAGCGGTGCACCCTAGATCGTCACAATTATGGTTATTATCACGAGGTTCAGGAACGGATAATCCAGCTTCTTCAAAAGCAGTTAAAACATCATCTGTAGATAAAGAATTATCGTTTTTTGAGGTTTCTTCTCCTGAACAAGCAGTCATAATAAAAGCGATAGAAACAAATAAAAATAATATGTATTTTTTCATTCAGCATTTCCCCCTTTCCAAGCCATTATATATAAAGTATCGGAAAGGTTAAAGGAATATTTAACTATTTTTAAGGGGTGATGAAGATCAAATAACAAAAATCTATTCAGATTATACAAAAGAAAGGAGAGAATATCATTTATGGCAGAATTAACAGCGCCACTGGTAAGAAAAAATGATGAGAAACGTATTGTGTATGGTCCTGTATTAGTACCTGATGAACCTGATTCAGACGATGATACAGTGACAGCTGAGAAGATCGAAGAAGTAGCACATCAATTCGTAGAAAATTATGGGAATATTGATCTTATGCACTCTTTAGAGAACGTGGGGAAGATGGTAGAATCTTATATTTTACCTATGGATATGGAGATTGACGATAATCTAACAGTTCCTAAAGGTAGCTGGATGCTAGGTGTACGAGTAACAAATGATGATTCATGGGAAGCTGTAAAAAATCATCAGTTAGGTGGTTTTTCTATTATGGCCATTCCAAAGGTATCTACTAAATCCAAAGAGAATGCAGAGAAAAACCATGCTGAAAAGCGCACAACCATTGCTGACTTAGAGCAAGAAGGCGATTGGGTGGTTAATGCTGTTTCTTTAGTAGATGAACCAGCAGTGCCGAAAGCTAAGTATGTAGCGGTAAAATCCAAAGCTAAGAAAGATCAGTCACATATAACCGAAGAAGCAGTACAGAAAGCTATTCAAGGTTCACTAGAAGAAAGAGAACGACTTGTAAGACGTAAGGTGTATTCAGAATTTGATACAGAAACAACCGAATCCTTTGTTCATTCTACTATGCAGGATAGTGTGATTATTAAAATAATCAACTATTTAAATGATCATCAAAAGATGTATCAATTAGGATATGAGATTGACGAATCAGGAAATGTTCTTTTCACTAGTGACCTTCAAGAAGTAAGAATCGAGGAGCAAATTGTACCTGTAGATAATAGCGGAACCAACTTTGCACAGCTAAGCAAAGAAGGGGAAGGTAATACGAATGATTCAGCTATTAAAGATAGCAATATTGATAGCAATAGCGAAAGCAATAGCTTTCTAGATAAGATCAAGAAGCGATTAGGGATTAAGTCTAGTACCGAAAAAGCTGGGCGCAGTATTTCACAATCTAATCTTGAAAAATTGCTAATTGCTAAAGAGGTTATCGATGATTTGCTATCTGTGGGACAAGCTGAAAGATCAAATTCCAATAAGTCAGAAAGTGGTGAGGATGAAATGAGAGAAGAACAAGTACAAAGCATGATTCAAAAATCTGTAGAACCTTTACAAGATCAGATTAAAGAGTTAACCAACACTTTGAAAGGTGAAAATCAGGAAGAATCTACAGATAAACAAGGTGCAGAGCAAACAGAAGAAGGACAGCCAAGCGAAAAGTCCAAAGAAGGTACTGAGGAACAAGAAGGACAGCAGGAAGAAGGAACAGAAGAAACCGTATCAAAAAGCGAACATGAAAAATTGCTTGCTGAATTGGAAAAAGCAAAGAAACAGCAACCTTTATCACGCAGATTATCAGGACAAGACAACTTAGAAAGTGTGAAAGAAAAAGAGCCTGAAAAAGACCGAAACGCATTCGGTTATAAGCGCAAATAACAATCGCAAATAGCGGTTGTTTTTTTATATTGTAAAACATTTTAGGAGGTAATTATTTATGGGTAACCAAGACATTTTACAACGAATTGAAGGAGCAATTAAATCATTAACAACGTCAGACATTGGAAGTTCTGTCCTAGCACGACAAAAGCAACAGCGTTTTGTTCGAGTAGTATCAGAAGCTACTACCATTCTAGACAATGCACGTAGAATTATTATGCAATCTCACACATACGACATTGATCGTATTGGTTTTGCTTCTCGTATTCTACAGAAAGCAACAGAGGGACAAGACCCTAGTGGTGACCCTAAGCCACAAACCAACACAAACACGTTGGAATCTAAAGAGGTTATCGCTGTACCTAGTGTTACGGATTCCACAATGGAAGATAACATCGAGGAAGAAGGCTTCGAGGATACTTTACTTGATCTTATTGCAGATCGTACAGGTATCGATTTAGAAGAATTGTTTATGCAGGGTGATACAACATCTACAGATACGTTCCTTGCTATCACTGATGGTTGGTTGAAAAAATCTGCAAATCAAGTGACAGGTGCAAGTGATGGAACAGGGGACTTTGACAGCGTCGATGTAGAAGATATGTTTGACGCTATGCTAGGTGCTATACCGAAAAAGTATTTACGTAATCGTTCTGAATGGACATTTTATACACATTGGGATATCGAAGATGATTACCGTAATGTGTTAAGACAACGTGGTACTGGATTAGGTGATTCAGCGCAGACAGATGCCATCGCATTAGCTTATAAAGGTATTAGTGTTCAAAACTCACCTAACGTTCCAGCTGGTCAAGCACTATTAGTACCGAATAACAACCTTGTGTATGGTATCTATCGTGACATTCGAATTGAGCAAGATCGTAGAGCAAAAGCACGTACGACTGATTTTGTAACAACTTTACGAGTAGATTGCCACTATGAAGATGAAAATGCTTCTGTAGTTGGTACAGGTTACACAGGTGCATAATAAAAAATAACAAGGGAGCGATAAACTATGTTACGAGTAACAGTTAAAAATACAGGAAGGGTATCTCGACACCGTTTAGGTGTTGAGTTCCCAGCAAAAGAAGAAATAACAATCGATGTATCAAATCGTGAATATATCACAGTTAAAGCGGTGAAAGATTTTGAAATTATCGAAAAAGAAGACTTATCACCCAATACTGAAAATGATGATCAAACAGATGGAGAAAGTAATAACGAGGATAATGCAGAAGGTAACAAAAATGCTGAGGATGAGAACGAATCAGCAGAAAGTAACGACGAAGGAAGCGAAGACAATAGCGAAAATTCGTCAGAGGATACCACAGATGATGCAGAAGAAGCATTTCAGGATTTAACTGTGGACGAAGCAGTAAAAGCCGTCGAGAATGGCGAATACGACGTAGACGAAGCAATTAAGTATGAGAAAAACGGAAAAGAACGTTCAACCCTTATAGAAAAATTGGAAGGTTTGAAGGAAGGCGATGAGTAATGCCTTTATTTGATCAACCTATCACTGATGTAATAACAGTTGATGATATTAAAAAAAATACTGGCATTGCATCTGGTGATTTACCGTTAGAGATTGATGCAGGAAGCACCACGACACAGGAAGAATTATTTAATGATTTGCTTAAAACATGGATTAAATCGGTTGGTTCTCATGTAAAAACAAGAGTAAAAAGAGAGTTTTCATCTACTGATGAAGAATACGAAGCAATAAGGGATATCGTGATTAGAACAGTGGCCAAGTTAGTGGCGGTAGCTGTTCAGCAGAGATCATCCCCTATTGTACAAATTAACGAGTTTGCTGTTTCGGTGTTAAATACGTCAGACGTAATAAAGGATTTACCAAAAGAATTGAAACACTTCAAACAGAGAAGGGTTTCGGTGTTTTCATCATTAGAAGAATACACCGAAACATAATCATCATTCGTTTACTGTTCATTATTCACAATTTTAACAGGAACAAGGTGATAGGATGCTAGATTCTCGTATTTCTATGGACGAATTTAGAAAGGTAGCACCAGCAATCAAACGATCCTTTATGAAATCCAAATCCTATACAGCACAAGATGTGTGGGGGAATCTCATGGAGTTTTCCCCTGCAGATAATGGAAGGCTGGCAGGAAGTTGGCAATTACAAGAACGTGGCCAAGATTTTGCTGTGGGTACAGATGTTGAGTATGCATTAGCGCAAAATAACGGTGTAGACCCTTTTATGATTTATCCAAGAAAAGCGCAAGCATTAAGATTCAAGGTAAATGGACAAGTTATTTTTGCGAAGGAAGTATTGCACCCAGGGTTTGAAGGTAGTCATTATATCGAAGGTGCTATATCAGCCACAGAAAGCAGGATACCTGAGTTTGTAGAAATGTCGTTAGCAGAGGAAGGGTTAACGTGAAAATTCAAAATAAAGATTTGAGATTAATTTATGACGATGTTCGTAATGAGATTGAAACCAAATTAAAGAACAGCGAGAATTTATCTTATGTTAAATCGGTCATATATGGTCAGAGAAAAAAGATAGGCTCACTTATGACACCTACTATATGGATTGTACCAAATGCCTATAATCCGCAACATACAGGCGGACACTCAGCAGATCACGACATTCCATTTGATTTAGTAGGATTTGTGAAGCATACCGACCCTGAACAGGGATTAAAAGATGCACAAGATTTAGCATTAGATATCTATGACGCATTAGTTAGTGATAGGACTTTGAACGGTCTTGCTAGTGATTTCAGACCAACTAGAGTTGACCCAGCGTATGAAGCACAGGGAGCAAACAACCTATTTTTTTCAGCGGTGCAATTCACTTGTAAGATCAAAAGAAGGGAGCAATAAACAATGGCACAAGTACCTAAAAAAATTGGACATGGCGCAAGTAATATACCTGATTTGAATGATATTCTTCAAGATGGTGTGGACGATAACACTAATTTGCGAAATGCCTTGATCGCACTACTTCAAAAATTAGATGCAGATGCAGGTACAGCTAGTGATTATGAATCTTCCCTTACACCAGCACCATTAAAAAACACTAAAGAATAAACAGAAAGGAGTATGAAACTATGGCCATTACTCGTTATTTACAAGTTGGAGAAGAATCAGAATACGGTGTAGAATCTACAAATTATAATGCTACCATTGACCCTGAATCAGCGGATATCGAATCAGAAGATGACGACAAACTGATTTACGAGGGAATGAGTGGACTAGATAGAATCGCTTCTTTGGGTGTTTATTCCACAAGCGGTTCTTTTTCTATGCCTGTAGATAGCATACTATCAGGGTACTTTTGGAAATGGGCGCTAGGTGGTTATGCTGTGACAGGAACAGATGACGGTACAGGCAATATGGTTGCGCCATTTACTCACGAATTTACACCTGAACGTGGCGGTACATTACCTTCCTTTTCAGCTAAGGTTGGGAAAGATATCTTTGAACATAAATTCTTTGGTAATGTTATCGAATCTATTGAGTTAGAAATCGAATCAGAATGGGCGCTAATGACCGTTAGTACATTAGGAGCGAAGGATGAAAAGGGGACACTTACCGAGCCTACTTTTAACGAAGGCGAAGTATTTTCAGCACCTGAATGTACTTTAGATAAAGGAAGCACAGATATTAGTGCTAAAGTACAAAGTGCCAGTCTTTCAGTTGAAACAGGCGCTAATATTGAAGATGGACAAGGTTTCGGTTCTCGATTCCCAACAAAAGCATTTCAAGGTTCTATGGTAGCCACGCTTGAATTATCCTTGCAGTTTGAGGATATGACAGAATTAGAAGCGTATTGGGGTAGTGCCACAGGTCCAAGTATCGATACACTACAGGAATTTGCTTATACCCTTCACTTAGGTGTAGATTATGACATTACATTTCCTCGTATGGTTTATACTGCTGCCAACCAACCATCTGAGGGTAGAGATCACATCGTACAGACTGTTACAGCAAGAGCATTATTTGATCAAGCGACTGGGACTGGTCCAATACAAGTATCTGTGACAAATGATAAAGACACGTATGCAGTAGCATAAAACAAAAACAATGGTCAAGTTATTTATTAGCTTGGCCATTTTTATATTTACAGGAAAACCAAACAAATTGAAAGGATGATAAAAATGGCAAAAAAATTAACAGCAGGGGTACTTCAAGGAACAGCTTATCGTGAGGATTTACCAGTAGAGTGGGATGGACAAGAATATGAAATTGAGATCAGAGCATTGAGCAATAAGGAATGTACCCAAGTTGAAGAATTGCTCCAAGAAGGAGTTTATATCAAAGGTCACACAGGATTGAAAGGGAAAATGCGACGAAGCATGGATTTAGACATGAAAAAGAACTTACAAGGTAGAAAAGATTCGGATGTGAAAGCTGTCGCTTTGGGAACAACAGATGAAGCAATTACTGAAAAGGTTGTTAATGATGAATTCCCACAAGTATTAATCAAAGTAATTGCAGATCGAATCAAAAAAATCAGCGGTATTGCGAACGAGAAAGATGCTGAGGAATTTACGGAAGATGAGGAGACGCCCAGCGAACAAGAACGAGAGTAAAAACTTTTATTTTCTTGTTAAAGAATGTGGAGTATCACCTTTGGATATTCCGCATATGTCGCCATTTCAACAACAGGTGTTGATACATCAGCACAATAAGATTACAGCAGAGAAAGAAAAAGAAATGGAAAAACAGAAAAGAAAAATGCAAGCAAAACGTAGTTCAGGCAGGCGCAGGAGATGATAAAGTATGGCAAATAATGTAGTTGAAGTAACCATACAAGGTGTGGATGATGCGTCGAAAGTGTTTGATAGTATCGACAGCCAAGCATCTAAGGCTATGAAAAGTGTCGAAGCATCTATTGATTCTATTCCTGATATTGATATCGATATGGATAGCAGTTCCTTAGATTCTGTTGAGGGTAATATCGATGAGGTAGAACAAAAATTAAAAAGCATTCCGGATCCCGATATTGATGGTAGTAAGGCAAAACAGGAGTTAGAAGATATCGAAGATCAAGCCAACCAAACCAGCGATTCTGTAGAAGGGATTGACTTTGGTGCTATAGGAGGAGCGGTAGCAGGTGGAGCAACCACCTCTATGCTATCCGATATCGAAGCATCTGCCAGCGATTTAGAAGCACAGTTTAACCTTACAAGACAGGAAGCAGAAAAATTCAGAGGGTTAGGAGCAGATGTTTTCTCTAGTGGTTATGCAAATAGTATAGGCGAAGCGTCTAAGGCTGTTACTATCTTGAACAGACAAACAGGAGAGCAGGGAAAAGGGTTGCAGGAATTAACGCAAGATGTTTTTTCTGTGTCAGATGCTTATGGTGCAGATTTTTTAACCATTATTAATGCGGTTCGAGCCAATTCTAAAACTATGGGAACGACATTTAATGAATCACTGGATTTGGTTTCAGCGGGATTTCACAATGGAATGCAATTAAGCGGTGATTGGTTAGATGTACTGACAGAGTTTTCCCCTTCTTTTGATCGAATAGGAGCAGATGGTGGTGAAATGATATCCATTCTTCAAGCTGGAATGGGTTCAGGTGTTAGAAGTATTGATGTAATGGCAGATTCTATTAATGAATTTGGTATTTTGATGCAGGAAGCAGATAATGAATCACTAGAGAATGTCGCAAAATCCATCACAGATACCGAAGAGGAAGCACAAAAGCTAGTAGAAACATGGCAAAAGGATTTTGCTAAAGGTGGAGATTCCGCAAGCAAAGTAACCGAAGATGTAATAAAAGGATTAATGGATATGGACGATAACCTTGCAAGAAATGAAGCTGGTATCGGTCTATTCGGTACTATGTGGGAAGATACTAGCGGTACTGTAGGACAAGCGATGTTAGATGCTATAGGCAAATCACAAGACTTAGAAGGAGCAACTAATCAAGTAGAAAAGCAATACAATACAGCAGGTGAAACTCTCAAACGATTTGGTAGATCGATGTTAGGCGAAGTTATCGGTCCATTAGAAGAAGCTGGTCCTGCATTGAATTTAGGATTGCAAGGTATTACAGGTATTTCTACAGCTATACTTGCTATGAAAGGTTTAGGAATGGGAGCAATTTTTAAATCACTAGCAAGCGGATTGAGTATAGCTTCTAAGGCAACATGGGCATTTACTACAGCGTTATTAGCCAATCCTATTACGTGGATTATTGCATCAGTTGTCGCATTGATAGCTGTTGTTGTTTTGTTATGGAAAAATTGGGACTCCGTCAGTCAGTTCTTAGTCAATAGTTGGAATTGGATTAAGGAACAAGCTACCTTGATTTTTACAGCGATAGGTACCGTAATAAAGGTTATATGGAACGGTATTAAAAGTGCAATGATGGTAGTTTGGCAAGCGATAGTCGCCTATTTTACCTTTGCATTTAATGTTTATAAAACGCTAGTAATGACTGTTTTTACAGCAATTAAAACCTTTTTCACTACAATATGGAATGGCATAAAAACAGTTGCTATCACTATATGGAAATCATTATCTAGTGCCCTGTCATCTATTGTTCAGGGTATTTCTAATTTCTTTAAAACTTCTTTTCAGTTTGTTCAGAATCTAATAGAAAATGTTTGGAATGGAATCAGATCAACAACAACAAGTGTATGGAACTCAATTAAAAATGGGATATCAAGAGCAATTCGTGCTGTTTCTTCTGTTGTCTCATCTATATTTGGAAGCATTAAAAGTACGATATCAAACGTATGGGATTCCGTTCTAAGTGTTTCTTCCAATGTGTGGTATGGCATTAGAAATACGGTGGCCAATGTAATTGGTGGAATGAGAAGCACAATATCTAATGTGCTTAGTAGTGTTTATTCAAGTGTGAGAAATGTATTTAGCAGAATCCGAAGCAGTATTGTTGGAACATGGAATAGCATTAAAAGTTCGACCAGGAGTATTTGGAATTCTTTATCAGGTATGATCAAAGGCGCTATTAATGGATTGATAGCACCAATCAACAGCATGTTAGATCGAATCAGTGATATTGAAATCAGAATACCTAGTGTACGAATACCTTTAACTGATATCACGCTAGGCGGTTATAGTGTTGGTTTTGGCTGGGTTCCTAATATTCCACGATTAGCAACAGGTGGTGTAGTAGACAAGCCAACAGTTGCAATGGTTGGGGATGCAGGAGCAGGAAACCCTGAGATTGTTGCACCACAAAAAATGTTAAGACAGATCATTCAGCAAGAATTGAAAGGTGTATTAAGTGAATTAATTCGTGCTATTAAGGGAAATGCGATAGGAGGTGCACCACAAGCCTTGAATCTTACATTACGGTTAGCTGGTCGTGACTTTGAGGTGTTTGTGGATGATATCACAAAAATACAAGAAAGAAAGACATACCGATTAAGAAGATCGTAGGTGGTGACAACGCATGTTAGTAGTAAACGGAATTAATTATGAACAAGAATTTGATTTTATGGTTACAGCTATTCGGGGGAGAGGTCCAGTTAATCAGGAAATCAACGCAACCGAAATAGTAAATAAAAAAGGTTCTTTATATCGCGGTACGACTCGACCACCTAGAATATTAGAGGTTGAGGGTACATTATCAGCTAGTAGTCCTGAAGCATTGAGAAATGAGATCGAAAGAATGAACGGTTTTCTGTATAGCGAAAAGGAACGAGAAATCTATTTTACTGACGACCCTGTTAAAAAATATTATGGTATCAACGAGCAAACTAGCGAATCGGATGAGGAAGTTTCCAACAAACCGATTACGCTAGTTTTTTATTGCAGCGACCCTGATAAATACGGTCAATCTGTTACTGGAACAACAGGAACGTTGATCACTTTAAATAGCACAGCAAAGACACCGCCTATAATTACTGCAACCATTAAAGAAACAACAAATTCTTTATCGGTAGTGCACCAAGAAACAGGAGAAGAAATCGTTATTAATTATAGCTTGGTAGCAGGGAATGTTGTAGAGATAGATTGCGAAAATAACAAGGTTTCTATCGATGGTGTATTACAGATGAATGCTATCGATTTGTTAAAAGCGGATTTCCCTAGTTTAGTAGCAGGGGATAATAATTTCACATTAACCCCTGCTTCTACCATATTAAGCACAGATTATGTTGAGAGGTGGTTGTAATGGGTTTTGAAAAAACACCTATTTATATTTTTGATAAACAAGACAACCTTTTAACCATTACAGATAACTATATAGAAGCACCTTTCGAGGAAAAAACCGAGAAACCTGTTGCACTTACGGTTACTTTTCCAGCTGAGGATGAGGATGCACAGCACCTTGTGGGTGGTAATCAAGTTGCCTTTAAAGATTTACAAGGAAGATTCCGTTTGTTTGTTGTTCGAGAAGAAGATGACGAGCACACAGATACAGCCGAAAGGACGGTTAAATGCCTTCCATGTATTCAGGAATTGGACGATGTATTGATTGAGGATAGACGACTGACAGATGCAACAATGGCGGAGGTATTAGATGCCATTTTAGAAAAGTCACGATGGAAACGAGGTAATGTTGCCGATTTAGGAATACAATCTATGAATTTCTATTATGTCTTTGGTTATGCTTCTTTACAAAAAGCATCCAAACAATTCACAGGGGAATTTATAGATCGTATTGAGGTAGACAGTACAGGAATAGCAGGAAGATATGTCGATATTGTGGCTAGCAAAGGGGTAAATAACGGTAAACGCTTTGAGATCGGTAAGGATATTCGAAGCATAAGAAGAACGAAGCTGTTCTATCCAAAAACTGCATTATACGGTAGAGGTTCCAGCGTTAAATCAGGGGATGGATATAGCAGAAAAATCACGTTTGCAGATGTTGAATGGTCTACAGCTAATGGCGACCCTGTAAATAAACCTTTAGGTCAAGAATGGGTAGGGGATGATCAAGCAAGACAGGACAGTGGTATTTGGAATGATGAATTACAACAGATGGAACATCGTTTCGGACATGTAGAATTTAATGACGAAACGGATAAAGAAGCCTTGCTACAATCCACCTATCAAGAATTACAAAATAAGAAAAAAGTACAAGCAGAATATGAAATGTCCATTGCTACCTATTACAAGATTGCAGGAAAAGAGCATGAACAGGTTTTTGTAGGCGATACAGGTATTGCTAGGGATATGAAAATAAAACCTATTATTGTGATCGAATCACGAGTGTTGAAATTAACTTACGATATTGGCGACCCTTCAACTGGCGATGTTACACTAGGGAATTTCTTAGAGTTGGACGATAGAGAACAAGATATTGAGTGGGCTGTAGAAAAAGTAAAAAACAATGCCGGTGCTTGGGATAGTAGTAGTACGACAACGGATGAAAGTTTTCCTGATACCGTACCTTCTACACCTACAGGATTAACAGCAAAAGGAGCATTTGAAACAATTCAATTACGCTGGGATTATGATGCATCTAGTTATATCGCTGGTTATGAATTGTATGCTTCACAAACAGCAGGTTTTATTCCTGACGACGCTACTAATCTTGTGTGGAGAGGTAAAAGCGGTGGCTATGTGTTTGATGCAAATACCAATGAACAATGGTATTTCAAATTAAGAGTGTTTAATACACATGGTACAAGATCAGATTTATCAGCCGAAGTGACAGCACAAACTTTACAAATAAACGGTAGCACTGATATTGCTGCAGAAACCATTACGAGATTTTTGTTAGCAAAAGAAGCCATGATCGAGAAAGTACATTTGAATGAAGCGATCATAACAGATGCACACGTTGACGGTAGATTAAGCGCAGGAAAGATCGTTGTAGGTTCTAATACTTCTTATGAACCTAATTACGACCCTAGCACAAAAGAAACTCCTACAGGTGCTCAAAATAAAGCAAATACAGCAGAATCTAACGCTAAAACTTATACGGATAATCAACTGACAAACTATGTAGAAGCTACCGTATATGATCAAGATATTTCTGATTTACAAGCGCAAATTGACAATCAAATTACATCACACTTCTATAATCATGAGCCTACATTGGACAATGAACCAGCAGTTAATTGGACTACGACAAAAGAAAAAGACAATCACATTGGCGATTTATTTTACGATGCTTCTACTGGTTATAGTTATCGCTTTATGATCGAAGATACCACGTATAAATGGACGTTAGTACGAGATGAAGGAATATCAAAAGCCTTGCAAGATGCAGAACAGGCGCAAGATACAGCAGATAGCAAACGCAGAGTATTTATAGCACAACCAACAACACCATACGATGAAGGTGATTTATGGGATAAAAACGGTGCGGTTTATCGTTCTACTGCTACCAAAACATCGTCAGCTACTTTTGCATCTAGCGATTGGGTAAAAATAGGTGATGTTACTAGCGAACATACAGCGAAAGATACAGCTAATGTAAATGGTAATCCTTCAAGTAATATGGAAACAAAGAGTGGAGCGCAAAGCAAGGCTGATAGTGCTGAACAAAGTGCTAAAAAGTATGTTGATATAAGCGACTACGGAAATGTAAAAACTTTTAATAACCCTGTAACAGAAAGTAGCGGAGGTCAAACTGCTGGTGTGGTAGTTATTCATACACCGATAACTTTAAATAACTATATGACAAGAGTTAATATAAGTGGTTACATGTATGGGAACAATACAGACGTAGACCTATCAGTAGGTTTTTATGCTTATAGTTCTGGTAACTTTCCTAGAAAGTCTTTTGTTTCTAAAGGAGACTACAAAGTAAGTAAAGTAAGACTTGCTACTGATTCGAGCGGGAAAGTTGTTGTTATCCTCGGAGACACGACGAGTAGTTGGAATTATCCAAAGTTAGCAATAGATAAAGCACAGATAGGACATACAACTCCTCCTGATAGCTTTAGAACGGGATGGAGTATAACCTTTGAAACTGATATATCGGCTTACACTAATGTTTTAAGTGTTCCTGCTAGACAACTAGAAACGGAAGATGGTGCTCAATCAAAAGCTAATAGTGCTGAAAGTAATGCTAAAGGATATACAGATCAAAAAGTTTATCATTATCCGAACAATACTTTTGTTGAAGGTGACGATGCTTCCGTTTATAATCCCAAACCAAGCGTTGCTGTAATGCAAGTCACAAGCGGTTGGAACGGTGCAACTGGTTCTTCTTATGGAGTTGTTACTACCTATTGGAGTGATGCAAAGCGTGCTAGACAGGAGTATGTTGATAATAATAATAAGGTAGTAGTGAGAGAGGTTCATCCTGCAATATATCCTGTTTGGTCAAATTGGAGAGAAGTAGAAGATACAGCAGGTGCACAAGCAAAAGCTGACCAAGCGTTAAAAGATGCTAAAGATTATCGTGACTTATGGGCTTACCCTGGCACTACTAAAATAAATGGTGGAAATATTTATACGAATTCAGTAACCGCAAATGAAATAAATGTGTCCCGATTATCGGCATTAAGTGCGGATTTAGGTGATATCACAGCAGGTAATATTAATACAGATAATGTTGTTATAGGTAATAATACAGTAACCATAGATAATCAGGGTATCGAGATATTGGACGGTAATTTTATTATCAAAGATTCACTAACTAATACAATCAGTACAGCGATGTTTAAAAATAATCTTGTAGCTGACCATTCATTTGAAAGCGTGGTGGCTGGTAGTAGCACTACAGGTGACTACGTGTTTACTGCACATTTTCCTTCTCAGGATAATATGTATACAGGTTGGAGTGGAATAGGTAGTCCGAGGGTACAAACTATTTATGAGACAGATGGCGATAAACTGTGGATAATGTTTGGATTGAAACAACTATTGGTAAATAACGGTAATTATGGTAGACAAAGAGTGGCAGTTAAACCAAATACAACATTGAACATGTCTGCGCATTTTAGAAGGCACCCTGCATATACTGCCGGTGCACCTAGATTGGCAGTTGTATTTTATGATAGTGCTTATTCTCAAATAACAAGCTATGCACAAAGTTTTACAGCACCAAGTACAGACCATTTAACATATAGGTACGATATAACCTTTACTACACCCTCTAATTGCGCATATGTTGAACTTAGACCTTATACAAACGGTAGCAATTGGTTACTAGTAGATGGTGTACAATTAGTGGAACATGACATGGCAACACCTTATGCGCCTGAGAATGAGTTATCTAATATAATGCATGGACTAACTAGACCAGAAAACCTATATGCAAGCATAATAGAAGGTGAATCAGTTAGTAGTCTTGGTGATGTATGGACAAGCAATAATGGCAATTTCAGGTCAAATGGTGGTTATGTAGTTCTAAGAGGGCAAGACAGGGTATATATACAGACAAGTGGTGATGTAAGGATAACAGCAGAAGCCGACCCAAATACACTACGTACAGTTACAGCTGGTGACGCAAATTTAGAACATGTAACAGCAAATGGTGGTCTTGAGAGTGGTGCCAGTATTACAGTAGACGCTGGTAAATTAGATGAGTCGAGATTGGCAACAGGAAGTGGTAATTTTTACTTACAAACATCAGGCGATGCATTTAGATTTGTAGAATGGTTCTCAGCTAGTAATTACCTACCTGTTAGAGCTTCTGATTTTATAACGGCTTCTACTGTAACAGGTAAAACAAACATTAAAGATTTCAATACAGCACTTGAGGCAACAGCTACGGATATTATAATGGATCAAAATTTCCACACTTATCACAGACAATCTGATATAGATAAGGGAATATATGATAAAAAACGTGTCGGTTTACTTTCCGAAGAATCCCACTATCTTTTCAGAGATGAAAAAGGAATAAACAATTATTCACTAGCTTCCACGTTGGGAGTTATGAATCAAGAGCAAGAATTGAAAATAAGAAAACATGATAAGGAATTCAATAATGTTTATGAAATTTTAGATCAATTAGCATATGACATAAGTCAATTAAAGGGAGCGTGATGTGATTATGGTACAACAACAAAAGAATACGGTAGACAGCAACAAAGTGATAGAAGTATTAAATCAGAAAAATAGCAATATCATTAGAGATATCAATAAGGAAAATGCTATTTTAAATGTTCAAGTTATGGACTTGAGCCAAGAAAACCAAGCATTGAGAGAATCGAATCAACAAAAACAAAACGAAAAAGAGGAACTGCAAAAGAAAGTAAATCATTTAGAAAATCAACTTAAAAAGTTAAATGATAAAAAGGAAGAAAAGAAAGAACATAATAAGGTCACCAAAACAGAAGATGCAGTAAAAGAGCATGTGAAGAAAGAAGAGAATAAGAAAAAGAGTGCTAAAAAAGACAACGGAAAATAATCCGTTGTCTTTTTTATATATTGAAAGGGGTGATGCGTATGGTGAAAACCATTAACAAAGTTGATTGATGCTTCAAGGAGGTTAATTATGAGTGGTGATACTATAACTATTATCATTGCAACACTATCTCTAATTATTGCTTTTATGGGCTACCTACTAAACAAGCAAAGACAGAAGTTGCAATCAGATAACAGCATCAAATCAGAAAGCAGAGAAGATGGCGAATTGCGAACATCTCTTCTTTATATTAGTAGAGGGGTGGATGATATTAAAGTCGATTTGAGAGCAAATGAAAAAGTTGTACGAGAAATGTCTGAACGACTTACAAGAGTTGAAGAATCGGCTAAGCAAGCGCACAAAAGAATCGATTATTTCAGTCCTGAAAAGGGCTGAATTTATTTTGCATTGAAGGGTGGATACAGATGGAAAATCAATTATTAGAATATGTAACAGAAGAAATGTCAATTGTAGTCGCAGTGTTATGGATAATAGGATTGTTTTTAAAAAGAACTCCAAAATTTCCGGATTGGTTAATCGTTTGGACTTTGCTTATTTTAGGAGTAGTAGTGGCTGTATTTGTACTTGGTTTAACAATAGATGCTTTCATTCAAGGTGTGATTGTAGCTGGTTTAGCAGTATTGGCACATCAATTAATTAAACAAACACAGAAGAAGGATGCTGCTTAATACAGTGTCCATAAATAATAAGGAGGAATATTGATATGGCAACATGGAGAGGTTATCGGATTACAAGTGATTTTGGTTGGAGAAACCATCCTATATATGGCGGTAGAAAGTTTCACACGGGCATTGATCTAGTTAAAAGTCACAAAGCACCTATTGAAGCGTTTGTTCCAGGGGAAGTCCTTTATGCAGGACCAGGTAAAAGTGGTACTGGTTTGGGTGGCTATGGCACAGTTGTATTTATAAAAGATCACAATGGCCGAGGGCATTTATACGCTCACTTTGATAGTGTTGCAGTGAGAAAAGGACAGCGAGTTAATGAATGTGACATTATTGGTTATCAAGGCGCAACTGGTAATGTTACAGGTTCGCATTTGCATTATGAAATCCGTAAGAGCACGTCACCTAGTTATGGCTGGATAGCTGATAGGAAAAATAATTGTGTAGAGCCCACTTGTTATGTTGATAGTTTTAATGTATCTAGTAATTCGTCATCCAGGAAAACTGATCTAGTTGTAGATGGATATTGGGGAACCAGGACAACAAGAGCGTTACAAGAAGCATTAGGGACAGTTGAGGATGGTGTAATAAGTGACCAATTTCGGAATGCTGTCACAGAAAAAATTGTTTCTGGTATCACATTTGGAAGAGGTGGCAGCTTAGTAATTCGTGCTTTACAAAAGAAAATAAATTGTAATGCAGATGGTTATCTAGGTCCTAATACAGTCAGTGGGCTACAAAATTATCTGAATACACCTATCGACGGGAAGGTTAGTAAACCATCTTTGATGGTATCAGAGTTGCAGAAACGGTTGTGTAAAGGAACATTTTAATTAACTAGTAAATAGACAAATTGTTTAATTATATAAAGCTACAAAAACCCCGTATATTAGCGGGGTTCAACTTTATTAGTTATCTTTATAGGGATATAGACTTATTAATTGACAATTTATTTGAAAAAAATAAAGGAAAAAGTAATTTTTTGTAGAATATGTATATTGCACTAAAAAATTAGAGGAGAGTGGAACATGAAGAAATTTATATTCGCATTATTTTTGTTACTAATGGTAGGTATTTTTATTTATCCAACTTTTGCTTATGCAGATACTAATTTATCAATTCCTCATAGGTTTGCAGCGTATGAAAGTCCGAGTTTAACATCAAAAAAAGTTGCTGAATTCGACTCGCAAACAGTTACAGTTATCCAAACACAAGGTAGTTATTGGTATCAAATTGAAACGGCAAAACATGGGAATAAATGGGTTTATTATAATCCCAATTTAGGAAGTAAAGAATTGGATTATAGAGTAAAAGCATTTGAGAGTCCTTCTTTTTCTTCAGATTATGTACATAGTTTTGATCCACAGACAGTACAAGTAACAGCACAGCACGGGAATTTCTATCAAATCGAAACTACTAATTATGGATTAGCATGGATTTATTATGACAAAGTATCTATCCCTCATAAATTTACCATTTATGATACAACATCATTTTCATCGGGTGCATTATTTACTTATGACGCCCAAACAGTTCGAGTTGTAGAAAAAAGCGGTAACTATTGGTATTTGATTCATACAGAAACATACGGTGATAAGTGGATGTATCATAATCCCAATTTGGGAAGTAAAGAATTGGATTATAGAGTAAAAGCATTTGAGAGTCCATCTTTTACATCTGATTATGTACATAGTTTTGATCCACAAACAGTACAAGTAACAGCGCAGCATGGGAATTTCTATCAAATCGAAACTACTAAATACGGATTAGCATGGATTTATTATGACAAAGTATCTATTCCTCATAAATTTACCATTTATGATACAACATCATTCTCATCGGGTGCATTATTTACTTATGATGCCCAAACAGTTCGAGTTGTAGAAAAAAGCGGTAACTATTGGTATTTGATTCATACAGAAACATACGGTGATAAGTGGATGTATCATAACCCGAATTTAGGAAGTTTAAGTATACCATATCGTTTTAATGGATACGAAGCTCCAACTACCTCATCAACGAGGGTATCCAGTTTTTCTTCGCAAACAGTTAATATAACTGCGAAGACTGGTAACTGGTATGAATTTGAAACTTCTAGTTTTGGTAATTTATGGGTTTATTATGATGGGTCTGGAGGTTCTAGTTCGCTTATTGTACCACTAGAAGGCAGTTACGACATTAATAGTCGTTATGGTTCAAGAAGTGGTGGCTTTCATTATGGTATTGATTTAGATCAAGATGGAACAGCTAAAATTTTGGCTTCAGCAGATGGAACTGTTGAACGAGCAAATTATTCAAGCAGTTATGGTTATGTTGTATATGTTTACCATCCCAGCTTAAATCTTACTACTGTTTATGCACATATGCGTAGTAATCTTCAAGTGTCACTTGGACAAACAGTAAGTCAAGGACAAACATTGGGCTACATGGGTAACACTGGTGATAGCAGTGGTCAACATTTACATTTTGAAGTTCATGGAGGTGATTGGGATTATCATGGAGGATTGAATCCGGAAAATTATATAGATTTCTAATGACTAAAGGACCGGTGTAGAAAACTGGTCCTTACATTGCGAAAAATAAAATATTTGTTATTTTTTGAAGTAATTAACAAAAAAATGTAGAAATAGATTTATAGAGTTAAAATTTTAATTTTATAGAAAGGTGTTGGTTTTGTGGTAAAGAAAGTTTTAACAAAAGTTTTATTTAGTATGGCAATTATTTTTACCTCTATTAGTGTATTTCAATCTGAGGTCAATGCACATGACTTACCTGAACAAGGAAGTGAATTAGATGGATGGAAATATGTAGGGTCTCACTGGGGAACGTATAATACATACTACTTTGATGCTACCTCTTCTGATTTATGGTTAACTCATTTTAGGAATGGAGAGGCAAAATTCGAACAAGAATCACAAAATAAATTCCATCTATATAAAACTACTAGGTCAGAAACTGATAATTATGTTACTGATAGTTCCCATCCAGATGCGGGATGGGTTGCAAGGAGAATTTTTTACGGTATAAGTAACGATCATCCAACCAGGTGGGTAATACAATTTAACAATGACAAGTTATATACTGCAAATTCATGGTCTACTATCGCAGCCCATGAAATAGGACATGTTTTTGGTTTAGCAGACTTATACTATTCAGCTAATAGTAATAAGCTTATGTATGGTTATGATAATGGTGTAAGGGATATACATTCTAAAGAAATTGAGGGACTAGATTATATCTATAACAGGTATTAAGGAGGAGAAATATGAATAAAAAAATAATACTTACTGCATCTGCTATTATTGTGACTACCATATTTTTAGTTTCAATTTTTTTTACAGATGAAAAAATGCCTATGAATGATTATAAAAGCAGTGAATCAAATTCAGTAACTAGTAGTAATGAAGAAGTTATCGAAATGAGCGCTTCATTTCCTTCTTTTGAAATAGATCAGCTGGTAGAAGAAAGTGAATTAATTGTACTTGGGAATATTGAATCTATCTTAAATGAGTATAATGAAGACGGAAATGTACCGTTCAGTGATTATGCTTTGAATGTAGAAACAATCTTAATTGATAATTCTAATGTAACTAGCAATACTATTACTGTCAAACAGGATGGGAATTCTTCTGTATTTTTCGAAAACCACCCATTATTAGAAATAGATAAGTCGTACATTTTATTTTTGAAGAAGAGTAGTATAAGTGACAAATATATCATTGTAGGTGGTCCAAGTGGTAAGTTTGAGTTAGATAATAACAAAATAGCTCAAGCAAACAACTCTATAGGGATGAATGGTAAAACAATTGATGAATTTGTTAAAATAATAAATCAATAAACGAGGAGAATTTGTAAAGCACCGGCAAACCGGTGCTTTTTTACATAAAATCACAAAATATTTATAGAAAATAAAGGAATTTATAGAAAAATGTTGAATTTTATAATAGTGTAACTATTAATCTATTAAAGAAAAGGAGAGGGTTTAATTGAAAAAGATTATTCAAGTGCTTATTTTTACTATCTTTAGCTTGCTGATTTTACCAACATCAATAAATGCTGCAAGTACATTTTTTGAATGGCCTGCGGAAGGGAGTTTAACTTCAGATTACGGGATGCGTGATGGAAAAATGCATCATGGGATTGACATCGCTAATAGATCTTCGTCTGTTCCTATAAGAGCATCTGCAGATGGAGTTGTGAGAGTATCACATTTTGGTTATTCTGGAAACTTTAATAATTATGGGAATGTAATAGTTCTAAGACACGACCTTGGGGATGGAGTTACTGAGACTTTATATGCACATATGAGTTCTAGATCAGTTTCAGTTGGTGAGACAGTACAAAAGGGAGAAATTATTGGATACATGGGAAGTACTGGTCAGTCAACTGGAAAGCATCTTCATTTTGAAGTTCATTTTGGTTCTTGGTCTAAAAGTAATTCTGTTGATCCATTAAAAGTGTTAAATGGTGATTATGATTCAAGATTTGATAGTGATGAAGGAGATGCGTATAAGGTTTATCATGCCACAGAGGGGTTACTGGACTCATTCAGCACGTATGCAGCGGCCAAAGAATATTCGTTAGATTGGGACCATACAGCAGTTATCAGAACAAGTGATGGTAAACAAGTTTTTGTAAATGGATTAAACCAAGATAATTATGGTGTTTTTCACTCTTTACATAAGCACTTGGCTTCGTTTTCTATCAAGCAAAATGCAATTGAATACAGTAATAATTATGCTCACACTGTTGTAAGGAATTCCATTACCCTTCAACAAGTATATGTTCATCCTAATATGGGCGATACCCGATACGAAGTATATCATATTACTCAAGGTGTTAAAGGTGAATTCCACTTTGATTACTTAGCAAGAGCTTTAATGAATAATACACCTGATACAATAACTATTGAAAAGTCTACGGGTGAACAAATAGCCCAACACCCTGATGCAAATGGTCTTCAATACGAAGTGCATCATTCAGTTCATGGAAAACTAACAACCTTTAGTTTCTTGTCTGCTGCTAAAAGATATTCCAATGATTGGGCGCATACAGTAGTTATTGATAGTGTTACTAAGAAAGAAATGTATGCACGCGATGATTTAGGTAATTTTAAATATGCTGTAAAGAAAACAAGCGATGATTCAATTATTGCTAAATTTCACCTAGAATCAAACGCTGAGGATTTCGCGGCGAAATACAGTCGAGGAGTTTATATTGACTCCTTGTAGTTAGGTTATTGCATATCTATTACTAATTAACCAAAGCCCAGGTGTGGAAAGCCTGGGCTTAAAATTTTATACTAAATTACTCCAGTTGGTTCAACATTTTAATGTTTATATGCTATAGCTGCCATTATATAAACTGAGTTTGCTGTAATCGCGGTAATTTCTTTACTAATTCCTTTTTCATTATTTGACCATTTATTGTAGTAATCAAATACTTTTATAAAATTGTCCTTATAAATAGCGCGAGGGCTTTTTATCTTACTTGAAGGTTTTATTTCTGATTTGTGTACAATTAGAACTTTTCCATTTGATACTAATTTAAAATTTAGGCCTGTTTTAGTTTTTAGTGCTATTGGCTTTTCAGAACTTTCGACTATTAAACTTTGCCATACTTCTTCTGCATTCACTGTTACTCCTCCATTTCACGATATTTTTAAGAAATATATTAAAAGTGCCCATTAATCATTACTAATTTTTCTTTCCTTCTCATACTCCAAAACATCTTCCTCTAAGTAAAGAGGGAGGCTATCGTCATGAACCCACATAGCAGGATCAGGAAAGTTATCATGACGAGACTCCCAATTCTTGACGACTTGCCTACTAACTCCCCATCGTCTTGCTAAGTCAGCCTTTGAATACAGTTTGGGTAGACCTTCAACCATCGATAAAACCTCACTTTCGTTCTGATAAAACTAATCGAACAATAAATAAAACAAACCATACAATCGCAACAGTCGATCCAATCCAACTAATGATACCCATATTAGAATAATCGATTTCTAATAATAAGATCACCATTAAAATAAAAGCAAGCCAATCAGTTGAGTTTATTTTTTTCATATAATTATGGAGGATATAATTAATATTAATATTGACAATGATATTAATACTAATATCATTGTGTTATAATGTTATTAGTAGGAGAGGGGCAAAGCCCCTCAGATGTTAGTCCTTATTATCGTCGTTTATCCAGTCTATAATATCAAGTAGCCCCTTGATACTGGCTATAAAACCGGCGATGATGAGGACTATATTTCTTATATCCTCCAATTGTTTCCCTCCTTTCTATAGCATTATTATAACATCTCCTGTTTACGTCGTAAACAAATAAAAGGTGTCCCATGCTTTCGTTTTTTCATTGTAAAAAGGGTAGCTTAGTAGGAATAACAATGTGATATGGAGGCTAAGGTTGATGCTAAAAATTACAGCAATATTTATATACTGTAGTTGATGAAGAATTAAATGAGCTGGCGCTTGTTGTAAAAGAAATGGAGGGTAGAATAATGGTACTTTTTATTAATAATTGCATAATAATATAAATATATATAAATGGATTATTATTATTTATAAAAATAACTTGGCGATTAAAATAAGAATATTTATTGTCAATAGGACTCTAATTATCAAGGATTCCTCGAATGTAATCATTGATTTATTTATATTTATTGACTAAAATAAAATAAACTTGGAAAATATAGAGATAGGAGGTATACTATGCATTTCATCCCTTATGCTATTGAGGAAAAATATGAACAACGAATAGTAGAAGACTATAAAGAAGTCTTGTCTAAGTATAATGAATTAAAAGATAAGACAGAAAAGGTTTTTGAAGAGGTAAAAACTGATGAAAAGAGTAGAGATCGCATTAATAGTATGGACAGTACAATTATAGAAAAAGATGAAAATCAGTATATGGCAAAATTTGTTGCTGAATATGTAGAAAACAAGAACGATTCTATACTAAAATTCCTTAAACGTGACTATGAGATAGACACAAATAAATTACACAAGGTTTTTTCTACTCGTAATAAGATAATTTCTAAGCGTATTGAGAATTTGAATAGTAACAATTTAGGGACTGTTTTAAACATACTCAATAATTTTTACAGTGATATACTAAATGACGTTAAAAGAAACCGAAATGAATGGGAGGAATATGAAGAAGGTCATATTAAGTCTATATTTATAGATGATAATGAAATACCACTTTACAGTACTATGCTTCCGTTAACTTTCGATCAATCGGACGACAATGTTATTTTTGATAGGAGGGGGAAACATTATGAATAAGATTGTTAAAATAAATAATATAGTAAAAGAATCCTTGTCGTACGATAGTAATTCCAGAGACGAATTAAGTGAAGGTAAATTCGAAGGGCGACTTGACTATAATATATCTAAAAAGAAGAACAAAGATAAAAAAAATATTGAGAATGCACTATTGGATTTTAAGCTATTATTAAAGAAAGAGAGTCATAACGATGATTTTAACCAAGGAATTGAAAAATTTAATAAGGACGAACCTTATGTTTATATAACATTCAAATATAATATTTTCTATACTATACTAGATGAAAATTCTGAGGTTGAAGAAAGTGAATTGATATATTATCTTGAACCATATATTCGAAAAGAATTAATGACCACAAGTTTAGAATTGGAAATACCAAAAATACCACTTCCTATGAGGTTTTGGGAAAATGAATAGAAATAAACACGTTAAAAACCTTAAAATTTATAATAAAAAACATAAGAGTTTTTATAATTTAAAATATAAGTGGTTCTTTGGGTTTTTTAATTATAGAGGTAAAATTTATATCAATGATTCTGTTATAGAGTTGTTAACAATTTTAGTAAGAGATATTAATATACACGATAATATTAAAAAAGAGGAACTCTACGACTTTATAAAGGATAATGTAGAGTTAATTGAACTTCAAAGAGACACAAAAATAAAAAAAATTACAGTTAATAAGATTTCTAACGAAATATATAAATTATCCCAAAATAAGAAAGAATTTTTTAAATTTAGAGGGGATTTGCTAGAATATCTTACTGTATACATATTGAAAACAAATAAAAACTCTCTTTACCATGAACCTGTTTTTTATCATAAAAGAAAAAATCTTATTACTAAGAACTTTAAAGGCAAGGACTGCTTAGTAGATGTAGTAGAATATAATCAAAGAGACTATAATATTAATTTTTTTGAATGTAAAGCAAACTATAACAATGCAGTACGCTCTAAGCAATTTCGAAAGAAATTAGATTACATGGATTATGTGGAATCTAAATTAACTAAATATAAAAATAATGACGAAGAGTATATTAAGGTAGAAAAAAATATTTTATCGATAGTTGATCCTATTAAACCTTTACCAAAGGGATATCAAAACTATTCAGTAAAAAATTTGATTTCTATAATGGTTTCATAATAATAGTTTATATTTTTTAAAGATTTTAAGATTTAAATAGTTTTGCCTGTTTTTGTATTATTCAAAAAGCACTAACTATTTGTTATGCTATTATAATATAAAACTTCCATGATATTTTTCAATATTTTAATAGAATAGACAGCTTTGTATAGTGCGAAATAAAGATACACAACATTACAAATGTCTATGACCAAAATTGCAAAGGCAATTTACATACTAATATCATGATTAGTTTATAAGGAGGCAAGCATGATAGCCTCCTTATAAAATGAGAATAAAGTGTGTGCGTGTTCTTTGCCAATTTTATGTATAAATTAATCATTTAAAATACTGCTTTACTATTAACGACTGATTCAATCAATTCTTTCAATATCAAAAGAACCCCCTCTTCCCTATTTTTCCTTGTTTTGAAAATAAGGCTTTAACGCCTTTTCAAAAGCTTTTTCTCTGGGCATATCTCCATAGGTTACTTTTCTAATTTTATAAGTTATTTTCTTTTTAGATGAGCTATTTTTCAATTGATTTGTACCCCCGAATCTTAATGTGATTATCACAAAAATATCACGTGATAAAAAAATAAAAGAAAATGTTATACCATTTTATTTGCTGTCCACGAGTTAAATCTATGAATTTTGTTTCGTTAGAAAGGATAAGAAAATAAAAGAAAATGGCATATAATATGGAGCATATCCTTGAGGCTTCCCAGCATATAGCAGAATCGAGATGGCATAAAAAGAGATAAGCTTCGAGAACCCAATAAATTATTCCAAGCAGATATCTACAAAAAGGGGACCAAAATTCGAATTAGCAAATACTTTTTGTAAAGTATATTACTATTGAAAAATTATATGAAGTAATAAAAGGAGCGCCGTGGAAAGCGCTCCTTTTATTTCAACTAATACCCTCTTAATTCAGTATCTATTTGGAATTAGTTATGCTTCTTCTAATGAATTTTGTAAACCAAAAAGAAACAAATGCTATTACTATATCGATGAGGAATAAATAAAATTGATTCATTCCTTTATTAAATTTTAACAATCCAAAATGGGCTTCTAAGCTTGCAAGTCCAAATGCAAACACCAAACTTAATATTAGAGTATATAAATAGAAGTTTTTCTTATTATTTGTACAATATTGATATATAAGTAAGAAGCCTACTGGAAGTGCCGAAGCAGTCATACTTAGTGCCATCGGCAATGCTGGTATGAGAAAATATGTGTGAACGAAATAACCGTACCTTTCGAGCATAATATCAACGTATGTCCAAAGTATATGAGCTGTGTACCCAAAGAAAAACAACTCAAACATTCTTTTTCTATCTACTGTAATGTAGAGCAAGAATAGGGGAAATATCAATAAAGAAAGTACAACCCAAAACTGCCATGTTCCCATATTGGAATAATTACTCCAATAAGAAGATATTATCGAATTTAACTCTTCACTCTTTTCATATATCTGTTCCCAATATTCCCTATATTCCATACAATGCCCTCCTGAACTTATTTACAGTATTCGACATCAAATCTTATCTTAATGTTTCCTTGATTAGGACATTAATACAGAGATTATTTTATTTCTTCTTAATGTTACTGCCCGTTAGCATTAACGAGTAAATTGAATCTAATGGTAAGTTCTCTAAAAGAACATTAAAGGTAAGGAGCATAATAAAATCATAATGGGAAACAATGCTATTCTTATGGGTGTCCAGTGTTTAGAGATTAAATCTGCTGGGTTTTTCGCCGGTGCATAAAGCCAGTTTGCGATTCGTTGAGATAATGATTTTTTGAATGGAATATTTGGAACATCTACTTCAAATTTATCTAATTTTTGCTTCAATTCTTCAGGAATCTCATGCTCATTCATTATCATTAACCTCCAATATAACCTTCAGCTTTTTTAATGCTACATGCATTCTTGATTTTACTGTTCCAACAGGGATTTGCAAAATATCCGCTATCTCAAGTTGACTTAAACCGTGATAATAAGAAAAAATAATAACAGACCTTTGTTCAAGTGGTAATTGCTTTAGAGCGGTGCGAATAGAGATTTTCTCTTCCAGTGATATAGGTTCTGTCTGGTTCGGTTCATATAAAAACGGTAATAACTTTTGTAGTTTGCTTTGCCTTTTTAGTTTAGTCATTGTTAATTGATAAGCGATTCGGAACAAAAAAGTGCGAATATGGGACTTAGAAGGGGCATAGTCATCTGCATATTTGTGAAACTTAATAAAGGTATCCTGTACGATGTCATGGCTCAACGTTTCATCCTGTGTATAACGGTAGATGAATTGATAAATTTGTTTATGATAGGTGGTAAATAGTTCTTCCACCAGGATATTCTCATTTGAACTCATCAGACCACCGCTCTTTTATGCCTTTGAATACATAAGCAATTCGTGTAATAAACCATATTGATGAGAGCAACGAAAACATAAATGCTTGGTGAAGGAAAAATTGTACCCAATTGTTGTCTATTGTTTTCTCCATTAATAAACAGACAGCCAATCCAACAATACAGATAAACGCATAAGCAGCACATATAATCGTGACATAATCCCATCTAGTCCAGTAAAAGTATATATCTGATTTTTTGAAATCAATTTTCTTCTGGCGATCCTTTACAACTTTTTTATTCAATGTAGCAATGATGATAGCGAACACGCTACCTAACACTACCGAAAAAATCGTACTAATCATAAAACCTAATTGCATTTGATCATCTCCTTTACTAGTTATACCATTAACGGAGATGAAAGGTTCACTGTTTTTTTTATCACGGTGCTAACCGTCTTGTAAGACCCCCACTTCAAGCTTCAAGTAGAACAAGGATAAGTTTAGGGATAACAGACGCTAGCACCCTGATAAGTTTCGCTAATGATCAGTGGGGGTCAAGATCATAGTCTCACTTTATAATTGTATTTTTTCTTTTGAAGAAGGCGTTGATTCATGAGCGTGTTCCAGTAATTCTTCAAAAATCACCTCGACTTTTTTACGAATAGCTGGATTAAAGTAATTGCGTTTTTCCTCTTTACCTTTGCAGAGGAATAAATAAGAAGTGAACGAATCATTCTTTTCTGCTGCGACGACTTTAATTTTCTCCTGCTGCATTTGTTTTCGCAACTTTCTTCGCTCTTCGGTTGCGTTTTTCTCCATCTTCTCTAATAACGCAATATATGGTTCATTTATTTTAAAAGGGGATAGTTGATTCATTTTTTGTAAATCATGTTTAATAACCGTTAAGGCCATTGATAAAAATAGAAAACGTGATGCTAATTTCCACTCTTGTTCGTTTAAATATCTCATTTTCCATTTCCTCCTCCAAAGGGAACGTTTGTTCTAGTATATGCTTAATCCTTAAAAAATGCAACAAAATTGTAAAAAAGTTAGGTAGAAAATCAAGGATTTATGTGAAAGATTAGGAAAACAGCGAAAAAAATATTAAAATGAGAATAACTCATGTTTTTTAGTCAGTTGAAGGAGTTAAACAAGGTATGATTACATATAATATAAGTAATTTAGATAATATTGATGTGGAAGAGATTAAAGAACTAGTCGAAGCAAATGAATTTGGACAGTTAATGAACTTCTTATTGCAAAGCTATGAAAGTTTAGGTCCTATTCCTGGTTTTTTACTCCCTTTTATTGAATCATTTCTTCCCTTTTTACCGGTTATCGTATTTGTGATGACAAATGCGGCGGCATATGGTTTAGTTGAGGGATTTCTTTTGTCATGGTCAGGAGCTAGTTCTGGAGCAATTGCTGTATTTATGCTAGTTCGTCGTTTCAAGCATATCCGGCTATTGCAATGGATTAGTAGAAATAAACAGGTCACAAAAGTAACCAATTGGTTAGAGCGTCATGGATTCGGACCTTTATTCCTTTTACTATGTTTTCCATTTTCCCCATCTGCGGTAATTAATTTGGTGGCTGCTATTTCAGGGGTAGGCTTTTACCAATTTGTATTGGCCGTATTATTAGGAAAAGGTGTGATGATTCTAACCATTTCTTCCATCGGAGATAGTATTGTCTCCTTTGCACAAAATCCTGTGAAAACCATAGTATTAGCAATAGGAATCTCCATTCTCTGGATAGCAGGAAAATATATAGAGAAGCGCCTGCAAAAAAGAGATAAGGAAAAAAGTGGAGGTAAAAAGGATTAGAATTTTCCAAATGGGGGTAAATTAGTAATAAAGAGGGTCCCTATGGAGGGAAGGTCTATGGATAAGAAACGTATCTGGTCGATTGTGCGAATTGTTGTTGTTGCTCTCGTGTTGGCAGTCTTTTTCCGGTCTTATTTATTTGCAAGTTATGTTGTGAATGGTAAGTCAATGGAGCCAACACTACATGATGGCAATTTGCTAATGGTCAATAAAATGGTATATGATTTAATGGATATCAACCGTTTTGATGTGATTGTTTTTCATGCGAATAAAAAAGAAGATTATGTGAAAAGGGTAATAGGTAAACCAGGCGATCATATTGCTTATCGAGATGATATGTTGTATATCAATGGTGAAGCAATTGAGGAACCATATTTAGATCCATATCGGAAACCGAATGAGATACTCACAGAAGATTTTACATTAGAAGAAATAACCGGTGAAGAAGTTATACCAGAAGGAAAATTGTTTGTATTAGGAGATAACCGGACGAAAAGTTATGACAGCAGGGATATTGGTTTTGTAGAGAAGGAAACAGTGGTAGGAAAAGTAGATATTCGTTATTGGCCGATGTCAGAGCTTAACTTTCAATTTATTAACTAAAAATAGGTAAGCGCTTTAATTAGAAGTCCACTTCCATTTCTGGAGTGGACTTCATTTATGGAATTTTGTGCTATAATACAGATGATAGAAGTGAGATGGCCATCCATTGCTATTGTTAAGCTAGAGGCCTACGAAAAATCAATATAGATAATTACAATTGAATAAAATGTGGGGTGCAAAGATGAAATCCATCTACAAAAGTAAAGAAGGTAAACAAATATTAGCTGATAAATACGAAAAATACCTCGACTCACTCCCATTCGATGTGGAACGGGAATATGTGGATACTAGCTTTGGGACCACACATGTGCTTATGGCCGGTCCAGCAAATGCCAAGCCTATTTTCATTTTGCAAGGCGGTAACTGTATTAATCCAATGACCTTGTCATGGTTTTCACCACTAGCAGAGCAATACCGCATTTACGCACCAGATACGATTGGTCATCCAGGATTTAGTGCCGAAAATAGAATGTCAGCAAAAGACCAAAGCTTTGCCCGTTGGATTGAGGAATTAATGAATCACTATCAAATCGATAGATGTGCATTTATGGGTCCGTCTTATGGTGGAGGTATTATATTACGTTTAGCAACATTTTTACCTAAAAAAATCGATTGTGCTGTACTAGTAGCACCGGCAGGAATCAAGCTAGGTTCTAAAATTAGCATGATTAAAAACATTTTAATCCCACTTCTTCGTTATAACCTCAGTTCATCACAGAAAAGCCTTCAAAGTATAGCAAATAACATGTCCGATTATAGTATGAAAAATATCGATAAAGAAATAATCGGAGATGTGTTTAAATATGTGAAATTAGAACAAGAAATGCCTAAATTAACAGAAAAAGAAGAATTAATAAATTATAAAGCACCGACGTTAGTGATGGCCGGTAAAAAAGACGTATTTTTTCCTGAAAATAAATTACACAATCGAGCTCAAGAAATAATTTCAAATTTAATTGCATTTAAAAGTTATGATATCGGCCATTTTCCTTCAGAAGAGTATTTAGTGAAAATGAATCAAGAAATAGGGAAGTTTCTTGAAGAATATTATAGTGAGGAAAATATGGTGCAAAATTATATCTAGCAATCTACTTTTTTAATGAAATGCAGTGGAAAGAGTGGTGAAGAATATGTCACAGCGTACAGTTGGCATTTTGCTATTTAATGAAGTTGAGGTATTGGATTTTGCAGGGCCATTTGAAGTCTTCTCATTAACCTCTTTAACTAATACAAAAAATAAACCATTTAATGTGATTACTATTTCAGAAGATGGCGAGATGATTAAAGCGAGAAATGGTTTGAATGTGAAACCAGATTATCATTTCCATCAGCATCCTGACTTGGATATTCTTATTGTGCCGGGAGGATACGGCGCAGAAGAGATAGAAATAGATAATCCTAGAGTGATTTAGTGGATTAAAAAACAGTACTCACAAGTGGAACATATGACATCTGTATGTACAGGTGCACTACTTCTTGCGAAAGCTGAATTGTTAGATGGGAAAAAGGCAACAACACATTGGATGGATCAAGACAGATTGGAAAAGGAGTTTCCATTAGTATCTGTTCAACGTGATGTGAAGTTTGTAGATGAAGGCAATGTCGTTACTTCGGGAGGAATTTCCGCAGGCATCAATATGTCTTTTTACCTCATTGCCCGTCTTTACGGACAAAGAGTTGCTCAAGAAACTGCGAAGAGAATGGAATATGACATCGATTTTTAACGGAAAGAACGTTATCAAGATAAATGGTTCGAATACAAAAAGGAGGAGTTTCCATGATTCTTGGTTTACATCATGCTCAAATAACGATTCCAAAGGATGCAGAGAAAGAAGGGAAAAAATTTTACTGTGATGTACTTGGATTACCTGAGGTCGAAAAGCCTGACGCACTAAAAGATCGTGGGGGCTTCTGGTTACGTGTTGGTGATAGAGATATACATGTAGGAACAGAAAATGGTGTGGACAGAACAAAAACAAAAGCACACATAGCTTACCAGGTGGAAGATATAGATTATTGGAGAGAGGTATTGGAACAACAAGATATTGAAATATGTGATTCGGTACCAATACCAAACTTCAAACGTTTTGAATTTAGGGACCCATTTGGTAATAGGGTAGAAATGATACAAGAAATTTAATCAAGAGAGGGAGAAAAAATGGAGAAATGGAAAACATTAAAATCAAAGTATGTACATAAAAGTCGATTTGGAAATATCAGAAGAGATAGTTGTGAACTTCCGAATGGAATGGTGATTGATGATTATTATGTTAATGAATACTCCGATTGGGTGAATGGAGTTGTCATCACTAGAGAGCAATAGATTGTGTTAGTAGAACAATACCGTCACGCAGGGGGAGATTTTTTCTTAGAAGTACCTGCTGGAAAAAGAGAGGATAATGAAACACATGAGGAAGGTTTAATTAGAGAGGTGAAAGAAGAAACAGGATATACTTCTCTCAACAAACCGATATTCTTAGGTGAATTTATGGTTAATCCAGCCATACAAAACAATAAAGTAAAAACCTATCTAATATTGGAAGCGTTTAAAACGGAAGAACAAGATTTAGATGATACGGAAGAGATTAAAGTGAGGTTGTTTGATTTCGATCATTTTGGAGATCAGTTACTAGGTAATAAGATAAAAAGTCAGTTATTTACTGCCAATGCATATTTCATGGCGAAAAATTATATGATGGAGAATTTATAAATGACAAAACCCATTATTAATATTTGTAATTATAATTCTAAGTGGACAGAACAATTTGCTACGGAACGAGATAAAATTGTAGAAATCTTGGGCGATAAAGTTGTTAGAATTGAGCATATCGGGAGCACTTCCATAAAAGGATTAGCAGCAAAACCAATTATTGATATTCTGTTAGGTGTGCAACATTTAGATGAAGTATCCGATTTTGTATATCCTTTGAAAGAAATTGATTATGAATATGTTCCAAAACCAGAGTTTAAGGACAGAAGATTTTTTAGGAAGGGTGAGTGGGGGAAGGGCACTTCTCATTTACATATTTGTGAATATGATAGTAGTCAGTGGATCGAAAAACTATTATTCCGAGATTATCTCCGATTACATCCAGAAGCAGCTCAAGAATATGAAGTTTTAAAGAAGGTTCTAGCTTCAGAATATAAATATGATCGACATACATATACAAAGAAAAAGGAACCTTTTATTAAAACTATTTTAGAAAGGGCAAAGCAGGGAATATAGGTAGTGGTAAAACCCTAGATTAGCTCGATAATAGTAGATTAGTGGGAGCATAAAATGTATTAAAATTGGATGATAGGTTGAATGAACTTGTAAAGAAAGGACGATTTAAATGAAAAAAGCCCTAAACAAATTATAAACATTTATTATCAAAAATGGTTTATATCACGCACGAGCCCCTCCAAGTATGGTTCATTTAAAAACAACTTTAAAAATGAGGAGGGCTAATAAATGAGAAATGAGAAACAAATGATGGACTTAATCATTACGAAAGCCAAGGAAGATGACCGTATTCGAGCAGTTTATATGAATGGTTCAAGAACAAACTCTAATGCACCTAAAGATATTTTTCAGGATTATGATATTGTCTATGTGGTTAAAGGAACTTCTTCTTTTGTTAAAGATCAGACATGGATAAATGATTTTGGAGAATTACTGATGATACAAGAACCTGATAAGAATGACTTTGGTGAAGAACAGGATTTGAATCGTTCATATGGTTTTTTAATGCTCTTTACAGATGGGAACCGGATAGACCTTCATGTTGAGACAAAGGAAAACATGTTTGAAGGTTATCGAAAAGATAAGCTCACAATGCCGTTATTGGATAAAGATTATATATTACCGACTATTCCTGCGCCTACCGATATTGATTTCCATGTGCAAATACCGACCGAGAATGAATTTAATAGTTATACAAATGAATTTTGGTGGTGTTTACAAAACGTAGCAAAAGGGATATGGCGGGATGAACTTCCATATGCAAAGCTAATGTTCGAATATACAACAAGAGAATCATTGGATAAAATGGTCAATTGGTGGATTGGGGTAAAAGAAGATTTTCAAGTATCAACAGGGAAATTAGGAAAATATTATAAAGATTACCTTCCTGAGCCATATTGGACAATGTACAAAGCAACATACTCAGATTCAGACTACGATAATATGTGGGAATCCATTTTTGTTACATGTGAATTGTTTAGAACTTTATCACAAGAGGTGGCTGAACATTTCCATTTCACATACCCAGTTAATGATGATAGAAACATGACTAAATATCTTAAACATATAAGAGATTTGCCTGCTGATGCAAAAGGAATATATTAACCTTTGAAATGATTGCACCCTACACAGTTAGTAGGGTGCTTTTCAATTATGGGATCACGAAAAAGCTGTGTATTATATTCTGTCCATAAAACAAATCTAATCGGTAATCTCCCAAGTTTACTCCTCTTAACAACAATCTTCCAAAAATATTAATAGCAATATTGGTAAACTTTTTTAACAATGATAGTTAATGGAATACATATAAGAATGTGATACACTCTTGTTTGAAGCGCTTTCCAAAGTGAGTCTATATCTCTGGTATGGGTAGCATAGTTAACGTTCATTGAGTGTGACAGAAAGTGTTTATCGATCAAAGTTCATTATCAGCATTATTATTTTGAGGAGGAGTTCAGAATGAAGAAATCCCATTTTTTATTAACTGGTCTATTTGGTTTACTTATAATACTAAGTGTTGCTTGTTCAAGCAGTTCGAGTGCTGGTGGATCTGAAGAAATTACTATTATGGCAAATTTAACATCGGCTCAAGCACCGGCATCTGATAATCCTATTATTAAAAAAATAGAAGAATCAACAAATACGAAATTAGACATCACATGGGTAATGGATGAAGTATATGATGAGAAAATGAATGCTGTTATCGCAACTGGTACTGTTCCACAAGCCCTATTTGTTAAAAACCAGGATTCCTTTAAAAAAATGAAAGACTCGATTAATGAAGAACAATATTGGAACATTGAGCCATTCCTAAAAGATTACGAATATTTAAGTAATCTCAACCCGGATGTACTGAATAATACGAAAGTAAATGGTAAGTTATACTCATTGTATTCTGGACGTCCAGCATCTCGTTGGGGCTTAATTTACCGTAAGGATTGGGCAGAAAACCTTGGTTTAGAAGCTCCGACAAATACGGATGAATTGTTCGAAATGTTTAGAGCATTTACGGAGGATGATCCAAATGAAAATGGAAAAGATGATACAATCGGGGTAGCAGCCGCCTCAGACTTAGTGTATGGTGGTTTTAAATTTACTAGCTCTTATTTTGGAACACCGAATAACTGGGGAGAGAAAGATGGTGAATTATTACCTGAATTCATGTTTGACAGTTACATCGACACAATGGATTTCTTTAAAAAATTAAGGGAGAATGGCTATGTTAACTTAGATTTCCCTGCTACTAGTCAAAGCGATCAAAATGATATGTTAATTACGGGTAAAGCAGGAGCATTGATTAGTTGTATTTGTGCTGCCGGAGGTTTTCAAGATCAATTACAAAAAACTATTCCAGATGCAACATTAGATGTACAAAACCGTATTTCAGGACCTAATAATGGCCCTGGTAATTGGTCTAATTCAGGCTATGGTACAGTTGTGTTATTTCCGAAATCTTCTAATAAAACGGAAGAAGATTTGAGAAAAGTATTAGCCTTTTTCAATGAATTAATGAAACCAGAAAATTATAATTTGTTAACTTATGGGATAGAAGGAACACACTATGAAGTCGTGGATGGAAAAGCAAAGGTAATAGAATCTGCATCTGATCTTTCTCAGCGTGAAGTTCGTCCAGTACTTGGCCTTGTTATTGGTGATGAATCAACTGTTGAAGCACTTCAGCCATATCCGAAAAACGAACTATATGCTAAGCAATATGAGCAAATAATGGATAATAATAATATTTTAATTAATGATCCAACCGCTCCGCTAGATTCAAAGACTTATGGGGAAAAAGGTGGGTCACTTCAACAAATTATTGATGATGCTACAGTTAACTATATGCTTGGAGAACTTGACTTGGATGGTTTCCACGCAGAAATAGAAAGGTGGAAAGAAGATGGAGGTGAGCAAGTCATAAAAGAGTATAATGCAGCATATCAGCAATAATCTAGTAACTTATCAAGTTTGTGAGGGAGAACATTTTTTGGAATAATCAATTGTATATGTTCATTTTCTTAAAGGAGATAAAATATGAGTTACAGTATCATTAAAATCGAGGAAAAGTATCAATCAACAATTGATGTTATTGTTGATCAACAAAGTACTGAAGAAGAAATACAAAGTAAGAAAGTATTTCCATCTGTTCAAGATGCTTTAGACAGTATGGAAGGGGAATCTGGCATTGTTTTTATTGCTAAAGGAATTTATTACGAAAAGTTAGAAGTGGAGTTGCCATCTATTACATTTATTGGAGAGGATAGAGATAAAACTATCCTTACTTATGATGTAGCTAGTGGAACAGAGAGAGAGGATGGCTCAACATACGGTACTTTTGATAGTGCAAGTGTTATTGTCAGAAAAGCCAATTTCACAGCTCTTAATATAACATTTGAGAACGGTTTTGACTATATGACTGAACACAAGAAGGATAAAAATGATCCAACTAGAATGAAGAACATCCAAGCCGTGGCATTTCGTACTGCTGACGAAAGTGACCAGACAAAAATAGAAAACTGTCGCTTCAAAGGTTACCAAGACACATTGCTTGTAGATAAAGGAACACACTATTTTAAAGATTGCATAATCGAAGGAGCAGTTGACTTCATCTTTGGTGGAGGTCAAGCAGTTTTTGAAGCGTGTGATATTATTTCATTAGACAGAGGTGACACTTTTAATAATGGCTTTATCACTGCAGCAAGTACATCAATTAACACACCATATGGTTATCTGTTCGAAGCTTGTAACTTATTAAAGGAATCAGATAAAATGGAAAATGAAACCGTTTATTTGGGTAGACCTTGGCATCCAGGAGGAGATCCAAATGCAGTGGCAAGTGTACTATTTGATCAATGTAAGATGGCTGCACATATTAAAGCTGAAGCGTGGACAGAAATGGGCGGTTTTTCACCAATGGATGCAAGGTTATATGAATATTGCAATCAAGGTGCTGGTGCAATCGCCCATGATAGTAGAAGAGAATTATCAACATTAGAAGCAGAAGCGTTTCGTAACTATATTAGAAACCGTTGTGTAAGATAGTAAAGGAAGGGGTGATCTTCCGTGAAAGAAAAGAATCATCAACCAACTGAATCATTTCAAGATGAATATGTACCAGGTTTTTTAATTCATTATAAGAAAGATCACTCACCGATGCCCATTTTTCATCGGCACATAGGCTATGAAATTGTTTGGTTAAAGGAAGGAGAAGCATTGTATGTTTTTGAAAAGAAGGTTTACCGATTAAGAAAAAACTCGATCCTTCTTTTTAAAAGTTCGGAATTTCACCGAGTTAGTTTAAGAGAAGAAGTAGCTTATGAGCGAGTAGTTGTTATGTTTACAGAAGATTTCCTTCCTTTTGATCATACTATTTCAAAGACATTTTATGATTTTCTAGATCAATTACCTTCTCCGCATTTTATGTTAGATTTATTTGTGTGGCAAACAGACAAACTGCAAATAATTATGGATCACTTACTACTAGAAGATCAAAGTGAAGACAATTGGCAACAAAAAGGAGCATTAGAGATATATTTGTTAGAATTGCTATTATTTATCTGTCGAGAAATAAAGGATGAAAATAGGGGACATCATTTGACGATCGAGCAGCAACCAACAAAGCCAGTAGCGGTTCATGATAAAATCATTAAAGAAATTAATGAGGTATGGAATAAAGATTGGCGTCTAGAAATCATCGCAAAAAAATTACATATCAATAAATATTATTTATCGCACTTTTTTAAAAAGGAATTCGGTGTGACTATTCAAGAATATATATTGCAAAGAAGAATATTTGAAGCTAATAAACTACTGTCAGATACCGAAATGCCGATCCATCAAATTGCGGACTATGTTGGTTTTATGTCGGCATCAAGTTTCAATAGGAGATATAAAGAGAGGGCAGGAATAACTCCGAACCAATATAGAAAAAACAACAAAGAATTTCGCAGTATTATACAATGAAAAGAAGCAAAATGATTAAAAGAAAAGTATACTGATGAATTAATTAAGTAGTTTCGTTTCGGTGGAGAAACATACGAAATAGCTTACTAATTAGAAGGCCAAATCGCATCTGATTTGGTCTATTCTTTTTTCCTTATGTATCAACGATTATTGGATATTAACACTTGAATTATCATACAAAATCGTAACCCAAATAGCATAAAGACAATAGCTGTTGTTAACGTGATAATTCCTATGTTAATTAGTATGCTATTTGCAATGTTGATTTTTGTAAACTAAGCAGGGAATTGTAATTTTATGTTAAAATAAATGTAGAGTTTGTGAAGGATTGTTCTTAAACTAACGAAGCAGGTTACTGGAATAAGCAAATAAGTGGAATTATACTATATTTAACATAAATGGAAGGGAGTTTTTACATATGATTAAAGGTATTTATGAAGCACATTTACCAGTTAGTAATATATCTAAATCAGTTGAGTTTTATAGTAACTTAGGATTAGAGTTAGCACATCAGGGTGAAGCAGTAACATTTTTTTGGATTGAAAAGGGAAAGAGTTGGCTTGGTCTATGGGAAACAGATAAAGTTGAGACTCCTTACCATCCTTCATTAAGACACATTGCATTCCATGTTGAATTAAATGATTTAATAGATGCAAAAGAATGGCTGGAACAAAGAGGGATAGGTGTTAGAAAAGCCTTTGGATTTGAACCAAAACAACAGCCAATTGTACTTCCAAATAATCCACAATCTCACGCTGCATTATATTTTAAAGACCCAGATGGGAATTCATTAGAGTTTATTACCCCACTGAAAATAGATGAGGAAATCGACTTCAAAATGATGGAGTTTAAAGATTGGAATAATAAACTATAGGATAAATATTTCCTTTTTATTAAACAAAACCAGCTAATAGTTTGTCAACATTTTTCAATAAAAAAATAAAAATTAATGTGTTATACTAAATTTGCACATGCCAAATAACCTTCCATTATTACCATTCTGGAAGGTTTTGTATGATTTAGTTAGATATAGTTTTTAAGCTATATCTTGGAAAGTTTTTTTGTTTTTTAATAAAGCATAAATCCAATGTAAGAGCTTATTTACACAAGCAATAACTGTTACTCTAAAGGGTTTGCCTTCGCTTCGTTTTTTATCATAAAATTCCCTCATTTTCTTATTTCGGGGGATTATTTCATTACTAGTTTTCTGTTTGCGCTTGTCACGAATAGCGCAACGTACAGCTAGATATAAGGCGTGACGTAGGCGACTAGAACCTCTTTTAGTGATGCGATTAATACTGGCTGTGAATCTACCTGATTCAAAAATGCTAGGATCAACTCCTGCAAAAGCTACAAGCTTTTTTGGATGATTAAATCGATCTATTTCCCCAATCTCAGAAATGATCGTGGCAGCGATCTTCTCTCCAATACCAGGATAGATTTGATAATCTTATATTCTTCAATTTCTTTCGCAAGGGTATCTATCTCAGCCTCCAACTTTGATAGATGCTCTTTAAATTGAAGAAGCATATCAATATACATTCCCATGCTTAAAAGATGACTTTGGTACAACGTCTTTTTAAAAGGGTTACGAGCTGCAGCTTCTTTGAGCTTTTGTGCCTTTTCATAAGCCCATTTTTCAGAACAACTCGTACATAAATCAGCTATGCGTTTTGCTAGTTTTCAAGATATCTTCAGATGCCTTAAATTCTTGGAGAACCCGTAAAGAAACAAAAGAATATAGCTCTCCAAAAACCCATCTATATTCAGGAAATACTTGTTCCAAAACAGCCTGAAACTGTAGTTTGGTATTAATGAAATTCCCTGTAATATTCTCATGTTGCCGTGTTAGATTACGAAGATTCAAGAGTTGAACTCCACGCTTTTTATAAGGCTCTAAGTCCTCCTTATAGTAAATTTCGCCAAGATGATAGGCGTCTATGGCGTCTGTCTTAACTTTACGTAAACTAGAACTTTTCGCTCTATGTGAGACCAATGGGTTCACTATGATTAATAAATAATGATGCTCCTCCAAGAATTGAACAACAGAAGCATGGTAATGTCCCGTAGATTCCAAAATAATTGCTGGGTTCTGTCCTGTAATTCCCTTTAAATACTTTAAAAATTCTTGAAGTATTACTAGCCCTTCACTAGTATGATCTACTTTAAAGCTCCTACGATATGGCTTTTTCTTATCCCAAAATGCTTGGACCTGACTTTCCCCTTTAGAAACATCCAGACCAACGACTGGATTCATACAAAATCTCCTCCTCGAAAATATATTTGCCGGTGCCCCTAATCCTTCTTGTAATATCATAGCTTCGCTTGTTAAACGGGATCCAAGTGTCCCAACCAGCCTCAATCATGTTTTTACAAGTAGGGAGGGAACTGTTTAGCTAACGGGATCTAAGTCCCACTGGCAGTTACGTTCTACCCCGGCTACTGTTATAATAAAACCATATAAAAAATGGTCAACCAGAAAAATCTGATTAGCCTTATATTACGATTTGGCAGGTTAGTTGAGCAAAGCATCGAATAATAATCAATATATACTTGGAAAAGGGGATAATATATGACAAAGAAGATTAGGGCAGTAATATTCGATTGGGGAGACACTCTTATGCGAGATTTCCCTCAATCAAAAGGTGCTATGGCTTATTGGGAAAAAGTAGAAGTTATTCCAGACATAAAAGATGCATTAGAAAAAGTAAGTAGTGAATATATCTGTTGCGTCGCTTCAAATGCTGGAAATTCAAGTGCAGAATTAATGGGAGTAGCTTTAAATCGGGTTGAAATACAAAAATATTTTCAATACTTTTTTACTTCTCGTGAATTAGGGGTTACAAAACCAAATCTTGAGTTTTTCGATAATATAATTCGAAAATTAAATCTTAGACATGAAGAATGTATTATGGTGGGTAATGATTATGAAAAGGATATTGTTCCTGCAATAGCAATTGGAATAAATACCATATTATATAATAAAGAAAGTAAAGAGGTACTTAATAACGATGCTGACTTTACAATTAGCTCTATGAAAGAATTATATGAAGTAATTATAGGTTTTGAAAATCATAATAGAGCGAACTTTGTTTAACTAAAGGTAGCGTTTCTGGAACAAGAAGGAACGCTTATTTCGCATACAAGCAGGTCAATTATAAAGGCAGGAGATAAAATTGAAACGAGGAATCAGCTTTGAAATTCCTAATGAATATGGAAGTATTCTTGGAGAAGTTTTAAAACCCTTGGAAGTTCATAAATACATATGGAGAAGTGGGGGTGAGGAGTCATATATAGTCGAGGATGATGAGTTAGGCGAACCACTTTTCACAAATGAGATAAACTGTATGGATGGCTTATTCCTTAAAGAACTATTGGAAGATAATGAGTATTATCTCATTTTTGTAGATTTAAAAGCCTATTCAAAAGGAAAAAATCAAGAGGATATTGAGACGTATGAAGATTTTTTGAATAGCGATTGTGAACTCGTATTATTAGTCGTTGATTCTATTTATGCCACCATTTATTGTAAGGAAAGGGAGCAACTCGAAAGATTATATGATAATGCACAAATAAAAGGGTTTGATAACCTCCAATACATTACAGAAAATAATGACACAAGAACAAGGTTGTCGGTATGGTAACAGTTGAACACAATTGTTCCACTAAAGGGTGCTTTAACGAAAGAAGGATTTGTCATATTAACAACTCGGTTATTGTACTAAAGTGGCAGCATTGTGAAAGAAGATATGTAGATATATAAATTATTGTACTAACCAAAAATAAAAGGAAGTGCTTATATGGAAAAGACCATACATTATACAATTGAACCCCCTGAAAATTTTAAGCAATTACTTACCTTATATGAATCTTTAGGATGGCATTCACTTGAATTAACAGTTAATGATTTAGAACATATGTGTAATCAAAGTTGGTATGCAATTTATGCTTTTGAAGAACAACAATTAGTGGGTATGGGACGTGTTATATCAGATGGTGTGATTACTGGAATTATTTGTGGAGTATGTGTGCTACCGAAGTATCAGTCCAAAGGTATCGGCAAAGAAATGTTAAAAAGAATAATTCAACATTGCGAGCAAAGTCGAGTTATTCCTCAACTTATGTGTGTAGAAAATTTGGAGTCCTATTATGAGCCTTTTGGATTTAAGAAATTTTCGATTGGAATGACAAGAAATATAAATCGATGAATGTATAACACCAAACTGGAACGCACTTAGTTAATATAAAAAGTGGCTTGCTCTAAAACTCTATTGTAAGGTATTTCTTTATACAAATTAGAGTTGGATTGGTATGGGGAGGTTTACTGAAGATACGTTTTTAAGGGGATATAAAAAAATGGAGAATGAATTAAAGGGATACAATGCTTTTTTAGATGGAATTGTAGGTTCCATGCCAACGATTTCAGTATTAAGACCTTTGACGTTCTTTAACTGGTTTATCCAATCTAGTAACCTTGCAAATCCATCTTCGTTATTTTCAAAAGACAGGGGATTACCGACCACAATACCACGATAATTTACAGCTCGTGCTACATGTGTTTGTTGGGCAATGTCTACACCAACAACGAGATGTTGATAGAAATTCTTTCAATTAGTTGATTTTGTTTGTCTTGCATTTTAAACTTCATATAAGAGTTCCTCCTTAGAATTTGAGTAATAGAGTGGTGTCTATACTCTTATCTTACTGAGGGGCTCTATTTTTTTCAAAGTCGAAATTAACGCACTACAGGAATTCTGACGGGGTGCGTTAGTTTAAGAAGAAATTAAATAAAGGACCATACATATTAGACATATCTAAAATGTGTGATCCTTTTATTATCAACTGTTTAACCTATCTAACCCTAAATATAAGTATAGAGGTCTTCAAAATGTTTTATTTGAAACTATAACTTGGTTTTCTGTCTCGATTTTTAAGCAGGAATAAAATCCACCAAACCAATAAAAACAAATAACCTATAATTGTAAAAACAGACCAAATAGCCCCCTGTTGTAATTGACTTATTAAGTGTTCAAATTCCTTCCTTCCTTCTCCTCTTCCAATACTATTTATTAGACTAACTATTGGAATTGTTACAGTAAATACAATAGCTAAGACGGATATACTTCTCATTTTCTTTTTTTACAACACAAAATATAGCTATTTCTAATGTTGTTATTAAATTCCCCAAACCCAATTAGGAAGTGTCTCCCAATACATTTTTCTGCCCCCTTATTTTAATAATATCTAAAAAACCTCATAATATAACATATTTTACTGTAGCATTTTAATAAAGTTTAATTACAATGAAGTCACAAACCCTGATTTATCAGCAAACGAAAAAGACTCCTTTTTGAACAAAGATTGATCAAAGAGGAGTTAACCTTTCTAACTAAGTATAAAATTTTTATAAAAAAGTTTAATCATTTCGGTGATACTTATTGTTTTAAAGCCTCTATTGCTTAAGTAGATTTTATTCACAATTTGTTGGTGGGCCCCCAGTTAAGAAAGACGAGTTGGAACTTAAATCTAAAGAAAATTCAAATTTCAGCAACACTATTTGGAGTAAGAGGAATATAGGTAAGACCTTGAACATAATCAACCTTTAGTGTAGTACGGTAAAGGTAACTTCTCCTGCAGCATATGGACTGTCGTGACTGATAACATCCCCGTAATACGTACCTGAAGCCATATTCGTAAAAATAACGGAACCATAAGGCCAGGTTGGTGTTTTAAAGGAAGTACAATTGCCACTTTGTGAACTACATAAACGAACAGAAACTCTTGAATAAGTCCAGTTGTCGATCTTGACATAGACAGTTTGCCCACTACGCGCATATAATTTACCATCCCATCGACCATCATCGGTCGTGAATCGATAAGGTCCGAAATCTTCAGCTTCTGCTGCTGAAGCAAAGCTTATTGATACAACAAAAAAAACTACGGATAGAATCGAGATAGACATAAATTTTCTGAACATTTGGTTCATCTCCCTTCCTTACCTATTTAACAGTACTTCAATAGAAAACTCAATAGGCAAATAATTGTTTTCTTATGTCTATCTCATTTCGAAAAAATGGTTCGATTAGGATATTAACGTTTCCAAAAATGGATTATGGATTATACTAGTGATTAAAGAAGGTAAGGGAGGTTATGTGATTGAAATTGGTGGATATTTACCGCGTCAAAACATATGTCGTCCCGAAATATGTGGATTCAGTAATAAAGGGGATTCTGTCTATTGATGAGTTGAAAGTCGGAAATTACAGAAACGTCATGTGGCAATCAAAGGAGGGAATGGAGCAGTTTGTTCCATCAGATCAGGCGGTTCCTGCAGAAGGAGCTGTAGGAGATAAAACGACAGTCACTTCACTTCGTATAGAATTTTCTATTCCTAGGGATGAAGCGTTATTGAGGAAAGTAATTGAAGAAGGGATCTACCCGAACCATCCTTGGGATGAACCGGTCGTACAAGCTTCTGAGGAAAAAGAAGCAAGAAAACACGATTAAACGAATGAACTCCACACCATTTCATGTGTGGAGTTATTATCTTTTATCGAAAACCTATTTTCTCGATGATAAATAAGATATATTAAAAACTTCCCATGTAAAGAAAACGAAAGTTATAGGTCTTTTAATCATAATTTTATTATTGGCTTGTAATGATAATTTATATAATATTATCTCGATTTCAATCCTTCAAGAACCGGGTGCTTATCTGAAATAAGAAATGTAAGGGAAAGTGCACACTAGTTTTGCAAGAAGAAGAGTGGTCAATCAAGCCAGAGACTGATGAAAATCCTGAACTTAAACAAATGTTAACAGAAAGCAAGGAACAATACAATAATGGACAAGGAATGTCGACTGCAGAATTATTACCCTTTACCACAAAACGTTTGTTTACTATAATCTATCACGGTGCTAATCGTTCATAAAAACCCCACTGATGGAAGTATCACTTTATGGTAAAATAGACGTGAAGATAGAGAAAGTAGGTGTTTTTCTTTGTTGCGATTTTTAATTGGAAGTGCAACGGTGAATAAAAGTGAGCAGTGCTTGCAAGAGATAAGACAAGAACTCAGGCAAAATCCTCAAGGACCCTCGATTATATATTTAGTTCCAGACCAAATGACCTTCCAACAGGAATATGCGTTATTAAATGATCCTGATATAAATGGTTCAATTCGTGGACAAGTCTATAGTTTTTCTAGATTAGCTTGGCGCGTTATGCAGTTGACAGGCGGAGCAACAAAGAAATACATCACATCAACAGGGATGCAAATGATGCTTCGCAAAATTGTCGAAGAAAGAACGGATGAGTGGAAGGTATTCCAGAAAGCAGTCGAAAAGCAAGGCTTTATCGAGCAACTGGAGGATATGATCACAGAATTTAAACGCTATTGTGTCACACCGGAATTGATCAGTACACAGCTTGAAGAAATGAATCGATTCCGACACAAAACAATTGGCGAAGAAGCGTTACAACATAAATTAGATGATTTAGTTTATATTTACCAACAACTGACAAGTGCCTTAAAAGGACACTATATGGATAGTGAAGATCAATTACAGCAGTTAGTGGAGAAACTAGAAATGACTAACTTTTTAGAAGACACAACAGTTTACATAGATGGCTTTCACCAATTTACACCACAGGAATTGTTAGTCATCGGTGCCATGCTGAAAAAAGCAAAAAATGTAACAGTGACACTAACGATTGATGATGTAAGTGATCCTGAGGTTGTACCGTTAGACCTGTTCTATCAAACAAAGGAAACCTATTATCAATTAAAGCAATTAGCAGAAGAGAATATGATCCAAACAGAAGTCAGATCATTAACAGTAAACGAAAATACAATAGCACCATTTGTTCACTTAGATCAGCATTTTGACAGTCGCCCTGTTCAAATCTTTCCGGAACAAGCACCAATTCGCATTGCAGAAGCGGTGCATCCACGTGCTGAGGTCGAAGGAACAGCACAGGAGATTGTTCGTTTAGTAAGAGATAAAGGATATCGATATCGGGATATTGCTATTCTTATTCGCGAACCTGATGTATATCACGATCTGATTGCAACTGTTTTTGATGATTATCATATTCCAACTTTTGTTGACGAAAAAAGAACGATGTTAAATCACCCATTGATTGAAACGGTACGGTCACTACTTGATGTCATTGAAGGTAACTGGCGTTATGATGCAGTCTTTCGCTTGTTAAAGGCAGGGTTTATTCCAAAAGGGGAAGGCAAGCATCGCTTAGATCAAGAGGCGATCGATGAGTTAGAGAATTATGTTTTAGAATATGGGGTTCGTGGTAGAAGCAGGTGGTTAAGTGACAAACCATGGATATTCCAACGCTTTAAAGGCTTTGATCAGTCGGCACAAACCAATCGTGAACTAGCAACACAAGAGCGAATTAATGCTTATCGGCAAAAAGTAACAGCAGCATTAGCAGATATTGATCAGCAGCTGCGAGAATTACCAACAATTAAAGAAAAAACAATAGCCTTGTTTGAATGGCTAGAAGCAATTGGTGCACCTGGTCGTTTGGAACAAATGCGTGATCTATATGATGAAGAAGGGCGAGTGGAAAAAGGGCGTGAGCAAGACCAGGTTTGGGATGCGATAATCCAATTGTTAGAAGAGATTACCGAAGTTGCTGGGGCAGAAACGATGGACCTGCCAACATTCCGTAATGTACTGGAGTCCGGTTTTGATTCACTAAGATTTTCTCACGTGCCGCCAAGTATTGATCACGTTGTCGTTGGTTCCATCGATCGTTCGCGGATGCATGGTATTAAGGCTGCCTTTTTGTTAGGTGTAAATGAAGGGACTTGGCCGATGAAGCCTGGTGGAGATGGCTTGATTTCAGAAGAGGAACGAGCCTTACTGCAAACACATGGCTTGCAATTAGCAGAAGGAAGTAAACGTCAGTTATTGGATGACTGGTTTTACGTGTATCTAGCGTTTACGCTTCCGTCTGATTATTTATGGGTGAGCTATCCGATTAGTAATGAGGAAGGCAAACAAAAAGTAGCATCTCCGTTAATTAAAAGGATGGAAGAAATCTTTCCGGTACAGGACGAGCACTTGTTTTTACAAGACCCGGAAGAAATGACGGAGGCGAGCCGTTTTGTAACGACACCGAATAAGACGAGAGGTGCATTAACGGCACAATTAGCGAGAAAGCTAAGAGGCTATCCGATCGATGATATTTGGGATTATGTATTAAACTGGTATATCGAAAAATCCGAGCATCAAGGGATCCACCAACGTGTATTGAAGAGTCTCTTTTATCAAAATAAACCGACAGATTTAGCGGATGAGACAGTTGATGAGCTATATGAGAAAGAAATCCAAGCAAGTGTATCAAGGCTGGAAATGTATCATCGTTGTTCATATCAACATTTTGCCAAATACAGCTTAGGACTACAGGATCGGCCGACCTATAAGCTTGATGCACCAGATATTGGCCAGTTGTTCCATGAGGCATTAAAGCAAATTACCGAATGGATTCAAAAGGAAGGTCACGGGTTTGCCGATATTTATGATCAAGAAGCGAGGAAGTATGCCCATCGAGCTGTAGGTGAGTTAGCACCGGTCTTACAGCATCAGATTTTACACAGTTCGAATCGTTATCAATACATTCAACGTAAATTGGAACACGTAATTGCAAGGGCGACATATGTTTTAAGTGAACAGGCACGAAAAACAAACTTTGCGCCTGTCGGTTTAGAAGTTGGATTTGGCTATCCAGATCAATTAGAACCGCTGAAAGTCAATTTACCTAACGATTATACATTATTGTTACGCGGTCGGATTGACCGTGTCGATCAGGCGATGGAGAATGAGCAATTATATTTGCGAATTATTGATTATAAATCCAGTTCAAAAGGATTGAACTTAACTGAGGTTTATTATGGACTGGCACTGCAAATGTTAGCGTACTTAGATGTCGTTTTACAAAATGCGGAAAGCTGGCTAGGACACAAGGCATCTCCAGCTGGTGTGCTCTATTTTCACGTCCATAATCCAATGATTTCGGCAAGTGATTTTCTGACAGAAGATAAAATTGAACAAGAAATATTTAAAAAATTCAAAATGAAAGGCTTGCTTGTCGATCAGGAAGATGTTGTCCGGATGATGGATACCACATTGGAGTCGGGAAGAAGTAATATCATTCCAGCAGGATTCAGTAAAAGTGGTTCCTTCTATAAAGGGTCAAATGTTGCCGAGCGCGAAATTTTTGATCAGTTGCAAGGATATATCCATCAATTAATGAAAAACGCAGGATTAGCAATAACAGAGGGAAAAGTAGATCTCAATCCATTTCAGCAACAACAGGCAACAGCTTGTACATTCTGTGAATTCCGTTCGGTCTGTCAATTTGATCCGACATTGGCAGAAAATAATTATCGCAGGTTAAAAGAGATGAAAGATGAAGAAGTAATCGAAGTAATTAAGCGGGGGGAAGGATAATGCCGCAATGGACTAAAGAACAAGAAGAAGCAATCTATCAATCAGGTCAAAATATATTAGTAGCAGCGGCAGCCGGATCAGGTAAAACAGCTGTCCTTGTCGAACGCATCATTCAAAAATTATTAAATAAAGAACAGCCAATCGACATCGACACCTTGCTTGTCGTAACTTTTACAAATGCAGCGGCACAGGAAATGCGGAATCGGGTTGGAGCAGCAATTGAAACGGCACTAGAGAATAATCCGACTTCTAATCATTTGAAGAAACAATTGTCATTATTACAGCATGCATCGATTTCTACTCTCCATGCTTTTTGTATGGAATTAGTACGCAAATATGCTTATCAGATCGATATCGATCCGAATTTCCGGATCGCAGACAACATTGAGGCCGATTTAATTCGCCAAGATGTGTTAGAGCAATTGTTTGAAGCATGGTATGGAGATGAGGATGAAGCAGAGCAGGAAGCTTTTTTTGCTGTTGTCGACCGTTTCAGTAATGATCGTAATGATTTAGAAGTGGAATCTTTAATTTTAAAAATGTATGAATTCTCCATCCAGCATCCGAATCCTGATTATTGGCTTGATCAGATGGCAACCATCTATCAGGTTGATACGGAAATGACGGAGGAAGAGATTCCTTGGCTACAATTATTGAAACAAGAAGTAATCGATCAACTCGAAGTAATGGAGAGATTAGCAGATGAAGCTCTTGATGTAACCAAAGAAAGTGATGGCCCTTACCATTATGCGGAAGCGATCGATATCGATAAGGAAATGATCCAACAGGCAAAAGGTGCCATCCAAATTTCCTGGGAAGAAGCACGCAGCTTTTTTGCCGAAGGGAAATTCAAAGCATTATCTCGAAAAAAAGTGGAATGTGCAGAAGACAAAAAAGATAAAGTTAAAGCATTGCGTGACCAAATGAAGAAAAGATGGGGCAATATCGCAAAAGATTGGTTTACGAGAAGTTTAGCTGATCATCTTCGTGATATGCAGGAGCTTCATCCAACTATCGTTCAACTAACTAAAATGATTAAGCAATTTAAAGCGGCATATCAAGATGCAAAGAAAGAGAAAGGACTTGTTGATTTTGCTGACTTAGAGCATTTTACTTTAGATATTTTGTTAGATAATAAAGAAAGTGGAACACCATCATCTGTTGCATTAGACATGCAGCGAAAATTTACCGAGGTGATGGTCGATGAGTATCAGGATACCAATATTGTGCAGGAAACGATTTTATCATTGGTATCGAATCAGGAAGACAGTGGCAATATGTTTATGGTTGGCGACGTGAAGCAAAGTATTTATCGCTTCCGTCATGCCGAACCAACCCTTTTTATCGAAAAATATAAACGATTTGCTGCAGAAGATGATCCTGGTTATCGAATTGACCTGGCGCGAAATTTTCGTAGTCGTGAACAAGTACTAACGGCAGCGAACTACATTTTCAGACAGTTATTTGATCAAAAAGTCGGTGATATTGACTATGATGAGGATGCAGAATTAATCTATGGAAATAAAGATTATGAGAATGTTCCTTTCCCTGACATTGATACCGAACTAGTCATAATAGATCAAGAAACCAATGAGAATGACGAACCAGAAGAAGATCATGAGAACGAGGAAGATTTGGAAAAGGCACAGCTTGAAGCCCGTGCCTATGCGACCAAAATCAAGCAATGGATTGGTACAGATGGCGATGAGCCGACAGAAATTATGGATAAAAAAACAGGTCAACCACGAAAAGTCGAGTACCGAGATATTGTCATTTTATTACGGTCGATGACTTGGGCACCAACCATTATGGAAGAATTTAAGAAGCAAGGGATACCAGTATATGCAGAACTTTCAACAGGTTATTTGGAAGCGATCGAAATCCAAGTGATGATCAGTTTGCTGAAGGTTATCGATAATCCGAGACAAGATATTCCGCTTGCATCTGTATTAAAATCCCCAATTGTCGGGTTAAACGAAGATCAGCTAGCGAAAATTCGTCTAGCTAAAAAAGGTGCAACCTATTATGAGGCTTTAAAAGAATACGTTAAAGCAACGGATCATGAGTCAATCGAGCACTTTATGAAACAACTGAAGCAGTGGCGTAGAAAAGCCAGACAAGGAGCATTATCTCATTTGATCTGGGATATTTATCAAGAAACAGGATATTATGATTTTGTCGGCGGAATCCCTGGTGGTCGACAACGCCAAGCAAACTTACGGGCATTATATGATCGCGCCAAAAGCTATGAGTCTACTTCCTTCCGAGGACTATTCCGATTCTTACGTTTTATTGAGCGTATGGAAGAAAAAGGTGACGACCTAGGTGCAGCAAAAGCATTAGGAGAACAGGAAGATGTAGTCCGAATTATGACAATTCATAAGAGTAAGGGTTTGGAATTCCCATTAGTAATTGTCGGTGCAATGAATAAGCAATTTAACCAGCAGGATTTACGGGCAAAGTATTTGCTACACAAAGAATTAGGCTTTGCGACTAAATATATTGATCCTGTGAAACGAATTATGTACCCAACGTTAATTTATCATGGGATAAAGAAACAAATGCAGCGGGAAATGCTGGCAGAAGAGATGCGAGTCCTTTATGTTGCGTTAACAAGAGCGAAGGAAAAAGTTGTTTTAATTGGGACAGTAGGATCTTTAGAAAAGAAGAAAAAGAAATGGGCAAGTATTACTTCCCATCAGGATTGGGTGCTTCCATCCTATTACCGATTAGAATCATTATCATACCTAGACTGGGTTGGTGCCAGTTTAGTTCGTCATCAAAATGGTGAGATTTTAAGAGAGGATGAGCAACCGTTAACTATCCCAAATGAAATAGCAGAAGATGTTTCTGTCTGGAAGGTTGATCGCATCCATCAAAGTGAATACCAAACGATTGATGAAAGTAATCGCGAACAGATAGAAGCATTAGAAACAGCTATACATCAGTGGGAAGGATTAGCGCTTGAGGATAAAAGTTTAGAAGCAAAAGTAGCCAGTCAATTAGAATATCAATACCCATACCAAGATTCGATTTTTTACCGTGCCAAACAAACGGTAACCGAAATGAAACGACAACACGAAGTCAAAGACAGCTATAGTGATCAACAAATCATTGAACCCTTTCGTGCACCAATTCGAAAAAGACCTCGTTTTATGCAATCAGACCAAAAGCTGACACGGGCAGAAATTGGTACAGCGATGCACACGATCATGCAGCATCTACCGTTAACAAACGATTGGACAGATTCATTATTACGAGAATTTATTGCCAAGTTAGAAGCAAACGAAATCATCACAGCTGACGAGGCAAATGTGATTGATATACAGGCGATATTATCCTTTTTTGAAACTGATATCGGTAAGCGGTTGGTAGAAGCAGAACAAGTGGAACGAGAAATTCCGTTCAGTTTAACGTTACCTGCACAAGAAGTATATCCGAATTGGCAGGAAGAACATCAAGAGCGAATCTTCCTACAAGGTGTCATTGATAGTGTTATCAAAACTGATCAAGGCTTGGTTCTGCTGGATTATAAAACCGATCAGATCCAAGAAGATGTAAGTCCACAAGTAGAGGAAAAGTTAAAAAATCGGTACCAAATACAAATTGATCTCTATGCTAAAGCATTAGAACAAATTTGGAAGCAACCAGTCACTGAAAAGTACTTATATTTCTTTGATAAAGGTTTGCTTGTAAAGGTGTAGCATAAGGAGTAGTTCCACTCCTTATGCATTTCCACCTACAATTTGATCTACAGCATCAGGGTCAACTGAATTAGTAATATTAAAACCAGTATTGGTATTTAAGAAATCCCCATTATTATTTGCACCTGAACCAGAAGCAGTTTTTGATGCGCTTTTTGGTGATAAATAAAAGGTGTCCCCAAAATTGACTACTCCACCACCAACACTGTTGATTTTGATTGGACCTACAATCGAAGGCAAAACTATCACAACCTTTCTGTTTAGTACTGTATTCTTTAGTTTATGAGATACAGCTATCCATTGTCCTCATTTTCATCCTTTAATATCCGAATATGTTTTAGGCGAGAAAATGAATCAATTTTTTTATTGCTACCTAATTGAACAACAGAGGATGTTGAGACCGCCATAATATCCATTGTTGACACAGAAATATTTTTTTGATGGTGGCAATGCTCACCCACTACAAATTCTGGATCAGGAGTGGTTGGAATGGTTGTGTTGAAGATTGGATATTGGTCTAATTCAAATCCTTTGTCAGAGGAGACGCCACCCTCCTTTTGCACCGCAAGTACATCCGCGTTAGGTTCTATTTCTTTTGCATCGCCAATTTGAAATGAAGAACTATAGGATAAACTATGCATTTTTATTTGTTTCACTCTAGTCGTTCTGGGAAACATGATCCATCAGCTCATCATTTCTGTTGGTACTTTCTTCACCAACAATATAAGATTCAGGTGGTGTATCAAATAATGAAGATAATCGTATTTCATGACTATCTCCGACAATAAAAAGAGAAGAAGTTGAAACACCGACAATAGATATGTTTCCAACGCCTAAATTCCAATTATTCACTTTATAATACATGACTATTTACTCCTTTTGCTGGTTTTCGAACCATTTTTTTAGACCTATCTGTAATTCTTTCTTTACATTAGACAGAATATGCTGATTCATTTGTTCTGGAGGAAGATTGGCTTCTTGATAGTGAGCAATCCTACTGGCAAGCTGTTGTCTGACATCATTTAATAATGTTTGTCGATAGCTTGGATCTAAAGGGAAATGATATTGCTGCTCCAAAGATTCTAAATAGCCTGGTAAGTCTTGGTTAACATACTGTTCTAATGCTTGATGTACAGGAGGTAATGGTCCGCCGTTTTGATCAGGTAAAGAAAATTCATCCATTGATTGCAAATCCTCAGGTGTAAGCCCGATATGAAGCGTTCCATCTAACCGTTCAATTTTTAATTGATCAAAATGATACTCTAAACTTTCGATCGTTGTTTTAGGTGAGTTTGGTTTTTGCTCTAGTTGCTGGATGCGATTCTCTAAGGAGTTGATTTGATTATATAATTGTTGGACTTGCTGTTGTAATTGGCAAATATAATATACCATCATTTGATAATCCATCCGAAATCACTCCTTAAGAGAATATTAAAATGGTGATAAAGGGACTAATGGTTCTGGTCCGCCTTCTGGTGTTGCTTCTTCTGCAGGGGCTTCATACCCTCCAGTATTATATAGTTGAGAGACGGACTGCATTTTCCCTGTACTGCCAATTTGTAAAACAGACGAATTCGAGATACTTCCGACTTTTAAAAAATGAATATAGATCGATTGATTAATTGTTAGATTCACACTATCACCTACTATATACCAGTTAAATTTTGATCAAATTCGTCATCGTCGACCATTGTTGTCTGCGCATTTTCCAAGTGTACACGTATTCCATCCCCTGTATTAAAGGAACCGCCACCAGCGAAGGTTTTGGCTTGCGTATATGGCTGTATTTTGTAAACATCACCAATATGAAAAACGCTTGAAGAACCAATGTTGATTACTTTTACAGCACCAACAATTGCTGGCATAGACATCATCCTTACGTTGATACATCATTCCATATTTATTTTATGAATTCATTAAAAGATTGTGAAAATAGCATGGAGATTTTCCAAATCATACTAGTTTCCATTAGCTATATAAGTTAAAATGAATGCAGATAAAGTAAGACTTTCATCAGTGGGGGGTTTTACGGACGATTAGCACTGTGATAAAGATTAGGGAGAGTGAAAAACTGTGAATAATGCAGCACCATTAGCAGATTCAAAACGATTACCATGGATTGATAGCGCTAGAGGTTTTGCGATTTTCGGGATTTTTATGGTGAATTTGCCGTCATTTCATGGCCCATATTTTATGTATGGAAATGGTAACAATTTTTGGGGGACAGGTGAACCTGGATTGTGGCAAGTGATCATTGATATTTTTTTTCAAGCTAGTTTTTATTCGTTATTTTCTTTTTTATTTGGATTTGGGATACAAATCATTTATGAAAATTTACTTGCCAAAAATGTGGAAGCCCCTCGTAAATATATGGTGCGCAGGTTATCGATCTTGCTTGGTTTCGGTTTAATTCATGCATTTTTGATTTGGTATGGTGATATTCTCATTACATATGCGATTATTGGATTTTTGTTACTGTTATTTTTAAATCGCAAAAATAGCACATTAGTTGTTTGGAGTTTATGTGTTTTATTGATTCCAACCCTTCTGTATTCAGGATTGCTATTTTTAGCTAGTTTGCTTGAAGATATTAGCAATGTAGCGAATTGGACTGCTATTGAAAATGCAAATCAAAATTATGGAGCAGGGAGTTGGGGTGATATCCTATCACAAAATGCCAATGACTGGCTCTACGGTAATCAGGTGATTAACTTCTTATTTACACTCTTTAATATATTGCCAATATTTTTAATTGGTTTGCTTTTTGCTCGAAATAAGTGGTTGCATGATTTACAAGTACATAAAAAGCCAATGAAGAAATGGTGGTTTGGTTCTCTTATTCTGTTTGTGTTGTTTAAGGCAGGACCATATACTTTTGGTAGTCCATTATGGTTTTCCTTGTTACAGGATACAATCGGAGGTATCGCGTCTGCCATTTTTTATGTCACATCGATTGCCTTTCTGTACCATAAATTTAAAAAATTCTTCCAACTACTTGGTTATGTTGGCAAAATGGCACTATCTAATTATATTATGCAATCAATTATCGGTGTGACAATCTTCTATTCGATCGGATTTGGATTATATGGTAAGTTGACACCTTTTCAAACAATTGTAGTCGGACTTATCGTATTCCCCGTACAAATTATTCTCAGCTATTTGTGGCTGAAAAAATATAAACGAGGACCTTTAGAATGGCTATGGAGATGTCTGATCTATAAAAGGAGACTGCCAAACAAACGAAAGTCTAACGGCGAAGGTGCCTATGAACAAATAGGCAACATCTAACGGTTGGATGACAAATTGGTAACAATCTAGTGAAGCGATAGATGAACAATGAAATCTATCACAATCCATGATATGATTAATTTATTGAAAATAATTTGGGGGTGCGAAAAAGATGATTCATTTACACATAACAGCATGGGTAGTGGGATTAATACTACTAATTGTATCTTATGCCATGTACAAAAACGGAAGTAAAGCAGGTAAAATCGTACATATGATTTTACGATTAGACTTAATATTGATTTTGATTACAGGTGTTATTCTCTTTATAAGCAACTTGGAAGTCTACACAGGATTAGGTGGAGGCACAATCGGAGAAGTAGTCGTGAAATTACTGGCAGGACTTTGGGTAATCGGCTCAATGGAAATGCTGCTAGTAAGAACAAGCAAATCCAAGCCAGCAAAAGGTGCATGGACACAACTGATTATCGCCTTAATAATCGTATTAGTTCTAGGTTTTGGAAGACTACCAATGGGAACTCAACTTTTTGGATAAAAAATGGGTCACGGAGACAGGTCCGTGTCCTTTTTTTATTTTAAGACAAGAAAGCATAAAATTTGCGCGGATGTCTAGCTCCGATCGCCCAAAAACTAGGGGACTTCACGAATTGCCCTACGAAAAAGAAGACTTGCCGATTGGTGATAGCCAGAGGTCTATTCGCCCTTAGTTGATTCTGAAGTCGCTACGTTTCTAAACGGTTTCTTAATAAAATAAGCCTGCTTCTCCAAATCCCAATCCCTTGTTCATTTTCTCACTACTGCTGCATACATTAATAAGAGCTACTAAGATAGGGAAAGGTGTGTCAATACAGTATGTGTGGGATTACAGGTTGGATCGACTTTACCCGAAACATCGAGAACGAACGAGAACAAGTACAGCGTATGGCAGACAAGATCAGCCATCGGGGACCAGATGAAACAGGTTTTTATTTCGAGACACATGTCGGCTTTGGTCATCAGCGTTTAATTGTTGTTGATCCAGCTGGTGGTAAGCAACCAATGAACAGTTCAAAAGACCAGCATCGATACGTATTAGTTTATAATGGTGAGCTTTATAATACAGAAGATATTCGCAGTGAACTGTTGAAACAAGGATGGCAATTCCATTCTCATTCGGATACAGAAGTCCTGTTAAAAAGCTATATCGAATGGGGCGAGGCACATGTGGAGAAGTTAAACGGTATTTTTGCATATGCTATATGGGATCAATCAAAACAACAACTTTTTCTTGCTCGTGACCGCCTCGGAGTGAAACCACTATTTTATAAGGAACATCAAAATGGACTACTGTTTGGCTCTGAAATAAAAGCTCTTCTTGCGCATGATGAAGTAGATCCTGTTATTAAAGAAGAAGGGCTATCCGAGATTTTTGCACTTGGTCCATCACGTACTCCAGGGCATGGTGTGTTTGATGGAATGAAAGAATTACGTGCTGCACATGTTGGCATCTTCAATCGCGATGGTTGGAAAACAAGACGTTATTGGAATGTAGAAAGTAAACCACACGAAGATTCTGTAGAAGAAACTGCCGAAAAAGTTCGCAGTTTGTTAGTAGATGCTGTAGAGAGACAGCTTGTATCTGACGTACCACTTGGCACCTTTCTATCAGGGGGAGTGGATTCCAGTGCGATCACAGCTATAGCAGCACAATATCTCGAAAACAATCAAAAGGATGCTCTTCAAACCTTTTCTATCGATTATGTCGATAACGACAAATATTTTAAGAAAAGTAGTTTCCAACCTAATCAGGACAAAACCTATATTGATAAAATGGTTCAGACACTGGGCACGAAGCACCACACATATGTTATTGATAATCTCAGTTTAGTTGATTTATTAAAAGATGCAGTACGATACCGTGATCTACCTGGAATGGCAGATGTCGATTCTTCCTTGTTATGGTTTTGTGAGCAAACCAAAAAGCAAGTGACCGTAGCATTATCCGGTGAATGTGCGGATGAAATTTTTGGTGGGTATCCTTGGTTTTATCGTGAGGATGATCTTAATCGCGAAGGTTTTCCGTGGATTCGATCATCAGAAGTCAGGCAAAATCTATTACGTTCAGATGTGAGTCAACAATTAAATCTAGAAGCATATACAAAACAAAGATATGAAGATACCGTGAAAGAAGCTCCTTTATTAGAAGGAGAAGAAGAAGAAGCAAAAGCAAGAAGACAAATGTTTTATTTGAACATGCAGTGGTTTATGCCAACATTGTTAGACCGGAAAGATCGCATGAGTATGGGTGCGAGCTTTGAAGCACGTGTTCCGTTCAGTGATCACCATCTTGTTGAGTATGTCTGGAATATTCCCTGGGAAATAAAAACATACGGTGATCGCGAAAAAGGTATTCTCAGAAAAGCATTAGAAGGTATCTTGCCAGACGAAATTCTTTACCGCAAAAAAAGTCCATATCCGAAAACACATCACCCGGCATATACGGAAGCAGTAATCAATTGGATGAACGAAATCATCAATGACAAGGATGCGCGGTTATTCGAAATACTAGATCGATCAAAAGTAAAAGCATTGGTTGACCAGAAAGCAGCAAATATTAGTGCACCATGGTTTGGTCAATTAATGACAGGGCCTCAGTTGTTGGCCCATATCGCACAAATTGAATACTGGTTGCAAGAAAATAAAGTTGTTATTGATATATGATGTTATAGTGTCGAAAATGGATGAAAGTAGTGACGGTTATGAAGAAAATATGTATCAGTATGTTGCTTCTTTTTCTAATACCTACCACATTATATGCACTTACGTGGGATTACTCATTTGTTGTATTAGACGGCCGTGTATATCAGGTCACCGATGAACAAATCGATCAATCTCTTATTGGTAAATATATCGGAAAAGTAACCACCCAAGCAGATGACTACACTGGCAAGTATTATGGCAATGCATCGAATCATTATCCGGTAGGAACAGAGTATTTTGAAATTGAAGGCACAGACATTGGTGATGCAATAGCAGTGGATGAACAGGGCACGCATGTTAAAGCGGTATTTGCCCATCGCGTTCCGCTTCACTGGCGCAACATTATCTATTATCTAATACCAATCTTCTTTTTGACTGGACTAATTATCATTTACCGAATACGAGAAAAAGTAAAGAAAAACTATCAAAACTCTCTATCAAGATAAGATAGAGAGTTTTTGTTTTCTTCCAATCTTTCTTGAAGGGAGTGTCACGGTACCACTCCGGCAGAATACTTCGCTTTCCATGGGCACGGCTTGCCCGTGTAAAGCGAAGTATTCATTCCGTAGCGTATTTAAGTACTCTACCTACATCAGGATAAAAGGCAGTAATGTAAAGTATTCACTAGTACGCAGATTGTATCTATTTTCTATCTAATAATCAGAGTAGGGACGATTGTTTTTGTTTTTCTTAGTCACAAAAGTTTCATCTTATTTTCTATTTAGGGATTTGACTTTCTATAATTGTCTAGGATAATAGGTGGTGAAGTAATTTAAAGAAAAGGGGACCACTATGCACTACATAAGAAAAGTATTATTAATTATGGTTCTATTCCTGTGTTTATTCCCGACTTTAACCGTAATGGCTGAAGAACAAAGAGGGGAAAGAATCTATTATATTTTAGTAGACAGATTTGTAAATGGAGACAGCAGCAATGATATAGAAATTAATATTGATGATCCTTCAGCATATCATGGCGGGGACCTGCAAGGTATTATTGATAAAATACCTGAATTAAGTGAATTAGGGATAACTACAATTAATTTAAGCCCGGTAATGACATCGGCTTCCTACCATGGATTTGATCCTTTAGAGGCACAAAGTATTAATCCGCAGTTTGGAAATATTGCTGATTTGCAAAATTTAGTGGCTGAAGCAGAAGAATATGATATCAATGTTATCCTAGATTTTGTATTAACACATGTTGATAATAAACATATTTGGGTAAATGAACAATCTGATTGGGTATCTGAACCTTCTGTAAACCCATTAGACGATGAATTGCCTACCGTCAATTTAGAAAATGAAGACGTGCAACAATATTTTCTTGAAACAGCGGTTTATTGGATGAAGACAGCGGGAATTGACGGATTTCATGTTTATGTAAATGAACAAACACCACAATCCTTGATCGATGAACTGCGACAACGTATCCAAGAAGAAAATGAGGATGCATTTTTGTTAGTAGATGGAAAAGATGATGAGAATGCACTTGATCATGACTTCCAAAGTCAAGCGGTGGATATCCTAAAACAACCAGGAGAGTCTCTTGAACCATTATTTTCACAAGAGATGGGTGGTGTACACTACGTCGAATCTGCGATGACTTCACGGTTGGCTCATGAAGCAGTGAAGGAAGGTTTTCACCCTGTGACAAGATGGAAACTTGCTTCTACCTTACTTTATACTCTACCTGGATCTTCTTTTCTCTATCAGGGAGTGGAAGTGCCTATGGATAATGGTGTAGATGAACCAGATCACCGCATGGCTGAGTTGAATAAAGAAGATGAAGAAATTGTTCAGCATTTGAAAAAGTTATCGTCAATCCGTCAAGAATCAACTGCATTAAAGCAGGGAGACATAGAACTAGTTGCTCAAGCAGGTGCTATGTCTGTTTATAAAAGAAGTGATCAAAATCAAACGATGTATATTGCGATTAATAATGACACCGAAACACAGGTTGCCTCATTGGAGGGTATTGGTGATGATAAGCAACTGAGAGGTTTGCTAGAAGATAACATCGTCAGACAACAAAATGATGGTACACATAAAATGATTTTAGAACGTGAAACCAGCAATGTCTTTATTTTAGAAGAAGATACCGGATTTAACTGGTTCTTTATCTCCATGATGGTTGTAATCCTTGGTGGTTTTATAGCGTTTATTGTGGCAGTTGGTGTGAAAAATCGGAAAATGCGTCAGCAGTAAGGGTAATGAAAAGAATCGAGCAGAACTTTATGGTGGACAAGCCTTGAAATCATTTAGTAAATACCATGCAGAAGCTAGGTGTAAAGGGACGGATCTCACAAGCTGTAGTGGAACTGTAGCAAATGGATGAGTTAAAGCTTTAGATGAAAACCAGTTATTCTAACAACAGAATAACTGGCTTTCTGTCCCTTAAATTCAGTGATAAATCATTCCTAGATAAATATTTACTTTGACTTATTCTAAAAGTGAGTATATAATGACAATGTACTGTTAATTTTTAGGAGGATTATTAAAAAATGATTTATTACATCAGACTACGTTTCCAAACTTTGAACCAGTAATTAAATACGTTCAAAGGCTCTGTTTTTGTACACAGAGTAAACGGGATCAGTCTGTCCTTTTTTAATAACCTTCATTTCATATAACAAAAATATGTAATGTAAAGAAAGGCAGATCATTCTGCCTTTCTTTAATTATGTCTAATTTTCCTTCTTTTGTGAAGGTTTATTTGCTAGCGGCTTTTAATACGCCGGAATCTAATAAGGATGGGTCTTCTCCCCTTTACTCCGAATCACAGGCAGATTGTCTGTGATTTTTTATTTTTAAATTGAGAAAGGGAGATATAATATGACCAAGAAAAAGCTTAAGTATCAGAGAAAAAAACGAAGCCACGGGAAAAGTCCAAACTTTTTAGGACAGCATTTAATGCATAATAAGAAATTGATCAATGATATTGTAGACCTAACCAAGGTGAATATAGACGAAACTGTATTGGAATTAGGTGCTGGAAAAGGCGCTTTAACTACAATCCTCAATCAAAGAGCTGGGAAGGTTTTGGCAGTAGAATATGATAAAAAGTTTGTAAATATTTTAGAAATAAAGACAGAGAACTGTCCGAATACTACAATTATTCATCAAGATATTTTGAAAATATATTTGCCAAAGGAAAAGTTTATTGTTGTGTCAAATATTCCTTATTCTATTACCACACCAATTATGAAGAAACTTCTTAATAATCCATTAAGTAATTTCCAACGAGGTGTCATTGTGATGGAAAAAGGTGCAGCTAAAAGGTTTACATCAAGGTTAGTGAAAAATCCATATGTTATCGCTTGGAGAATGTGGTTTGATATACGGTATGTTAAAGGAATTTCAAGGAAAAATTTCTCTCCACCACCACGAGTAGATTCCGCTCTGATTACAATAAATAGAAAAGTAAGACCGATTGTACCAATTGCAGATTATTTAATCTTTTGGGGAATGGCGGATTATGTGCTTAAAAACCCACAATTATCTATTGATTTGGCATTAAGAGGGGTATTTACACCACCACAAATAAAGCACTTAAAAAGGAATCTTGGAATAAAAAATGATTTTCCAGTTTCGTCTTTATCGGAACAACAATGGGGGATAATCTTTGAAACAATGGTAAAGCATGTTCCACGATTCAGATGGCCCAAAATGAAAAAGGGGAAACTCGACTTTTTTTGAAGCTTTAACTTTATAAATGTTTGAACAAACCAAAGTGACATGATCATGTACGATTTGCTAGAGAGAGCTATGAAAATAGCTCCCTTACTTCGGTAAATCAACTAGTTCTTTATTACTATAAAAAAAGATTCTATCCTGGAATAAAATATATATTGACACCCACACATATATTCATTAGAATAAACCTAAGTAATAATACCTAAGGATAATAACGAAAATATTACCTTCGATAATGGCATACTCATTGAAAGGTGAGGACGCAAAGCCTATGGGTCTAAGGTCTCAAGATTATGACAGCCGGGTTACCGAAAAGGATGGTTTATTTGAGTATGGATTAGTATACCCTTTTTTACTAATTCACACTGAGAGCCCACCAAACTTTTTTGGTGGGCTTTTTTTAATATAAAAAAGGATCATGGAATTGCTTTCTGAATCTAGTGATCCAAACGTATAGCATTATCGAAGCGTAGAAAGTGAGGGAGTTTATATGACAGAACAGGTGTTAAACGCTATTGATGTAGAAAGTAATGTTCGCTCCATTCTAGAAGCAATTGGAGAAGACCCAAATCGTGAAGGGTTATTAGATACACCGAAGCGAGTAGCAAAAATGTACAAAGAAGTTTTTGAAGGAGTTGGAACCCCACCTGAGACCGCCCTAACTACGACTTTCGATTCAGAGGGCTATGAAGGCATCGTTTTAGTAAAAGATATTGATTATTATACATTTTGTGAGCATCACTTGATTCCGTTTTTTGGAAAAGCACATATCGGTTATATCCCAGACAAACGTATCGTTGGACTTAGTAAATTCGCTCGCCTAGTAGAATTAACGGCTAAGCGTCCACAGGTACAGGAAAGAATGACTAATCAAATAGCACTGGCCATTGAAAATGTACTACAACCAAAAGGCGTAATCGTTTCTTTGGAAGGACAACACTTATGCATGTGTGCGAGGGGTGTCAAGAAACCAGGAAGTGCGACAGTAACTACGGTCAAAAAAGGAGTATTTACGGAAGATGCGACCTTAGTTAACGAATTTTTAAAGAGCTTATAAAAACTGTAAGAAATGAGGGGACACTGTTGCTATATTTATCCAGGAGAATTGACTTTTCTGCGATGCATAGTTATCGCATTGCTACATGGAGCGAAAAAAAAAATCAACAAATATTCGGTTTGTGCAGTAATATAAATGGTCATGGTCACGATTATAAATTGGAAGTAATGGTAAAAGGCAACCTAAATCAGAAATCAGGGATTGTTGTTAATACGGTAGATATCAAGCAAATAGTAGGTGGATTAGTGGAGAAAGAACTAGACGGGAAATTTCTAAATAAAGAACATCCTTTTTTTATGACACACATTCCAACAACAGAAAACATTGTAGGCTATTTGTGGGAAGCGATCGCTCCTCAGCTAAAAGGCTGTACGTTACATCAACTCCGGTTACATGAAAATCCATATTTATATGCAGAGAAAGGGGAAGAAGATATGGTTACGTTATCAAGAAAGTATCATTTTAGCTCAGCACATCGTTTGCATAGTGATCAGTTATCGGATGAAGAGAATGTAAAGCTCTTCGGTAAATGTAATAATCCAAACGGTCATGGTCACAATTATTATTTAGATGTATTTGTAAAAGGGATTCCAGATCAGGTAACAGGCATGATCGTAGACTTGGCTGAATTGGACGAGATTGTGGAGAATGTTGTCTTAAATAAATTCGATCATAAACATTTAAATTTAGATACAAATGAATTTGAAGGGCTGAACCCAACATCCGAGGTAATGGCAAAAGTAATTTATGATATGTTATCACCACATATATCTAACCTTTATAAAATAGGCCTTTGGGAAACCGAGAAAAATTATTTTGAATACTTAGGAACAGAAGAGGTGTCAGTTTAATGGACTTCTCTCAGATAAAAGATAAAGTGATCGTGATTGTAGGTGCGAGTAAAGGTATCGGCAGACAAACAGCAATATCACTAGCAAATCATGGCGCAAAGCTTGTGCTAGGATCAAGAAACATTGAAACTTTACAGCAATCATTCGAAGGTGAAAATATTACATCATTCCCGGTGGATGTGACAGACGAAGATTCAGTAAACCATTTTGTTAAGAAAAGTGTGGAACGATTTGGACGAGTTGATGTCTTAATAAATTCTGCGGGGATTGGTACCTTTGACAATATCCTTGAATCTTCAACAGAAGACTTTGACAACATGGTCGCTGTAAATCTAAGAGGAACATATCTAACATGCAAGTATTTTGGTAGGGTGATGAGAGATCAGAAGCAAGGGCAAATTCTGAACCTTGCATCAATAGCTGCCACAACTGCTTTGCCGGGGAACGGAGGATATACGGCTTCTAAGTTTGGGGTGCATGGCTTAACGAAAGTACTGCAGCAAGAATTAAGAAGAGAAGGTGTTCGCATTACTTCTGTTTTACCAGGTGCAATCAACAGTTCTTTTTGGGATCATGTATCTTTCGATTTAGACGTCGATAATATGATTCCCGTCGAATCTATCGCAGAGCATTTAATCTATTTGATTTGTCAACCACAACAAGCAGTGGTTGATGAAATAACGATTATGCCACCTAACGGTATTCTATAACAAAGGATAAATGGGAAATGAAAAGACTTTTTACCAAACGACGAGGTAAAAGAAACGAAGCTGTAGAACAACAAACTTCTCAGAAACTATCACCATCCTTGGCTTTTCAATCTTTTATGCAGATGAACGAACAAGCAACTATTGGCTGGATTGTATATCAACTAGCAGATGGGATGGACATAAACAAAAAAGAAGAACTATTCTTACAATCATTTTCTCTACATTCCATCGATAACATCACTGATGAGAAGATGAAAGAATTATATCAATTAGCACAACTAGGGCTAGGATGGATTACGAATCATGATGTAATAGAGGAAGAAATTAAAAAGCTAGATTATCCGAAGCCCTTTCGTGATGTATTGTTACGAACATTAAATGAAGTACATGCTAGCAAAACACTCACTGAAATGGATAAGGAGAAAGATCAAGTATGGGAAGTGTATCGCGATGTCATCTATTCTGCGACACAAGGAGCTTTTTTGCTGATTGATAAAGCGAAAATAAAACAATATAAAACAGGCAACCTTTTATGTGAAGCAGATATTAAAGAACGGCAAGATATCTCTTACTCAAGGAATCTTGCAAAGGAAGCATTTACTAATGCTGGATTAAAAAATTCAAAAGTTATGAGCTATAACCTGATTATTTCTGAAGCCGTAACAAATGTAATAAAGCATGCCGACGACGGTAAAATGTTCATTCACCAAAAGGATGACGTATTTCATGTCATTATAGAGGACAATGGCCCAGGTTTTCCTCTCAATATTTTACCGAAGACAACCTTGTTAGCGGGTTTTTCAACGAAAGAATCATTAGGCCAGGGATTCTCATTAATGATTAAGATGGCAGAGCAAGTGATATTAGAAACATCTTCTAATGGATCTACATTAATACTACTTTTAGATGGGAAGGGTGAAATAGGATGAGTGACAAGGAAGTAAGTTCAGATAAAACAATTGATAAAACTATTGTAACTGCAAGGTTATTTCCTGGATTTTGGGATCGATGGGTTGCACATGGTATGGAAAAAGAAGTTGCCCATCAATTTAAATTAGAAGTTACTAATTTACAGGAATGGATAGCTTTTTTTGATAAACATGGTAATAAACATAATGAAAAGGCAGAACTAGCTAATAACACTGGTAATCGGAAAGAGGCAAAATGGCATTATAGACTTTCGGCACTCTATTTCAATCTTTCCCATTGGATTTTTCCAGAACCAAATAACGAAAAAAGAGAATGGTACCAACAATCACTTGAAACTTTTGCTAAAGCAGATGAATTGTTGGTAGTAAAACCTTCAAGAGAAAAAGTAGTGGTAGAAGATGTTGCTTGTTATGGAAGGGTTAGAATTCCTTTTCGTTCGAAGGGAAGTATAATCATTATCAATCCAATTGATTCTACAAAAGAAGAACTATTTTCATATGAGCAACATTTTGTTGATTTAGGATTTGCTACTTTTACATTTGATGGACCCGGTCAAGGTGAGACTTACACGTTTAAAGAATTACAAGCAACAACAGATCGTTGGCAAATCTTTTTAGATGAAGTAATTACGTTTGCTAATGAGTTTCAACCTGAAAATGACCTTTATTTATTTGGTACGAGCTCAGGTGCAATGTGGTCTATCAAAGGTAGTGAGCATCCAAAAGTCAGTAAAGCTGTTGCAGTTAGTCCAGCTGTGTCAAAAGATATTGCATTTCCAGAGTATTTTTCAGGAAGAATGTCAAAAATAGGCGAAAAATCTTTAGAGATGTTGCCTGATATAGGTGACAGAAATTTTACAAAACCAGTATTGATTTTTCACGGTAAGAAGGATGTTCTTGTAAAAGAAGAAGATATCTATTCTTTATATTATAGTTTGCCAGAAGGCAAGTATATAATGGAATATCCAGATGAAGGGCACTGCTGTAATTATCGGTTAAAAGAAATCAGAGAGCTGTCAAAAAAATGGTTAACAGGAGAGGTTATTAATGACATTCGAACAGTTTAAAGAATTAATTTCAGAGATAAGTCATGTATCTGTAGAGGATATTAGAGGGAATGCTTCTTTTAAAAACGACTTAGGAATAGATTCCCTTCAAATGGTGAATCTATTGGTTGAAATTACTAACAATACTGGAAGTGATTTTAAAATTTTTACTAACTCTGATAGTTTTTCTACTCCAAGTAAACTATATCATTCATTATTTGGAGGTAAAGAGATATGAAGACATTAGCAGAATTTAGTTTTACTAATGACAATACTAAAGATATAGTTTTTAGTACATTCACGGAAGATATAACAGTAAATGACATTGAACAAATGACTCAGTTTTTTATGAATTTAATTGGTGAAAATACAAATCTAGCAGGAAAAAGGGTTGCTTTGTTAGTACCAAATACAAAGTCGTATGTTTCGTTAGTGATTGCTATTAATCAATTAGGTGGGACTGTTGTACCTTTAAGTCCGCAATTTAGAGAGGGCGATTTAACTGCGATATTGTCTAGTGCAATGCCTCATATCATATTTACAATTAAGGACGGAAATGGAATACAATATTCTAACCTAATAGAAAATTGTATTATCGAAAACAACTTGAAATGTAAGGTGTTTGAAGCCTCTGATGAAGAGGAAGGTTGGAAATCTAAGCAGTATAATGGAGTTGAACCTGTCCTTGATGATTTTGATCGTCACTTTATCTTATTTACTTCAGGAAGTACAGGAATACCAAAAGGTGTGGTTATGAGTCAAGAGGCAATTATGGTAGGAACAGAAGATATTCAGCTCTTAATAAATTGCCAAGAGAATGATCGATTCTTAGTAATTCCACCACAAACTGTAGTTTTTGGTGTATTAACGATATTCTGCGCAATGCGATATAAATTTACTGCTGCTATTCCGAATTCATTTGATATACCTAAAATGGTGCAAATGATGAAACGAATAAAGGTTAATAAGATACTTAGCACACCTTCAATTTTAAAAGCTATATACAATATGGGGAATCATACTCATCCTGAAGTGTTTGAATCGATTGATGAATGTATGTTAGCTGGTGAAATGGTTAATAGAGGTGAGGAAAATCAATATCCACTAATGAAATCTTCAAAATTCAAAAATTTATATGGATTATCAGAAGGTGGTTCGATATTATCTTGTGACCTTAGAGGCAAACAAGAATGGAATATAGAGCCCAATGCACAAGTTAAAATAATTGATGATGAGCTAGTTGTTAAAACAAGAATGATATTTTCACATTATTACAACCAACCTGAAATCACTAATAAAGCTTTATTAGAGGACGGTTGGTTGAAAACAGGTGATTTAGCAAGAATTACTGAGAATAATAAAGTGATTCTTATAGGAAGAAAGAAAGACATAATTAAAAAAGGTGGTAGACAAGTTATACCTGGTGAAGTGGAAGGCACGCTAAAATCTCATCCATCTGTAAAACATACGGCAGTGATAGGAGCTCCACACGATGTATATGGAGAAGAAATTGTGGCGTTTGTTGAACTAGATATAACTATTAATGTTGATGAACTTTATCAATATTGTGCTAAGCAAATAGCAGGTTATAAGGTGCCAGATCATATTGAAATTATCGATGATATACCAGTAACATCAGGTAAAACGGATAAAAACACATTAAGAAAAAAGTATAAAGAAATAAAATCATAATTTTATATAATGAAGGTGAACATAGTGAAAAAGATAATAAAGAATACTTCTTTGAATAAACAATTTTCAGTTCGAGTATTTTTGATAATGCTGATTATAGCTGTCTTTTCAGGGATTATACAGCTTTTTATGATGTATAGCAATGTTGAAGAGAGAGCTCGGAACGAAGCAAATTCAATTTCTGCCTCTATTCAGCAGGGTATTAAGGAAACAAATTTAGCTACTCATGAAATAGAGCATCAAATTGATTTGAAGTTAAAATCATACGCACAAACAATTGCTGAAAAATTAAACGGAAAATCACTTGATGAAATTACTAATAAAGAACTAATAGAAATTAGTAAGGAACTTGATATTGCAGGTATCAGCTTACTACAAAAACAAGAAAATGAGATTGTAGGTGTTCGTTCAACAGATGAAGATGAGATAGGATTCAGATTAAGTGAAGTAAGTCCGTATGGATATGAAGTTCTGAATGCTTTTATGGATGGAAACTTGCCAGAGGAAGCAAAAGATGTCCTTAGTTATTCCGATGAAGATGTGATAACTTTATTTACAGCACAGTCTGGCTCACATGGAGATACGCCTATGTTTTATAAATATGCCTACCATTTAATACCTGAAGAAAATTATGTAATTGATCCATACATCGAAGCAAATGAAGTGTATCAATTCACCCAAAATATTGGTCCCGAAAAATGGATCGATGAAGTCATAAAAACAAGTGAATTTGCTAAAGAAATAGCCGTACTGGATCCACGAGTTTATGATGATCCCTCATTAGCCGAAAATATTTACCCACCTTTAACTAAAATTGTAAATGGTGATTTCAATTATGAGGAAGAAAAAGATACGCAAATATTAGTTAACATGCTTCATGATGCTAAAGGTGAGAACTATATTAAGAAATATAATGGTAATGAAATTTACAAAAGCTTTATTCCTATTGAAGAAAATAAAGTATTATATGTTGCTTTAGATTATGGAAAAATGAAAGCTCCTATGTATAAACAATTATTTATATTAATCGGAATCAGTATTTTGGCTTTAGTTATTTTACTTTTCTTTACAACTCGTTTCTTTAATAATATTTATAAAAACATCCAAAAAATTATTGATCAAATTCTTCAAATGGAAAAAGGAGACTTTACAGTTCAAAGTTCTGTAAAAGACAAAGGTGAGTTAGAAAGCTTATCACAAAGTACTAACAAGCTTGCTGATACTCTAAATCGAGTGCTTTCCGAAACTAGTGATCAAGCGATTCAAACGGAAAAACATGCTTATTTACTAGAGTCTGAAGCGAATAATTCTGTTGATAAGGTTTATACGATGTCGATGTCTACTACAACTGAAGCAAGAGAACAAATGGACGAGATGAACTATGTGCTTGACCAAATTGAGAAAAAAATGTCCGAAGAGCGTGTAGAGGATCAAGAGATTTTGACCTTTATTAATCAGCTTCGGGAACAAATAACACATAGTTCCAATTCGACAACGGAAATGACGATTACTTTATCAGACTTATTAAAATCACTGCATAATCAATCAGAATCACTCTCTGATATTTCAAAGAAACTGTTGGAGAATTTAGAGCAGTTTACATTGGATTATAAGGATAAATCCAATTAGGAGGTCATGACATGTATGATACATTAGAAGTATCTAAAAAAACAGAAGGCAATGTTTGTACTTTATACGTTACAGGGGTCTTAGATTATTCTACAATGGACCCTTTCATTAAAAAAATTAAAGAAATAGAAACTGGTTCAAAAAAGGTGATTGTTAATTTCGAGAAGCTAGAGTTTATCGATTCAACTGGAATAGGGGCTATTATTAACTTGGTGCATGAAGCAAACGATAAAAAATTCAAGGTTAGTTTAGATGGTATGAATGATGAAATAAGTGATTTATTTGATACCTTAGGTGTTTATCAGATAATGGAATCCCTTCTTGAGGTTGGTGATTAAATGTATAGAAGAGAACTATCTTTTGAAAAAGACACTTCTAATCAACAAGTCGATAGAACACTAGAAAGAGAAATCAAATTAGCACGTAGCATACAAATGAAATTATTGAACGGAAATGAACCTACCATCAAGAACGGAACAGTATCAGGTATATCAATTCCAGCAAGATTAATTGGTGGTGATTATTATGACTTTTATGTATTACCAAATGGAAAGCTGAGAATAATTATTGGTGATGTAATGGGAAAGGGAATTCCAGCGGCAATGTTAATGATCTTAACAAGAGGGGCCTTCCGGAGTGCTGCCGAAAGTACAAAGGGACCTGCTGATACACTTACAGCGATGAATAATGCCATGTATGAAGACCTTCGAGTTTTAGGATCATTTGTCACGGTATTATGTGCGGATTGGGATCCTGAAAGTCAGGAATTAAGTTATGCTAGTGCAGGTCATAGCTTACCACTTGTTATTCAATCCAACCAACAACTTCGAGACATTCCCATTGCAAAAGGAGTGATGCTAGGTGGACTTCCAGACGTAGTATATAATCAAAACACAGTAAAATTAGAAGAAGAGGATTTGTTATTTTTCTATACAGATGGTATTACAGAAGCACAAAACGAGAATGGAGACATGTACCGGCTTGAGAGATTAGAACAAACGTTAATGGAAAATCTAGATTTAGACATTAAAGAACTGGAAGACACTGTAACTCATTCCCTGGAATCCTTTACAAAAGGTCTTCCACAAAAGGATGATATTACAATGGTTATAATGAAGGTCAATCGAGAAAAAACAGAGATAGCTAGTTATAATGCTCCAAAACTATAATAAAATATATTAGGGAAAAATCATAAAAAATAGCAAACCAATTGATGTATATTGGTTTGCTATTTGATTTTCCACTGCAAAAGTGAAAACTCATTATTCCGTTGCAATTTCTGATTCTTTTTTGACAAATGCTTTTTTTACCCAAACCTTGGATCGCCATCTTCCCAGCATTAATATACCTCTTAACCATTCATCGGCAATAAAGGCAATCCAAACACCTAGTAACCCTAATTCTAAAAAGATACCAAAGAACCATGCAAAAGTAACGCTGACGCCCCACATCGAGGCAATTCCAATTACAACCGGAAACTTGACATCTCCAGCAGCTCTTAATGAGTTAATGACGACTAGGTTAAATGCCCGACCTGGTTCAAGAACGATCGTTACGAGTAAAAGGAACATACCTTTTTCAATAATAGTGTCGTCATTCGTGAAAATGCCAAGTAATGTTGAACTAAAACTATAGAAAATAATTGCCATTAATGTACCGATCACAATCGCGATTTTCAAGCTTTTGATACAGCGTTTATATGCATTTTCAATATCTCCCGCACCAATCATGTGACCAATCAGAATTTGAGTACCCTGACCAATCGCGATGGAGAACAGTAGAATAAACATCATTAAGTTTTGTACATATACTTTTGTTGTAATCGCAATCGTTCCCATCTGGGCAATAAAATAGGTGATCGCCATCTGACTTGTATTGTATGATAACTGTTCCCCTGCAGAAGGTATGCCAATTTGTAATAAGTCCTTTACGTGACTCTTTTCGTAACGGAAAAAGGATCTGAAAGGAAGCTGTCGTTCACTGCGCCATGCCAGAATAAATAATAAAATGATAAATCCGATAAAACGACTAAGCATCGTGACATAGGCAACCCCTTCGACACCAAGTACCGGAAATCCATACGGACCGAAAATCACAAAAAAGTTACCAATCACATTTAAAATATTCATCCCAATCGTGACAAACATAGTATCCTTTGTAAAACCATAGCTTCGTAAAATAGCTGAAACGGTCATAATCAATGCCTGAACAAAGATAAATCCGCCAACGATATTCATATAAGTAGAGGCATCATCCATTAATTCAGCAGGCAAATCCATTAAACGTAAAATAAAATCACTGAAAACAAATAAAATAATACTTAATCCTAACGAAAACCATAAATTTAAACTAATTGAGGTAACGGCAATTTTTCCAGCGGTTTTCGGCTGATCCGCCCCGAGATTTTGGGCAACGAGTATCGATGCTCCTGCAGCTACAAAGCCAAACATCACAATCACAACAGATAATACTTGATTAGATACACCAACCGCAGCGACTGAATGATCAGAATACTGACTTAACATCAATGTATCTGCATTCCCCATTAGCATATGTAATAAAATTTCAATAAAAATAGGCCATGTTAAAGCAAATAAACTTAATTTTTTTGTCTCTGACTGTTTCATTATGCTCCTACTTCCACTTTTTGTTTCTTAAAAATAATACTTTACACTAAATAACGGAAAAAGAAAACGGTTTTATCTTTTAGTGGTTGGCTTTTTGAAGCAGTGAAAAAATAATGAAACGTAGGTGAATTTGGCTCGTATATCTACTATAACCTTTTAAAGGATAGGAGTTATTCTTATATGTATTATAAAGGAATAAAAGAGTGCCCAAAATGTGGTGAAGTGGAGTTGGGACTAGGTAAGCATAATGGATATGCAGTGATGCAACCTGTAAACAAAATGAGTTTCGGTTCAGAAGTAGAGTATATTATTTGTACGGAGTGTGGTTATATAATAGAAAGTTACGTAAAAAAACCGGAGAAATTTAAAGGAACAATTAATTAATTGAAATTAGAAGTGTCGTACAATGAACTTTCAATCGAGTATCACCACTTTTTTTAATCACGAGCACACCATCACTGCTGGGCATCCTCAATATGGTATTTGGGAGGTTCACACTTGTTGATCTAGTTCAGTATGTCATCGTGGAAATATATCAGTGACGCTTCATCAACAAGGTGAACCAACAAATTATGTGCATTATGCCAAAAAAAGAGCACTACTTACTTAAATTTAAATTATTTTCCCACCATTAACATGAATCGTCTGACCTGTTACGTAGCTTGCATCATTACTGGCTAAGTAGACATATGCTGGGGCAACTTCAGATGTTTCTCCTGGACGCCCCATTTCTGTATCAGATCCAAAGGTGGCAACCTGATTCTCATCAAAACTTGCTGGAATAAGTGGTGTCCAGATTGGTCCAGGTGCCACACTATTGACGCGAATTCCTTGTGAAACCAATGATTTTGCTAGTGATTTCGTAAAAGTCGTGATCGCTCCTTTAGTACTGGAATAGTCGATTAGACTTTCATTACCTTGGAAAGCAGTAATGGAGGAAGTATTAATGATTGCACTACCTTGTTTTAAATGAGGGAGTGCCGCTCTCGTCAAATAAAAATAACCAAAAATGTTTACTCGAAACGTTTTTTCTAATTGATCATCAGTAATCTTGAGAAAATCCTGTTGCGGATATTGAACAGCAGCATTATTTACGACGATATCTATTTTTCCATGTTCACCTATCACTTTTTCTACTACATCCTTACAAAAATCACTATGAGAGATATCACCTCGAAATAAACTACATGCCCTACCTTGTTGTTCGACCATTTTTTTCGTATCGTTGGCATCTTGATCTTCATCAAAATAGATAATGGCTATATCTGCTCCTTCTGTTGCGTAGTGAATTGCAACAGAACGGCCAATTCCACTGTCCCCACCAGAAATGATCGCTACTTTATCCTTTAGTTTATTACTCCCTTGATAATTTTCATTTAAGGAAACAGGAAGCGGAGTCATCTTATATTCAAAGCCAGGTTGTCGATCTTGATGTTGCTTAGGTAATACTTCTTTTTTCTGATTTGCTGACATTACTTACACTCCTAGAAACTTTTTCTCCTAGTATGGCAAAAATAAAGAACAACATACGTAAAAAATCCCTGCTCCGAATGGAAGCAAGGATTGTTAAAAGTGTCCAGAAAATTTATGAAAGTGTCCAGTAAATGAGCAAAAGTGTCCAGAAAGCACCGGAAAGTGTCCAGTAAATCGCTCAAAGTGTCCAGAAAACACCAAAAAGTGTCCAGTAAAAATTATCAGCTCTTTTTATTTTGGAGAATCATTCAAGAAAAATAGAGCGATTGTACCTGGTCCGGCATGTGCACCAATGGAAGAACCGATCATATTAATTTTTATATCCTTCACATTCCATTTTTCACGGATCATTTTCGCAATATTCTCTGCTGTATCAAGTGCATCACCATGACTGATCGCAACTAGTTGGTTTTCGAGGTCTTTACCTCGTTCTTCCATCACTTCGATCATGCGTTTGTAAACTTTTTTAGAACCTCTGACTTTCTCTAAAGGTATCAACTTTCCGTCTTCCATGTGAAGCAAAGGCTTTACTTTTAATAATGTACCAACAAAAGCTGCCGTTTTACTTACACGACCTCCGCGATACAAATACTCTAAGTCATCAACGGTGAAAATATGCTCCATATGTTGATAGTGATGCTTACTCACTTCAAGTATTTCATCCAATCTTGCTCCTGATTGAGCTAATTCAGCAGCTCTAAGCACCACAAGTCCATATCCTAATGACGCACACTTCGTATCGATAACGTGTAGTTCACAATCAGGATATTCCTCTTTTACCTCTTGTTCCATTAATTTTGCACCTTGATATGTACCAGACAGTTCGGATGATAAAGTTAAATATAAGACCTGGTTTCCTGCCTTGGCATGTTTTTCGAAGGTATCTTTGAAAACTTGTGGGCTGACTTGTGCGGTTTTGGGAGACTTGCCTTCTCTCATTGCATCATATACTTTTTTAGATGAGATCGAAACACCGTCCTCATAATCTTCACCATCTAATTGGACTGTCAAAGCTAACACTTCGATATCAAATTGTTTTACATCTTCAGATGAAAGATCACAAGCAGAATCCGCGAGAATTTTTACAGTCAATCTAACCCCTCCTTTTTGATCATGTATGATGATCGTGTTTTAGCTTAATATAAGTGTAAGCTTAACGGGCAGATACGTCAAAACAAATTTATTAAATTTTTCACTCAAAACACTTGGTTTCGAGTTCAGATTCTAGTATAGTTTATTCTTGTGCAAAAAAGATTAATTAATCATATAAAAGGGTATGGAATCATGTGGGGTTCCGTTAACAGGAGGGAAGTACGGCATGTTTTTAATGGAGGCTAAACGAATAATAATTGTAATTGTTGGTGCGGTACTCAACGCAGTTGCACTTAATTTTTTCTTAATTGGTGCAAATGTATATGCAAGTGGCTTTACAGGTATTTCACAAATTTTATCTACCATTTTTTCGGATTATTTAGGAATTGATATTGCAAGTACCGGTATTATTCTATTTATTTTAAATATACCAGTAGCTATTATTGGTTGGTTAATGGTAGGAAAAGGGTTTACGATCTACAGTTTTCTATCTGTTATTGCTACCTCTTTTTTCTTAGAGGTACTGCCAATTGTTAATTTATCTAATGATATTTTGCTTAATGCAGTATTTGGTGGAGTTATTGCAGGTCTCGGTGTGGGGATTACCTTGAAATGGGGTGCTTCCACAGGTGGATCTGATATTATCGCAATGGTTTTATCTCGGATGAAGGACAAGCCTATTGGTGGTTATTTAATGGCGATAAATGGGATGATTATCGTCGTCGCAGGTATTTTAAACGAACCGGAGAATGCACTATATACATTAGTAGGATTGTATGTAACGACTCGTGTTATTGATGGTATACATACACGTCATGAAAAAGTAACAGCGATGATTGTAACAAAAAAAGCAGATGAACTGCAAAAAGCAATTCATGATACGATGATTCGTGGTATTACGATATTGCCGGTCAAGGGTGCTTATACAAAAGAAGATAAGTATATGTTATATTTAGTCATAACAAGGTACGAGTTATATGATTTAGAACGGATTATCCACGAGGTAGACGAGAATGCCTTTACGAATGTCATTCAGACGGCAGGTGTGTATGGGTTCTTTCGGAGAAATGATTGAAACCTTTCTTCACATTAGACGTCTAAACTAGTAAGGGGGGAGAAGAAATATGAAAAAATATTTCTTGCTCATATCGATTGTTTCATTGTTTTTGTTAATGGCTTGTGGCACATCTGAAACGAAGCCAGAAAATACAACGAATTCTGATATGGGTGATTCCACAGAGAAAGTATCATCTGAAATGGAGGATCTTTCAGCTATTATGGATAATTTAGAATTACAGGTTGCTGCAGAACAACAAGGTTCAAATATTGACTTTTCATTTCAGTTAATCAACAAAAATAAGGATACAGTTGATTTAACATTCACATCAAGTCAACAATTTGAAATTAAGTTGTATCAAGCGGATCAATTAATTTATCAATATTCTGATGGGAAAATGTTCACACAATCATTAGTAGAAGAATCATTAGCACCAGGTGAATTAAAAAAATGGTCAGAATCCTGGGAAATATCACAAACGTTGGAACCAGGTGAGTACCAAGTAGAGATGACGCTTCTACCTGATAAGATTAATGGCCAGCAAGTTGAAGGTGAACCACTACAACAAACGACTACTGTCTCAATAGAGGAAATGAAAGCTGATAATAGTACGGAAGGTCCGTTTCGTTCTGTGGAAGCGAAAGGAGAAAACGGTGAATATACCGTAACAGGTGAGGTTGATACCAGTGTTGGTCAAACGTATTACGAAGTGGAAGATGGTCACAATTATTTTATCGAACAAACTGAAATTCCCGTTGATGGTAAGGGCTGGCAAGAATTTGAGATAAATGTATCGATTGCAAAGGAGCTGTTACCAGAAAATGGGGCAGTTGTTATGTTACTGTATACAGAAAATCGCACTGAACAATTGCCAGTACAATTAGGAGTAACGCCATAGAAAAAAGAGAAGGTTGATTCCTTCTCTTTAGACAAGAAAGTATAAAATTCGCGCGGATGTCTAGCTCCGAGCGCCCAAAAACTAGGCGACTTCACGAATCTCCCTACGATAAAGAAGACTTGCCGATTGGTGATAACCAGAGGCATAGTCGCACTTATACCTTTAGGTGAAAGTCATCATCGGCTCGCAAGCTCACCGTGATTCCTTTATCTCAGTTGATTCGCTCCAGTCGCTACGTTTCTAAGCGGGCGCTCTGTGCTTTTCTTAATACCCATATTTTGTTATGACTTCTTCTACTTTACCGGTAAGCTCGTCCCATTCGACATCCATTTTTTTGTTGATTGTAATAAAATGTTGGAAGCCAAATACGTTATCGACACCATCAAGTTTCATTAGTTCATTTAAAATGTCGTGATCACTCGTTTGACCAGGCATGACCGAGATACTATTGTTACCTTCAAAAATCATTTTGTCACTAGTAAATTTCATTGCATTTGGATTTGGTGTAGCTTCTACATGTATACTCATTGTCTTTCCTCCTCGTAAAACGTACCTTATCACAATCATATCAAAATGTAATTGATTATGAAAGGAATTCAAAACATGTCTGTCATACTCTTTCGATAAAAAAAGAAGGTATACAGATCGTATACCTTCTTTATACAGAGGAGCTTACTTTAATTCGTTCTTCTGCTTTAATTCGTTCTTCTGCTTTAATTGGTTCTCCAATTCGCGTAATTCTTGTTGTTCCTCAGCTGTTGCATTTGTATAGGCAGACTGAATCGCGTTTTGTGCTGCTTGCTTATCTTGTTCATTCAAAGCCCCGTTTGCACGGTTCATTAAGCGATTGACGGCATTTCTTGCTTGCTGAAACATTTGATTTTGCATAAAAAATCCTCCTGTACGAATCACTAGGCTTATCAAGATTGGATTACCATCATGATCCTTTTTCAGTAGACTTTTGCTTGGTGGTGGTTACAAGAAAAACAGAAAACAAACTAGAAGAAGAATAATGCTGTTTCCCTTATTAGTTTTTTTCTTCCAGTTAATGTCTTCCTTGCTGTTTGTATCATTTCACCACCGAACTAAATCTTAAGGAAAAAGCATGAACACCAATGTGATGTTCATGCTTATTATGGATTAATTACGCATTTCTATTCTGAAAGATCTTTGCCAACCTTAACGTTTGCTTCCAATTTTAAATAGTCAGCAAGGAAATTACCGATCCCATCTTCTTCATTGGTTTTTGTTTGATATTTTGCAATTCGCTTTAATTCATCGATTCCGTTCCCCATAGCTACACCAACTCCAGCATAGTCAATCATTTCCAAGTCATTATCTTCATCACCAAAAGCAATAATGTTATCGACAGGAATATGGAAATAATGTGCAATTTTCTTCAATCCGACCGCTTTGTTAATTCCTTTTCGGACAATTTCAATTATATTCCAGGGGACACCCCATTTTCTGTGTTCAATAATTGATGCGTGTTTATCATCTAAGTATTGACGTAATTCTTCAATATGATCGTCTTTAGGGTGGATTAATAATGATGTAGGATCTTCTTTTAAATGATTTTTTAAACTGCCTATTGTAATTAAATCCTGTTGATTTGGATCAGAAAACATGTCGATAATTTTTTGATCAAATTGATCTAAATACATATTGTCTCGAATTTCAGCAAAAATATTATCGACTTCAAAATCGTAACAGGTTTGAATGATTTTTTTTGCAGTTCGATTTGGGAGTGGAGTGTGCAATACGTCCCATTTGTGATCAGTTGGATGGTGGATAAGAGCACCGTTAAAGTTAACCATCGGAGTCTGTAAACCAAGTTCCTGATAATACATAATACTTGCACGATGTGGTCGTCCTGTGGCGATCACGACAATATGTCCTTCTTCGATCGCTTGTTGAACTACCGATTTTGTAAAAGGGCTGATTTGCTTCTGATCAGTTAACAGTGTTCCGTCTAAATCTAACGCAACCAAGTGTCTATTTGTCTGCATACTTTCACCTCACTATTGTAATTATAGTTTATAGATCTTTCTTTATGGTGTAAAGTTCTTGTATATTTTTATTTCTATATTTTGCAAGTTGGATGAAGAAGTTATATCATGAAAGTAAGAAAAGACACGAGAAAGGACTGTACTAATGATAGCGATAAGTAAAGAATTTTGGAACGACATCCCATTACTACATGTCGTTGACCAAGAAAAGAAAGGTCATGCTTTGCCAACATTAACCTACATACATGGCTTTACTAGTGCTAAAGAGCATAACTTACCATTAGCATACTTATTAGCGGAAAAAGGATACCGTGTGTTGCTACCAGATGCAATGTTACACGGAGAGAGAGAGACGGATATTACAGATATCGAGAGAGAATTACGTTTCTTTGATATTGTTAAGCAAAATTTAGATGATATCGAAAGCATTTATCAAGAATTAGTTAGTAAGGAATTAGTGGAAGGAAATCGTTTTGGATTAGCAGGTACAAGTATGGGAGGAATTACGACTGCTGCAGCCTTAACACAATTCTCGTGGATTAAAACAGCCGGTGTGTTAATGGGCTCCCCGAAAATCACCGCATATGCAGAACAATTAATTAGTTATATGAAAACCCAACAGAAAGAACTGCCAATCCCTGATGATCAGCTTATTTTATTAATCGATGAATTAAAAGAAATTGATTTATCGTTACAAATGGAGAAATTATTCGGAAGACCGCTATTTTTCTGGCATGGGGAAGAGGATATGGTCGTTCCATTTGATCATGCGTATAGTTTTTATGAAGAAGCAATTGATCACTATAAAAATCCTGAAAATATTCGCTTCTTAAAAGAAATTGGTCGGGGACATAAAGTTAGTCATTTTGCGATTTTAGAATTTGTAAATTGGTTAGAATATCAACTATGATAGAAATCATTTAAAAAGTATCTGATTTGTTTTATAATAAATACAAGAGTTCGAAGGAGGGATAGAGAGATGGATCAAGCATTAGAAGAGAATTTAATGGGAGCACTGGAAAATGTGATTGACCCAGAGCTTGGTATAGATATCGTGAATTTAGGTCTTGTCTATGGTGTGGACCTTGATGATGAAGGTATTGCAACTGTTACAATGACACTTACCGCGATGGGATGTCCACTTGCAGGTCACATTGAACAAGATGTAAAACGTGTAATGGATGATATTCCTGAAGTAAAGGATACGGAAGTGAATATCGTTTGGAATCCGCCATGGTCAAAAGACCGTATGTCAAGATATGCAAAAATCGCACTTGGTATTCCGGATTAATAAGAGAAAAAGCGCCCTTTTAGCAAGGCGCTTTTTTTAGTGAAGAAAACATAAAATTGTGTGCAAAAAAATAAACTGCTAATGGGGTGTTCTTCAAGACGTTCCTGCAATGAAAGCAATAATACCTACGATAAAGCAATAAAAAGCAAAATATTTTAAATTCCCTTTAGCCATGATATTCATAAACCAACGTAAAGAGTAATAGGTAGCAATGATCGCTGCGATAAAGGCGATTAAATATGGAATCCAAAGAGTATTAAAATTTGGATCATTTACCACCTCATCGACAGATAATATCATGGTACCAACACTTACAGGAATAAACATTAAGAATGAGAAGCGTAATGCTGTTTCTTGTTTCATTCCTAATAACATGGCCGCTACAATTGTAGCACCAGAACGGCTTATACCAGGTAATAAAGCGACGGACTGGGCAAAACCAACGATAATCGCATCTTTCATCGTTAAAGCTCCATCATTTTTGTTTCCACGTAAATTTCGAATGATCCATAAAGCAATACCAGTAATTATTAAAGTAATACCAACCATTTTTACTCTGCCCGCAAAGGTTGCCTCAATATAATCTTCAAACAATAGGCCGATTACTGCCGCCGGGATTGTTGCAACAACTAGATAAATGATAAACATAAAATCATCATGATTAGCTTTATCTTTTGTAATGATGTAGTTAATCCCATTTTTAGCAATATGGACAATATCTTTCCAATAAATCATCAAAACAGCGATTAAGGAACCAAAATTGACTAAAACTTCAAACGATAAGTTGTCACCTACACCCACATCGAATATTTCTTGGACAAGTACTAAGTGACCACTGGACGAAATCGGAATTGGCTCTGTAAAACCTTGTAATAACCCTAAAAATAAATATTTGATCAATATAAATATTTCTTCCATTTTATGTATCCCCCTAAAATCGGCCTTTCATAAAGATAACCCTTGTCACTGTTGTTGACAAGGGTTTGTAGTAGTAAAGTCGAAAGTGATCAGACTTTTTTTATTCTTCCTCTTCTGTCAAGATGCCGTCACCTAAGATAATTGCAGCGATACTAAAAATAGCTGCGAGCGAAATAGCAGAAGCTATGTTAAAATCTTGGCCACCCATACTTGTTAATACATATGATACAACGGCTAAAATAATGATTGCCCAAAAAATGGTTGCAAAATATTTCATTGTCTCACCTCTCTATCTATTATGCATCTTCATACCATTTATTATGAATTATGTATACCCTTACGTTTTCACCATATTTATTCTATCAAATTTCAATTATAAAATAAACAAAAATCTTGGCTAAAAGAAAAATTGTAATCGTTTTGTGCTAGTGTTATAAGGGTTTCAATACGATTGTAATCTATTTGTAATGTTTTCTCGGTTTACGGAATGTCGAGTAAACGATAAAATAGTCCTAAGGATAGTCTGATCGTCTATGCCATTGTTTAAGGAGTGCGGATATTGAAAAAAATACTTATCTTGCTCACTATAGCATTTATTATAATTATTCCGATATTATCTAGCTGCAGCTACAATGCAAGCGGTGAGAAAATAGAGCGTGTAGGAATGCTGATAGAAAACACGATAAATGACCAAAGTTGGGGGAGCAAAGGGTACAGGGGTTTGCTTGAAATACAAGATGAATATAATATGGATGTTTATTTCCGTGAGGGAGTACAGACACAGCAGCAAGTAAATATAGCTGTTGAAGAATTCGCAAATAAAGGAGTGCAGGTTATTATAGGGCACAGCAGTACTTTTGGTGAATTTTTTAATCGTTTACAAGCATCTTATCCTGATATTCAATTTATCTATGTGAATGGTGGTTATTCAGCAGATAACTTGATTAGTTTAAACTTTAATTCTTTAGCAATGGGATTTTTTGCTGGTATGGTTGCAGGTAAAATGACGGAAACAAATCGTGTGGGTATCATAGCAGCATATGAATGGCAGCCAGAGGTAGAGGGTTTTTATGAGGGCGTTCTCTACCAAAATGAAGATGTAAACGTAGATATCCAATATGTTTATGATTGGGATGAAAAGGATCTTGCTTTGGAGCATTACCAAAAGATGATAAGTCAAAAAACTGATATTATTTATCCTGCCGGTGATGCTTATAGTGTTTCAATTGTTGAGTCTGCTATGAATGACGGTATATATTCAATCGGGTATGTTAATGATCAGCAACCCATTGGCAGTCAGTCTGTATTAACGAGTACGGTTCAGCACGTCGATAAATTATATTTGTATGCCATAGAGCAATTACTAGAAGGTGAGTTAGAAGGTGGCATTTATAACTTCGGTTTTAAAGAGGAAGTTATTACAATGGGACCTTATAGTGAACACTTATCAGAAAGTTTTACAGACCATTTGAATGAACTTATTGAAGAGTATAAAGAAACAGGTTTATTACCTCATCAAATTAAAAAATAGCTGTCGAATGAATATGACAGCTATTTTTTTATATTTTTAAAAATATCTTTGATCGGAGATAATTTCTGGTAAGTGTCATTTAATAATTCTACCGTCTGAAATAAATCAAATGATTTTTCACTTTCTTCAGCTTCTTCTGGCTCTGGCTTTTGCTTTTTACCGAACATTAAATCATCAAATCGATTTTGCTCTTCCATATCTCATCCCTCCTATTTTTAACTTATGGGAATAACCATTAGGATGTTTGGGTTCATTGGGAAAGTTTTCATTATATTTAAGCAAGTGAGGTAAAACTATAAAGTGAGACTTTAATCAGTGGGGGTTTTACGGACGATTAGCACCGTGATAAATAAAATAAACTTGAAAAAAAACTGATCATGCTATAAAATTAGTACCAAGTCTTAATAATTGATAACAATTCCTTGAGAGGAAGGATAAATATGAAAGCAGGTATTCTAGGTACAGGTCATTATGTGCCGGAAAAAGTGTTAACAAACAAAGATATGGAGCAAATCGTTGAAACAAGTGACGAGTGGATCCGAACAAGAACAGGAATTGAAGAGCGAAGAATTGCTCATGACAATGAAGATACATCTGATATGGCATATAAAGCAGCAGAACAAGCTTTGGAAGAAGCAGGTATAGTGGGAGAAGATCTCGATTTAATTCTAGTCGCAACCGTTACACCAGATCAACCTTTTCCAACTGTATCTTGCAAATTGCAAGACCGATTAGGAGCTCATAAAGCGGCAGCAATGGATGTAAGTGCGGCATGTGCTGGTTTTATGTATGGAATGATTACCGCAAAACAATTTATCGAAACGGAATCATATAAACACATTTTAATAGTAGGTGCTGAAAAATTATCGAAAATCACAGATTGGTCTGACCGAAATACTTGTGTTCTTTTTGGAGATGGTGCAGGTGCAGCTGTAATGGGGCCTGTGAGTGAAGATAAAGGGGTATTATCGTTTGAGCTAGGAGCCGATGGTAGCGGTGGACAACACTTAGCACAAAATGATGATTATATTTTTATGAATGGAAGAGAAGTATTCAAATTCGCTGTACGACAAATGCCTGAATCATCTGTACATGTGGTCGAAAAAGCAGGTTATGCTAAAGAGGATGTAGATTATTTAATTCCTCATCAAGCAAATATCCGTATCATGGAGGCTGCTAGACAGCGGTTGGGTATTGCAGAAGATCGTATGGCTGTCAATGTTAATAAATATGGTAATACTTCTGCAGCATCAATACCTATTGCTTTATCTGAGGGTGTGAAAAACGGTAAAATAAAGGATAATAACTTAGTTGTCTTAGTTGGTTTCGGTGGAGGCTTAACTTGGGGCGCTGTTGCATTAAAATGGGGTAAATAGAATAAAAGGGAGGAATCGATAATGAGTAAAAATCGAGTGGTTATTACTGGTATGGGTGCCGTGACACCTTTAGGGAATACCGTCGATCAATTTTGGAATCATTTAAAATCTGGTACTTCTGGAATTGATTATGTGACTAAAGTCAATATAGACGATTTTCCTGCTAAAGTGTCAGGAGAAGTGAAAGATTGGGATCCAACAGAATATATGGAGAAAAAAGATGCTAAACGTATGGATTTATTTACACAATACGCAGTAGCTGCTGCCAAAATGGCGGTAGAAGATGCCAACCTTGAAATCACGGATGAAAATGCCGGTCGTGTAGGGGTATGGATTGGTTCTGGTATTGGTGGTATGTCGACATATGATGAACAGTTTAGAAAATTTATGGATAAGGGATATCGTCGTGTTAGTCCGTTTTTCGTACCAATGCTAATTCCGGATATGGCAGCTGGCCAGGTATCTATTCAATTGGGTGCAAAAGGGATTAACAACTGCTCCGTAACTGCTTGTGCCTCAGGAGCAAACTCAATCGGTGACGCTTTTAAGGTTATAGAACGTGGAGATGCCGATTACATGATTACTGGAGGTGCAGAAGCACCATTAACGCCTATGGCTTTTGCAGGTTTCTCAACGGCGAAAGCATTGTCCTTTAATGATGATCCTAATACGGCAAGCAGACCTTTCGACAAAAACCGTGATGGATTTGTAATGGGAGAAGGTTCAGGTATATTAATTCTCGAATCATTAGAATCTGCCCAAAAACGCGGTGCAACCATTTATGCTGAAATCGTTGGGTATGGAGCGTCTGGTGATGCTTATCATATTACGTCTCCAGCACCAGAAGGAGAAGGAGCAGCACGTGCTATGCAGCAAGCACTTGATACAGCTGAAATATCTCCAGAAGACGTAGATTACGTTAATGCACACGGAACAAGTACCGAATACAATGATTCTTTTGAAACGGAAGCAATTAAAACCGTTTTTAAAGACCATGCTTATAAGATGAATGTTTCCTCAACAAAATCAATGACAGGACATTTATTAGGTGCAGCGGGTGCTATTGAATCTATTGCTTGTGTCAAAGCAATACAAGATAGTATTTTACCGCCAACAATCAATTATGAAACACCAGACGAGGCATGTGATCTCAACTACGTACCAAATAAAGCGATTGAAAAAGATATCAATATCGCCATCAGCAACTCATTGGGCTTTGGTGGTCACAACGTTACACTCGCATTCAAAAAATATCAATAAAACCAAGGGGACAGAATCACTGTCCTCTTTTTGTTCGCCCGGCATGGGCGAACTCTAACGGGTGAAAGTCCTGAGTGCGACCTAGTAGCGGTAAGCACATAGCCAAAAGCAACGGTGTCCACGGTGACGTGGAATCGGAAGGAAGCTCAAGGC
>NZ_JBQQCK010000012.1:0-144895 GCF_052246695.1 Gracilibacillus sp. D59 | reverse complement strand
TTTACGCTTTTTACTTTCTTTTAAGCCTGTATGTGCAACTCTCTTTTTCCCTTTTCTGTTCGCACGGATCGTAAACCCAAGGAATTCGGATTCTCTTTTTCTTAGGTTAATAACTTGAGATTTTTCTGGCGAGATGTCTAGTTTCAAACGCTGCTTCAAGTATAACTTAATAGCATGATACCATTTCTGTGCGGTTTTCCAATCACGGCATAGAACCTTAAAGTCGTCCGCATAGCGGACGAGGTAACCTTCTTTCAAGTTCGTTCGTTTCTTGGCGTAAAGCTCACCTTCACGGGTTTTATAATCTTTGTGAAGAGAGAAGAACTCCCACTGTTCAGCTACCCAATGGTCTAAGTCGTTCAGCACTACATTTGATAGTAACGGTGACAACAATCCGCCTTGCGGAGCACCCTTTGTAGGGACACCTTCTCCATCGATTTCAGCTTTTAACATTTTAGATATACAAGCTAAGACCTGTCGGTCATGGATGCCTATATTCCAAAGTTGTTTCATCAGACGGTTGTGATTAATATTGTCGAAAAATCCTTTAATATCAATGTCAACGACATAATGAAGCTGAGCTTGATTAATAAGGAATTGTACTCTTGCCATAGCATGATGTGTAGACCTTAACGGCCTAAAACCGTAACTATGTTTGTAGAACCTTGCTTCCATAATTGATTCAAGCACTTGTCTAAAGCATTGTTGAATCATTCTATCTATCATACAAGATACCTAACGGTCTCCACTTACCATTTTCTTTCTCAATTAATTTCCGTCGTACTTTTTTTGGGCGATAATTCTTTAACTTGTTTTGTATTTCGATGACTATTTGACTTTCAGATAGTTTCTTTAAATCATCAATCGTTTTCTTGTCTGTTCCCGCAGTCTTTGAACCTTTATTAGACTTTATCGTTCGATAAGCTAACAGAATATTTTTCCTAGAAGTAATGAGGTCGTATAAATTAGAGAATGATTCCTTTTTAGACGATTTATCATAGAGTTCGGAAAATGTATCTGTCATGTCGTAGTAATCCCAATACCTTAGCGTTTGCACTGTGGCATCATCCTCTCTGAGATGATGTTCCCACATTCTTACCCGACCGGTGCAATTCACGTTAGGAAAATAATCGTTTTATATTACTAGACTTGGGGCTGTTCCTCCACACCCATTACAGGTGCTTCTTTAGTCGTACCCCTACCTTCGCAAGAGTAAATGCATTTCGGCTTAAGCCTTATAGCAACCATCTAGGATAACAGTCCATCTTTCGATGTTTCTCGCTTCCCAAGTACCATACAAGGTAGCTATCCGTTCTAGAAGTAGGTGCTTCCTCTGAGCCTGTGAGCTGGATACCGCCATTGTTCGGTATAGCGTATTTCATAGGGCAGATTCTTACTTTACACCACTCACCCCAACGTTGGTTGGGACATAAGTTTCCTTATGTTCTAACTTTAGACCTTTACATTCGGAAGTTTGTCAGCTTTTTCCTCAAAAAGTCATTCTCACCATATCTAGTTTTTCAGCCATGCGGTCTATCCGTTGGCATACCTTTTAATATTGTTGGCTTCAGCCTTCGTTCAACCGAATCTACCTGTGCTTCGAACCCTATGACCTGTTAATCATAACGCACGCAGGAGTATTGATGGGATAGTTTCAGGAAACATGTTTCCGTCATTCCTATCCTCCCTTGTAGAGTTAGCATTCAATTTAATGAATTCCCTGTATTTCACGTTAGAAACGCTTATTACAGAACTTGTCGCGCCAACCCTTTAGTTGAAGAACGGGTTTTTCATTTTTTTGATTTTTGGTATCTTGATAGGCATAAATTTCTTCCCAAATTAGATACCCTACCCCTAAAATCAGTGCCAATATACTAAAAATATCTAGTGTATTTCCTACGTAATTTAACATGTCTGAAATAAAATTCGTATCCAGGTGCACCGGTGTATTGGGCGGCTGTCGCAACCGTAAGTTTACTGTCGTTGGTGTTTATTTTCTTCGCTTTGACGGATGATCTCGTCAACGACGTGATCAATCGGTGCCGTGGCGTCGATTATAATCCCATTTTTGGGAACGCCTTCTTTAGTTTGATACATGCGCTTACTGATTTCCCGTTCCTCTGGTCTGCCACCCCAGTCAGTTGGGTCCAGTGCCACTCGCTCATCAATCCGCCGGAGAGAGGTTTCCAGGTCGACATCAAGGACAAACACGCCGTCGAAGAGATCGATGTATTTGTGAAAATTCCGCGAACCACCGCAGAAAAATGTTACCGCCTCATCCTGATTGGCGATCAAAGCTTTTACTTTGTCTACATGCCAAATATGGTGTTCGGGTTTAAAGCCATCCGTCGGGGTACCAGTTTCTGGATCGCCTTGATAAACCAATTCACGGTCACCATGAATGGCATGGTAGCCGCGCCGCTGTAATTCGTTGCAGACCGTAGTTTTGCCGGAGCCGGAAACGCCTCCAATCAGATAATTCCTAATGCCCATGATTAGACCCTCCATTCAACTAGATAAGCACACTATATTAGATATGTCTATCTGTCGCTAAACTGCTAGTCAGTTTAAGTGTACTTATTCACAAACTCATAGTATTTAAAAAATTAATTATCTATTTATTAACTTTACATTTAACTATGAATCTAGGTCAATATTTTGGACACAAAAAAGTTAATTTTCTAACTGAATAATTTTCTTAAAATTAGGAGGCCTGACAATGAGCCTCTGTGAGCATAGATTTCTATGCCAGGAAGCCAGCTTTTTTAAAACCATGCTGGCAAGCCTAGCGAGGCTATCATGCTCACTTCTCCATGTAATGCCGAAGTTAGGTTTTGTGTTCATTCATTTCACCCTCAAAAAAGTCTTTATTTATTCATTTAGTAGTCATATATGAAAGTCCTGCTTGTTCAACTCTTCTGCCCTTTAGCACAATAAGAGATGCCAGTCTCAACAACTCCTTGTTCAACATAAGCACTCGATAGTTCAACAACTAATACTTTTTCATAAAAATTTATTTACTTCTAAGCCAAATAAATATCCCAATAATAATAGGTAATATTGCAAAGAGAATGAAAAATAAATTCCCTAACCCCATTCCAATAAAAAATAGCAAGAAAGCGTATAAGACAATGGACAAAAAAGATATAAATGTTTTTTGAAACTTTGTTTTAGATATTTTAAAGACAATAAGACCAAGTAATAAACTACTGATTATGATAATTATGCCTGCCATTTTTTAACCTACCTTTCAAATATATAATAATTTATTAAGATAAGTTTCATTATATAGATTTTACTATCCTGCCCGTTCAAGAACTTCTCTTCACAAACTCTACATTTATTTTAACATAAAATTACAATTTCCTAATTATTAAAATCAACATAGCAATTGGTACACCAAATAACATAGTAATTAGCACCTTGACAACAGTTATTGTCACTTTTTTATTTAAGGTGCGATTTCGCATGCGAATTCAATTGTTAATATCCAATAAACATTGATATATAAGGAAAAAACAACAGACCAAATCATATGCGATTTGGTCTGTTAATTAGTATGCTATTTCGTATGTTTCTCCACCGAAACGGAACTACTTAGTCTGTGACTACATCCCTTCCTAAAATTTAATTTGTATCCTTGCGAGTTCTAAAATATAACATGGCACCAATGAGAAGTAAAATAATACTTAATGCTAGATACCGATACATCTTAGTGGCTGTTTCTGGCAAATTAATATTAGTGTTGTTGGAATCTATTGTGTGATCGGCATTATTTTCATGTTCTTGATTGTTGTTCTTTTCTGTTTCTTGGGATGCTTGATCCTCATTGTGTTCAGACTTTTGATCATTTTCAGTTTCATTATTTCCGTTACCCGAATCTGGATTTGGGTTAGAGTTAGGATTTGGATTAGGCTGTGGTTCAGGATCATTTTCAGTTTGATCCTCATCTTGATTTCCATTTTCACCACCATCTCCTATCTCTCCATCAGTAGTATCATCCTCACCTTTTACAAAAGACATGATTGGTGATCTAGTCTCACCTGTAAAATCATCAGACACGGAGGCATACCAGAAATATTGTTTTCCTTCCGTAAGAGCGGTCCATGTTACTTCAGCTGTATCTCCACTTGCTACATTCTCTACCGTTCCAATTTCATTTTCGGTGTACACATTAACTGCAAAACTATCTGTTGCGACACGCTTCTCTTTGGCTGTTAAATCCAAATCTATCATAAATTCATCTTTATTTGGATATTCTTCTGTATCATAATAATTATAATCATCCATATATGGTGAATAAGTATTTACAAAAATTCTATTATTTTCCGTATCAAAGTGCATCAGACGCATATATCCTTGCCCACCTTCAGGGCCTGCTTGATAGTCTGATAACATTTGATACACAGTTCGATCAGTATTACCATCCCCATCATCATCAATTTCATCAACTAACGTTTGTGCTTCATGATAATGACCAGACAATACTGCTACGACATTTTCATTTGGAAGTACTACTTCTTGGTATAGCTTTTCACCAAGTGGATGGCGTGTCCCAGTTGCCTGCAGATACTCATGGAATGTTAAGATCGCTGTACGGTCCGGATATTGACTTAATACATCATTCATCCATGCGATACCTTCATCATCAATACCCCATCCTAAATAAAGCATAATATAGTCGTTTCCATCAACAGAAATTAAGTCATAGTGACCACGGTTATTAAGATAAGACCCGCCATAATAAGGTTTGTCGGCAAAACGGTCTTCACCGAAATATTTATAATATTCACTATAGTCTTCTGTTTTTTGTAATACATCATGATTTCCTGCAAGAACACCATAAGGTACTTCTGCATCATCTAATGTTCTCATAAATTCATCTGCATTATCCCATTGATACTCCTGATCCGCTTCATCTACTAAATCTCCACTATGAATAACATACTCAATTTTCATTTCATCTTGCTGCTCCGCAATCCATTCTGTTTGACGCTGATAAATGTAAGGATAACTCTCTGAATAATATTGTGTGTCTGACATCCAGACAAAAGTATAGTCATATTCATCACGATTTGCTGGTATTTCATCTTGAATCATAACCTGGATTTGATGATCTTTACTATATGAAGAAACGTCTACATTACCCTTCAGAGAAAAATCAACCTCTCCGGCAATTTGATAATCAATGATGACCCACTTGGATGACACTACATTCCAAGCGTACATGGTTACTTTTCTGCCTGCTAAAGAATTACCATTCCATTCTAATTCGACAATATCATCTTTATCGACTGTACTATCTAATGTTACGTCAAATCGATGATATGGAAATTTCGTAGTATCATCCGTTATTAAGTAATCGCCATCTTTCTCAGACACTAGTGAAATCTCTTTATTCTCTAATACTACTGAATCGGCAATCTCATTTGTGTTTGGTGGCTCTATTGGTGAAGCTCCTTGATAAGATACCACGTAATCAGTATCAGAAGGTTTATACCGGAATCCTTGGTAAAATCCAACATTTACTTTATCGTCGGTTGGATCACCGACACGAACCTTTAATATTGGATCACCGTCTGTTACATTTGTTTGATTATCAGATATTTCGGGATTTTCGTCTACAGTGTAAAAAGTAATTTCTTTTCTTCCCTGGTTTCCAACTTGATCTGTAGTAGTTATAAGTAATTTATGCCCACCATTTGCAAGCTCACCTGATGATGTATCGTAAGGTAGTTCTATTTCTTCTCCATCCAGTTCTGCATGGTAATCTTTCACTCCTGCAATTTCATCATCAATCACTGCATCAATTGTAAAAGCACCTTTATAGGTTTGTTCCATTTCAATTGTTGGTTCAACATTTGGTGCTGTATTATCAACAAACACCTTTTTCTGTACAGTCTGCTTTGAATCAGCTACTTCTACTATATGTTCACCATCTGTAGCTTCCGTAGTGTCCCACTCATAGGCAATAGATTGTGCATGATCTCCTGTAAGGGTAAAAGTGAAATCCTCCGCAATTCGCTGTGTACCATCATCCCCCATATCTAATACATTATCGGGATTTTCGTGATTTGGGTCCGTCAGAATGGTTCCATCTGCCAAAACTAATCGTACATTACGCAAATTGTAATCATCACGGTTTTCTCCAGGATCACCCTCCCAAGGATTTGCTTTATTACCTGCACGTATTGTGATCGTATTTTCACCAATTGATAAGTGATTAGGATCCACGGGCACTGTGATCGTCTCCCATTGGGCCATCCAGTCATCAAAAATATCAATTACTTCGTTTCCGATCGTCACACCATTTTGAAAATACGTATTAACTCCACTTACTTCAAAAGCAAAATAAGCTTCATGTTCCAATGCTTGATAATTTGATGGTACTTGCTCACCATCAATGCTCATTTCCATTTCAGTTGGTTGATCAATATTGGACGTTCCTTTGAGCACATAATTATCATTCAGAACTTGTCCTTCTTCCGTATTTAAACGTAATGGACTGTCATCAAAATCACTATCAATAGATACAGTTTGGGTAGCTGTTTTAGTCGTGTTTACTCCATCTGATGCTTCAAAATAATACTCAATTTCTGAATTTCCAATCATCTCAGGGGCATAGATACGATATGAGAATACTCCTTCCCGTTCTCCCTGTTCGATCAAAGCTTTCTGGTATTCCTCATTTGGATTTGTACGATAATAAACTGCAACTGTTTTTAATTCTTCCTGGTCAAATGCTTGAGCTGTGACATCTAAGTTGTCTGTTTGGTTAATTGTTTCAATGCCCGTTACATCTTCAATAACGGGAGCAGTTTCATCTGATGGAACTTGAACAGATTCTGCTGGCACCTGATATTCTTCCACGACACCAGGTGTAGCATCAAGTGTTGAAGCACTCACCTTTTCCATTTGAATCGATTCATCTGATGGATACTTATATAAAATGCCCTTATTCGGTTCAGTATCATCTATAGTATCCAAATCATTATAATAAGCTACAGAATACTCGTGACCAATATTAGAAGCAATAATCAGCCCACGCATACTACCATTAGCCATACCTGCTGATTCAATTCTCACGATATCTTTATCTTTTATTAAATCAGATCCATAATTCGCATTAAAATCTTCTACCGTCTTATTATTGTTTTGCCCATTAATAATCCAAAATACTAATGTTTCATTCGCAGGGATCACGACATCATCAGGGATAGAAGGCCAAATGACATCACTTGCCGGATCACTGCCATAACGGTATTGCATTTTGTAATGCTCAAAAGGAATATCTTGATTCGTATTATTATAGATTTCAATAAATTCATAGCCATCTGCAGAGCCAACATTTGAGGAATCCGGAACAATTTCCGTTACTATTAATGGTGGCAATGATTGGAAATCTACTTCATTCTGAGAAACGGACACCGTGAATTCTTCTGTTTTATCTTTATTTACACCATCAGTTGCTTCGATATAATAGGTTAAGTCAGATTCCACATACACGCCTGGTATTTCCGCTATATATTTACCAGGGTTAGCTGAATCAGGTGACATAGTTAAACTACGATACTCCGAATCTTTATTTTTTACAAAAAGGGTAACATCGGGAAGCGCCAGATCATCAGTTACTTCAGCTTCTATCGTAACTGGGGAAAAAGCAGGAACTGATGATATGGATTCATGCGTTATTACAGGTGCTGTTGTATCTTCTTCTTGCTCTTCTACAGTGACTACCTCTACAGGTACCTGTTCATCGGTAATCGATCCAGGGGTTGGAGTAGCCATTGTTTTCAACTTAGTCATTTTCGTTCCTTCATACGGGTATTTATATTGGATAACAGTACCAGTATTATCATTATCTACTCCTTCATAATCTGCATAAATTACTTCTTGATGCAAAGCGTCTTTCAATATTAATGCACGGTCTCCTCCATTTGCAAAACCAGGAAATGTCGTATCAGTAACTTCTACCACTTGTTCACTTGAAAGACTGGTAGAAAAATGTGCATTAAAATCCTCTAATGAATTATTCCCATTGTTATGCCAGAAAACAAGTGTTTCCTGAGACTCGATATCTATTGCAGGAACCTGAAATTGAACCTCACGTCCGGAATCTGTGTAATAATAAATGTGAGCATATTGATTAAAGGATAAGGTCTGATTGGTGTTATTATAAAGCTCAAAATATTCAAAGTAGTCTGTTCCTCCACCAGCAGTATTTGGTGAAATTTCTGTGATGAGTAAATGCGGGTACTGCTGAAAATCCTCATTCGACTCGTCGATTGTCGCTACATCAACACTAAATGTTTCGCTTTCTGCCTCTGGATAACGCAGACGTTTTTGTGGATTTTTTGCTGTTATATAATATTCGACTACACCAGCAGTAACATTGTCACTGTTAATGGTTGCTTCATACAGATTATTCTCAACTAAGGTCATGTTCATTTGTTCAAATGACCCTTCTTCTGAACGATAGTGTAAAGTTCCTCTTACCTTATTCTCTTCACTTAATATTGCAGCTTTAATTGTGATCGATTTACCTTCTTGTGCATCAGTTACCGGTTTATGTTCAATTTCGGGCTTGTTGATTTCTTCAGTCCTTACTTTTTCAACAGGTATTTGGTCTTCTTCCAAACTTCCTGGAGTTGGATCAGCCACCGTTTGAAAAGGTTCCATTTCAATGGAATCAGTTGGATATTTATATGTAACCACTTTTCCGGACGAAATATCTTCTTTAAGGTAACGGTTGGATATCATTTCTTCGTGATCATCTTTAATGACTACGCCTCGATTTCCACTATTATAAAAACCTGTTCCTTGATAGGAAACAATTTGATCTTCTGTTAATTCAGTTGCATAATGAGCATTAAAGTCATCAACACTTAATTGTGCAGGATTACGCCAAAAAACAAGTGTTTCCCCTGCCGGAATCGTGACTTCAGGGAATTCGAAAGCTTTATCATTAGTGCTCCCATCTGTATAACGTAATGCAATAGTATAATAGTCTAATAAAATTGCTTTATCACTGTTATTATATACTTCAAAATATTCAAATTCATCTGCCCCATCATTGTTCGGCATAATTTCTGTTAGTAAAAGTGTTGGCAGTGTTTGATAATCAATTGTGGATTGCGCTTTCATCTCGTTTTTAGTCGTTTCAGTATTCTCTTCGGTAGTGCTATCTTCTTGTGGGGGATTTGCTACTTCTTTGGGATCTGTCTGTTCTAATGAAAAATTTTCTTCATTCTCATGATCAATTACTTCTTCATACTTGTTCTCTTCTTGTTTGGTCTGTTCTTCAGCAACTTGCTTATTTTCCGAAACTGCCTCTTCCTTCACTTCGGATTCTTCGTTATGTTCCTGCTCTTCCTTTGAAGTGGATGGAGCCTTTTCAGATGTATCAGCTGATACATTATCGTTTACATCGGTCGACTGTTCTATCTCTTCAGTAAAAGGGTGGTTTGCTTCTTCAGTTGCCTGTTTTTCACTTGTCAAACCTGCTTCTCCATTTTCCTCAACTGTAACCTCTTCTTGTACCAAATTTTCATTTGTATTGGCATATGTCACAGGAACATATGTGAATACATTAGTGAAAATTAACAAGAAGATAATAAGAAGTGACAATTTGCTTGTCCATTTTTCTCTCATTTCGCCATTCCCTCCTTTTATTCGATACTCTTTTACTATACAAGTTGAGTGTTAAACAAAAGTAAACAAATGGTAAACTTATGTAAAATTCGTAATATTATTCAGGGATATCATTCTAGCTGATAAGATCCAAATTAACTTAAAATGTACAACAAGCTTTTTTTGTATATTGGATGTTTTACATTAGAGCAATCTTAATTGAATTATTTATTCATTTTGCTAATCCTTTAATAATTTTATTTAACAAAAAAAACACTTGGATAAAAGTCAAATTTTCATCCAAGTGTTTTACTATATTCCGATTATTTACTTGTTTAACTACAGCACTCCTACTCCTTTATTTCTTCTTAAAAACCCAATATTAGTATAATACATTATAAATAAGTGCTATCATCTTTTTGCCATTTCTTTACCCTATTTAACATAGCCTGATGACGTTTCTCTTGTCTTGTCTTCCCTTTCCATTGTGTAATTTTGGGAAATTTTTTACGTTTGATGAGTTTGGTGCCTTCGTTTTTGATTTTAGTCATGAATTCCATCTCTCCTCATCAATCTCCATGCTAATCACATTATATTCTTTAAGACAAACTTGGCTTATCGCTAATTATTGGCGATAACCTTGATTTTTTTATACTATCAACAACAATGGTTAATACTATTGATAGTACAAAAAAATACAACCCATCTCCCTTATCACTCAGTCAGAAAGAAAAGGTCGCTTATAATTTACAACATATCTAATGCTTTTTGCCGGAGCCTCTCCAGGTCTTTCGTGTATCGAGTTTTAGAGGTTTTGGCTATTTGTGTTATTGGCGATTTCTTACGACTTAGGATATCACGTAAAGGAGTTATTTCTTGATACAATATATTCGAGTTACCTGGATTAAGTTCCTTACTTCTAGCTAAATTTGACTTGAATTCTATAATTCTCTGAGTCACCAAACTTCCTCCTTCACAACTTCTTTGTACCATCATTCTTAAAATACCTTGATTTTAAGATACTCTTCACCATTTTACGAGGAAAACTCTTTATTTATTACTCTTATCTTTAATTTTTCACTAAATTTTGATCTTCAAGAAAACAGAAAAGGAAAGCAAGATTGGTAAGAAACAGGGCATCCATTTCATAAATCCTTTGATGAATCTCTTCTATAAATAAAATAAACGTATGATTCTCTCTGACGAAAATTGGACATATATGAGCCATTCCTTTACCGTGTTTTTCTTCTCGATCCAATGCCACGATATCTCCATTCCATAATGTTTCGACAATAAAGCTTTCCGTGAGACTACTCTTCTCATTATCGATCGTTAAGTTGTCCACCATACTTTCCCAATCCAAGGTATGTGTCTGTTTTACTGTTTGAATCGTATTGATAAAAACATCGATAGGTTCACACTCTATATTTTCTGTTTTAACTTCATAAAGATGAACACGTAAACCAAACGTATCAGCATAATAATTGAGAAATAAACCTAGTGAGTCTGGGAAATCGAGCTGTTTCTTGTCAATATCTGATTTGACAAAAGGGGCGACTTGTATCAATTGGGAGAAATAATTTAACTTATCCTGTTGTTTTTCTTCTATATAACTATTTTCTTGTATATATGTTTTCAAAGGATCATAGGATTGGAATTCTGCCCTCCATATCTTTTTAATTGTTGGAGTGGAAAAAACAAATATATCAATGAATATAACCATCCCAGCCAGTATCACTAGCATTTCCCAATCGACTATGGAAATTATGTCTATTATCCACAAAATACCGACTGATAAAACAAACAGGAAATATAATGTTTTTCGATATTGGTACAAATTTTCATTAAAGCGATTATCCTCTTTATTACTAAAACTCCGCAAGCTTTGAATGTAAACGAACAATATGAATAACAGGAGAACCCCTACCAAGATCGAAATACCGAGTGTCTCTTTGTCCACCTATATTCACACCCTTTCTAAATAAAGAAGATGCTTACAATGTCGAATAAATGTTGATTTTATGACTAATGTTCCAAAAATCACTTACTAAAGCTTATGCTTGGCAAATCCATTTCATACTTGACAAGAGGCTTTTCTTATAAAGTAAGTTTATTAATGGTTGTACAATTTATGGCTGAGTGCTTGCCAATAGCAAATGATTCTTTTCCATTTTTTGAATAAAAATTGATTTTCATATTTTTCAATGTATATTTTACAACTATTAAGTGATTCAAATTTGAAACATTTTTTAAGGTTGGTTCGTAAATAATTATAGAATACTTGTTAAAAATTATAACTAATTGGAAACTTAGGAGGATTTAAAAATGAAGCAAAATGGTTGTATTAAATGTGGAAGTACTAGAGCAGCTCAAAAAGAAGTAGCGATGACTGGAACAGGTCTTTCCAAAATGTTTGATGTGCAAAATAATCGTTTTCTTGTTGTATATTGTGAAGACTGTGGTTATTCGGAATTTTATAATAAACAAGTTACTGCTGGATCCAACATTTTGGACTTATTTTTTGGTTAAAGATTGTTATCTGGGTGTAGTTTCACGTATGCACTTAATAGTAAGTAAATATAAATACATGTCGATAAACTGTACATTATTAAGACTTCTTCTATCAAATATAGAAGAGTCTTTTTTATATCCGTTATGTATTTCGCTTGATAACTTTAAATGGGGAACATGCTGATCCTGAATCTCGTTAATTTTTTGCTTATACAAACACTGATCATTTAGAAAATAAGAATGATTTACTAAAACCCTTACTTATAACGATTTTGCATAAATCCGATGATATATAGTAAACATAATAGTATGTATACATAACCTACTATAAAAATGATAAAGGAGGAATCACGAATATTTGACCTTTTTAAAAATTTGCCAACTGAACTGAAGCCAATCAAAAAAGCCCTCCAACAAAAAGAGACGGATTATAACAATCTAACAGACCATGAAGTAGAACTGGTACAATCTATCAAGGAGAGGACAAAGAAGAATAATATTAACAACATTACAAGAACACAAGCATATTTGGACTTTTTTAAAAAATACCCTGACATTGAATGGGCATTTTTGGCACACATGGTGTCACGTAATGCCGGGTGGAATATGACAGACTTGAAAGGGAGTCTACTGTCACGTCTCATGTCAAAAGAGCAGCAGGAATATTTTTTTGCTTTTTTAGAACGGAGTAATTGGTTGATTTTTCAAGATGCATTTCCTCAATTATTATTATATGAAGAAAGTCTCAGAAAGAATCAAAATTACTTCTATTTACTTCGGCAATTTGGTGTATCCTATTTTATGAAAGTTATGTGGGATCACTATTATCAAACGAGAGATAGTAACTTGATAACTGTCGCACTTATTATCAACGAACAAAATTATATTGAAGACAGAGTGATTCAAAATAAGGATTATCAGGCTACATTACTGGAGTCACTGGAGTTTAAGTTGCAGGAAATCTTACAATTGAATCAAATACTGTTCCCTTTTTCCGATGGAAAGGAAGTTAAATTGATTGGCCAATCCGTTCATCAATTCGCTTCTTTAAAAGACCGGATTCTTTTAGGAAAACGATTATATCAATTGTTATTTGATGATGAGTTCTTTTCAGATATTTATGAAATGGCACTAAAGCAACCACATTCTGGATCAAGGAAAGACTACTGGCCACATATTTTTAATAACATCAACGAGTCACCTCCTGATGTGCCTTTCCAGGAAAGTTTGAAAGCTTGCCAGTTAAAACCAGGAGCAAATCGTTTGTACAGTCCTACATTAGAACACGCATGGAAGAATGTAGAACAGAAACCCTCGGAACATGGCGATTGGTATAGCGATTGGAAAGTGATTCATTATTTACAAAAAGATCCTTCCAAAATAAATGGAGCCATTTATGAGGAATATTGTGAATCATTGGAAAAGATCGAACTTGCTATACTCGCTAAAGGTCCAATGAGTAAATAAATGCTACCTAATAAGAAAACCAGAATGAACCTTATTCTCACTAGATAATAATGCTACGAACTAGTAAATACTCTTATAAGGCGACTTACTTCCATTCTTATTAATGATAAGTGCTTGTTCGTCGCTATGGAAAAACACCATCTTTCCAGGGGAACGGCCTCAACTAACTTGGTAAAGTAAATCTAACTTCACGGTTTATGTTTTGTTTGCAACATTATAATCGTCTTACTAAAAGACTTCCAGTTTAGTGGAAGTCTTTTACTTGCATAAGCAAGATGTTTGTTCAATTAGGTCTTACGGGAGATCTTTTGAAGTGGGTCCCATACACTGTTATAAGGTGGTGCATATGCAAGGTCGAGGTCTTGGAGTTGCTGGATAGTCATTCGATTATATAAAGCAGTTGCAAGTACGTCAATACGTTTATCAACGCCTTTCTTTCCGATGATCTGACCACCTAATAATTGACCAGTTTTTTGATGGAAAATCAACTTTGTATGAAGCGTTTCTACTCCCGGATAATACCCTGCATGATCAGTGTCTTCTCTAGTTTCAATCTTATAGTGGATGTTCAACCTTTTAGCTTCTGTTTCAGTTATACCGGTTCGTCCTAAAGCTAAATCAAAGAATTTGATAATGGAGGTTCCAACTATTCCTTTAAACGTAATCGGATTTCCAGCCATGTTAGCCCCAGCAATTCTACCTTGTTTATTCGAAGTTGTACCTAAAGGGATGTAGTCATCTAATTGTTTGATTATATGATAATGTGTAGCACAATCGCCTGCAGCATAAACGTTTGAAATCGAAGTTTCCATATAGGCATTAACAAGAATCGCGCCTTCTCGATTCATTTGAATCCCAGTATCCTTTAAAAATTCGGTATTCGGATTAACTCCTGCACTTACCAGAACTAAATCAGTTGCATATGTTCCTTTATTAGTGATAACTGATTTCACACGTTTTTCACCAGAAAACCCTGTCACTTCCTCCTCCAATTTAACGTCGACTTGATTGTATACTGCTTTTTCCTCAATCAATTTTGACATATCTTGATCAAATATCTTCGCTAATTGATCGCCTCTTTGAATTAGCGTTACCTTTTTTCCAATCGATCGAAAGATCTCAGCCATCTCTAGCCCGATATAACCAGCCCCTACAATCGTGACATGTTTAACCTCTTCCGTTATATCATCCACAAGCCCGTTAGTATCTTTTAACGTTTTCAATGTGTGGATTCCTTCTAAATTAATTCCAGGCCATTCCGGCAAAATTGGATCAGAACCTGTCGCAATTAATAATCGGTCATATTTTAAAGTAAAGTCTTGCTTCGAATCAAGATGGATTCCAATTACTTGTTGATTTTCTATATCGATTTTTGTTACTTTAGTATGTACTCTTGCATCTATACCATATCGTTCTCTAAACGTTTGGACAGTCCTAGCAATAACATCTTCGGTAGATGGGACCTGTCCGTTGATTACATACGGGAGCCCGCACTGTCCATAGGAATAATCTTCACCACGCTCCAACACCGTTATTTTAGCCGATCCATCTGTTCGGGAAATTTCCATTGCAGCGCTCATCCCTGCTGCTACTCCACCAATTATTACGTATTTCATTCAGCAACTCTCCATTCTACAGAAGTAAATTGTTTCATTACTTATTTTGTATTATACCCCACTCTTCACATAATTGAATCAAGTAAGATCAGCTCATTATTTTCCATTGCTATAACGTTCCTTCTATATTTCAGCACCAATACAAGGTGATAATACATTAAGAATACTGAATGGTTATTACTATCTCATTTCATTGTTATATCAATCCTTAGGCTTTTAACAAAGAAAAAACCAAAAGAAAAAGCTTTGGGCTTACACCCAACCGACATTGATCTCCCCCTTACCATTGGGCTACACCCTTCACACGCTTGAAGAGGGAGACTTCTTTCAGAAAAACGTTAAAATGTACTGAATGAAAATGCATGTATTGGTCTCCTAGGCTATATAATTCTACTATCAAACTTATAATCATTACGGTTTTCTCATTTTGCTTATGTTATTTTTAATTGCCTATCTGCCCGATATAGTAGCAGAATTGGTGACAATTTAACGAAGTATTGCTATAATGAAATTAGGAAATGCATATACTGATACTAAAAACCCACAGCGGTGACTGTGGGTTTTGGATAAGTGGTTCCCCCAGAAAGGGTTCGGCCATCTTAGCGATAGACCTCACCTAGTCACTTGTCAGGGTAAATTAGGGAGGTCTATTTGCGATTGATCATCGATATGATCAAGGCGAGTAATGCAATCAAGAAAGTTCCAAAACTAAACAACACCATGAAACTTTCATACATCCCCAGAGGCATCACCCCCTTTCACCGGAGATTAGCCGACCTTCCCTAAAAGAACATTATCCAATGCTATTATAACATACCCCACCAATCAAGAACATAAATGCATGTCCCGACAAACATTTTTTGATTTAAATGTTCCCTTTTATGCAATAATCAACCTAAAGCTTTTCATAAGTAACCACTAATCTTCCTTATTCAAAAATATAGCAATATATAAGAAATTTCTTTTTGCCATCTAAAGTAAAATGAAAGAAACATATCAAGCAAGGTGAAGAAAATGAGTTTTAAATCAAATAATATTTTTGTAAACTTACCAATCAAGAATTTAAAAAAATCTGTAGAGTTCTTTAGTGCATTAGGTTTTGAATTTAATCCACAATTTACAGATGAAACAACAACATGCATGATAGTAAATGATAATATCTTTGTTATGCTGTTAGAAGAAAATCGATTTAAAGATTTTACTCAAAAAGAAATTGTAAACGCTACAAAAGCTACCGAAGTTCTAGTCGCATTATCTGCAGAAAGTCGAGAACAAGTGGATGAATTGGTAAATAAGGCTATAGAAGCTGGTGGAAGCCATGCGAATGAAAAGCAAGACCATGGCTTTATGTATGGATGGAGTTTTCAAGACTTAGATGGTCATATTTGGGAATTGATCTATATGGATGAGGACTATGTGGAATAAGAACCAGGTAACTCACCCGGTTCTTATTCCAACTTGATATATGCAATTTAATACTCCTCCTCATGGAAAAGGAGCATTTATTATCGGGGACGGTTTTATTCATTCACAAAAGAATGGAAGGAAGTTTCACTATATTGAGAATTTTCATTAATTATTTTTGAATATCACGGTTAACCCTACATAATCATAGTATTTTACGTATATTTGAGACAGAAATTTCAGGAAGCTAAAAATTCCTTTAATGCTTCCCCAAGATTTTCAACATCTTTATAGCCCTTTTGATATAAATCCATTAATTTTTTCTTGTTTTTTTCAATTCGTCCGACAGTTAATTTCTCTGTCGGTGAAATGATGAAAACATTTCCTTTTTTCTCTTCTTCGTACAAGAAGTTGATTGTTTCGTTATATTCAATATGTCTTTTTTCTAAGGCTTGGAGTAAGCCAGGATAATCCCGATATTTTCTTCTTATGTACCAATTGATGGATTGTGGCTTTTTGTAATAGCCTCTGTTTCTCGTTAAGATCACTACATTTTTTCTGTTACCATCTTTCATTGATTGTTTGATTGGAATAGGAGCTGAAATACCTCCATCCATTAAAGCTAGATTATCATATTGTACAACTGGTGCAACCATCGGAAGTGAACTTGAAGCACGAAGAAGTGTAAGCATATCGTTCGCATAACTTGATTTGTGATAAAACAACGGATTCCCCGTTTTACAATCTGTTACACCAACAACAAACTCTTCGGTTGCTACGTTAAATGTTTCGTAATCAAACGGCACCAAGTCATTTGGTAACTTATCAAACAGAAAATCCATTCCGAACAGTTCTCGTTTGGTAAGCCAATTTCGAAATGAAAGATACTCTGGGTGGCGGACATAATCTATATTAACCGTTTTATTGCGTTCGATTTGCCGGGAAATATAGGATGAGCCATTACAAGCTCCAGCTGAGACACCGATCACATAAGGTATGTAAACCTCATGCTCCATTAAATACTGTAAAACCCCACCTGTATAAACTCCTCTGCTTCCTCCACCTTCTAAAACCAATCCTATGTCTTTCATTCTATCGCCTCTTTACTTTCCTTTAAATTACAACATATTCATGATACAACAGCTGTTAATTCAATTCCAGTTTTGGAACTTGAGAATATAGATAAAGTGAGACTTCCATCTTTGGGGGTTTTACTTATGATTAGCACCATTAAAAACTCAATGAAACAAATGGTTTCATTTTAGTTGTCTTTTAGTGTATGATGTTTATCTGTAAGTTTAGAAAGTGAAGGGATAATTATGAAAAAGAATCAATTTCGTTTTTGGATATTAGTTAGTATTGTTGCTGTTTCTGGTTTTAGCCAAGGGATGCTTTTGCCATTAATTGCAGTCATTTTTGAAAGCAATGGTGTGTCTTCTTTTTTAAACGGAGTTAACGCAACAGGATTATACATCGGTATTTTGTTAGCTTCCCCTTTTATGGAACAGCCGTTAAGAAAATACGGATACAAACCGCTTATTATAACAGGTGGACTGCTAGTACTGATTTCACTGGCATTGTTTCCATTTTGGCAAACATTTTGGTTCTGGTTTTTATTACGCTTGTTGATTGGAATCGGTGATCATGCACTGAATTTTGGTGCTCAAACCTGGATTACTGCATTTTCACCAGAAGATAAAAGAGGAAGAAATATTGCAGTTTATGGTTTATTCTTTGGAATTGGTTTTGCCATTGGACCATTAATGGTGCCGCTCGTTAATATTAATGAAAGCTTGCCATTCATGCTCGCATCGGGATTAAGTATTATTGGTTGGCTATTTTTGTTTACGCTGAGGAATGAATTACCAGAACAGGATATAGAGTTGAGCTCGTTCAAAAATACGTTTAAACGGTTTGCACAGACATGGAAATATGCATGGATTGCTTTTTTACCACCGTTTGCTTATGGTTTTTTAGAAACATCACTCAATGGAAACTTTCCTGTTTATGCTCTTCGAATCGGTATCGAGGTTCATAATGTTTCAGCTTTATTATTCGCATTTGCGATAGGTGCTATCGCCTTTCAGCTACCATTGGGCATGCTAAGTGACAAGCTTGGACGCAAAAAAATATTAGTAGCTGTACTGCTGTTAGGATTTATCTGTTTTTCAGCTGCAGGAATCGTAGAGCAATCTTTCTATGGATTATTTGTCTGCTTATTTTTAGTTGGAATGTTTGTCGGATCGATGTTTTCTTTAGGAATAACCTACATGACCGATCTGACGCCTAAAGAACTGTTACCAACTGGAAATCTTTTGTGTGGAGTATTTTTCAGCTTTGGAAGTTTAATTGGTCCATCTATTGGTGGTTTATTTATCCAATTCGTACCAAACGTAAGTTTTTTCTACTTGATTAGTGCGTTATTTTTAGTTATTTTTATAATCATCTTAAAAAATGTTAAAAAAACGTAGAGCGATTCTTTAACTCGCCTAGTATTTCATCGCCTCGTAAACAGTTACGGACATTTTATAATTTTTTCTTTGGGACAAAAGGACAGGATTTTTGTCCCATTTTCATTCTTTTAGCTGCAGATTCTCATCACACCTTTTCTTGCAATACCATCAAAATTAATAAGTACGTTGCGGTTGGTATTTAATCATAAAACTACTGATTTCCAATATAATCGATTAATCAGTTATATTTAGATATTGCTAAATGAGTTGGTTTTATTCTTTATTCTAAATCCTTCTTCATTCAACCACCCATCCGCATTATAAAATGTTGCATATAATAATTTAAATATAAAATATTTCCCCTAAAAAAACACCTCTTATCAATTAAGATAGAGGTATTTATGTCCAAAGATAAGCTTAAGGAAACAATTAATAATAATAAAAATATGGGAAAAGCAAACGTCGTATTAGGAGAAATGGTAGCCTATGTCGTCTAAAGCGACGAAATCTTCTAGGGTAACCATATCCATAACCATATCCATATTGGCGTTCAGTTTCGTCCACTCTTTCCATATCTCCACTTGGAATGAGTATGATTACACTGTCCTCATCAATATCTTCAATTATACCCTCAACCGTATCCCCTTCCATTGTTTGAAATTGCATAAAGTATAGATGGTAATTTTTACATACTTCATGGATTTGTTTTTTATGGTAGTTAGAATCCATGTGTTGATTCCCCATCGACTGACCATAGAGATTTTCATGGTGCGGATTAGATTGATGATATGGTTCTTGTTGCTGATACATGATATCACTCCCAATTATGTTATTCATACTTAAACTATTCAACGTATCAGCTTATGTTACAAAATATATGCAAAATATTTATATATACGTTGTGCTATTTAGCATACAATATCGTGTTTTAATGGAAAATTATTATGGAGATGCAAGTTTATCAATTAATATTGATTTTCTTAAATGACATTAACAAATATAACGTATGAGTAATACAGTTTATTGCAAACTATTATAGAAACAATATGGTAAGACTTCTATTAAAGGGTGTCATCTATTGTGTTTATATTTATCGGAAAAATAATTATTCTATTTATTATTTATGTAGTAGCTATACGAATTTTGGGTAAAATCGCATTAGCGCAACTTACCCCACATGACTTTGGAGCAATACTATTTTTAGCATATATTCTTTTTGGTTCCTTAGAGATAGAAGGAATCACACAGGGAATTGTAGGAGTAATTACAATCATAATCCTTTATTTAACGATTTCAAAATTGAGCCTTTGGAATAAGTTAGATAAGCTTCTTATTGGTGAATCAACTTTTTTAATTAGAAATGGGAAGATAAATATTGAGAATTTAAGAAGTAGCCATTTTACATTAATGGAACTTTTGTCTGCCATTCGTACTGCTGGTTATTTTGATATTAGTGAGGTAGACTATGCGATCCTCGAGCCTAATGGAGAAATTAGTATTTTACCAAAAAAAGACAAGGTATTTTTAACGCCTAGCCATTTAGGTATAAGTGTAGATGATACAGGATTACCTATTATAGTAGTTGTGGAAGGTGAAATTCAACATAATAATTTAACTATGATTAATAAAGATAAGCACTGGTTAAAAAGAGAACTTATCTCACAAGGATATGATCAGATAGAGAAAATAATGTTTGCTACAGTCAGAGATAAAGATTATGATTTAAAAGTTTATACTGAACAAAAAAATACATATTAAAACTTGTACATAAAATCTGATGTTTGATTACTTAATTACGTATGATTGCCGACAAGGTTAAAGATGTATTTCCCTTGTCCCCTTAATCCAATCATGGATATGAACTTCTTCCCATGCAGGTGGATTAGAGTGAAATCTTCCATGAAAAGGAAATGGCAGATTTACCTCATTTTCTCTGCCTACTTCCATTAACTCAAACGATTTCACTACCTCCGGCATCAAATAAATCGTATAAGAAATCAGCATGTATGCACATTTAGCCAAGATTTCAAATAAATACTACTGATCATTAGCGAAACTTATCAGGGTGTTAGCGTCTGTTATCCCTAAACTTATCCTTGTGTTACTTGAAGCTTGAAGTGGGATCTTACAGACAGGTAGCACCTTGATAAAGAATCCACCATTTTAACCATTATCAGTGAAATATAGAAACCATCAGTAGTTTCCAAACAGAAATTTTCATAGTTGTTAAGGTCTTTTTACATCATATTCAATCATGATGTTATAATTTTTCTTTCATAACTGTCCATGGTAATTATATAATAACCATATTATTTCCAGATGCTTTTCCGTTCAGATTTAGAGATGAATGTGTTCGACATAGCCCGGATTCTCGCTCTAAGTAAGGCTTTTCTTCCTTCTGGTGTTCGCGTGTAAATCATTTCAGCTTTTCCGACTTTTTTATTCCACTTTTCTAGGAAAAGCTCTACATATTCTTTTCGCCGGCCAATTTCTTGCGGTATAGCATGATAATCATGACGCACCCAAAATTTCTTGCCTGATTTCCGGTGTAATATATATCGAGGGTTCTCTATCGGATCTACCAGTTCCTGAATGGATGATAGAACCAGCTTCTGTTCAAATGTACTACCTTGTTCCAGATAACAATACACACTTCCATCTTGTTTTTTTTCAGAGATAATTTTATTTTGGTCGATTGGTGTGTTTACTTCTCCCATTTCAAAGAGAGTGGAATAAACAACCTCTGTCACCCGATTCATACGAGACTCTATCGTTCCATTGAATAGAATAATTCGTAATGCTTTCCACCACCACGGTATAGCAATAATGACCCCAATAATAAATCCAATTATTAGCATGCCAATTAATTCATCCCATGACCGATAATAAGCCTCTTCCCCGATAGCTTGTAATGTACTGATTAATATGGAGAGTAGTATTACAATTAGAGATTTTAATGTATTCCGAAAAACAAACGGTCGCGGTAATGCCTCTTTATCTACTGACACTTCTTCTCTTTTCTTTTCACCTTTTTGTACTGCTTCACGCCATCTTTCAAATAACCTTAAGCGATTCGCAGCTCGATTTTCCATCATGGCATTATTGTGATTGATCGCTTGGACAGTAAAAGGTGGAGAAGATAATCTTAACCGGCCGATTCCTGATTGTATAAGTGCTAACTCAGCATCTACACCATTTAATGACTGGAATCGACGTTTTAAAGATTGAAAGTCATATCCACCATCAAAACTCCTGCTATCGACGCAAACTAAATGCCAAATGTTTGCCACCTTTTGTTCATTGCTAGGTTCTGTCCGAATCGCACGCCCTCGCATTTGATTGGTTAACATAAAACTACCAACATAGGATGCTAAAACAAGAGTATTAACACTTGGGGCATCCCATCCCTCCCCTAACAAAGCGGTTGTGCCGATTAATACATTGATGATACCTTTTGAGAAAATCAATGTGATGACCTTCACCATTTCCTGGCGGGAAGCACCTTTCCAACTTATTTGTACATACCGATCATCTACATCTAATTCAGTGGCAACAAAAGACAGATCATTTTCATGTAATAAATCGATAGCTTCTTTTGGTACAATAACAACAGATCCAGTTAAAACACCTAAACGACAACCACTGGGATTTTCTCTACGTAATTTTTCAAAAATCGGTATAACACCTAAACGAGTGATTGGCTTTAATGGTGTGTCGCTTTCAGGTAAATCATCTTTATAAATATAATCTGCTAACACAACTAATCGCAATCCCTCTAGCTGTTTACTTTTTTCAAATTGAACAATTTCAACAATACTATCTAATTTGGATGTACTATGTAACAGTTGTCGCTCCATAGCTTGGGTAGCAGTTAATTTCACCTTTCTCCGTTCAATGGCCCGTATGGCAGATAATTGCTTTCTAATCTCAACTAATGGTGTTTCTTTTGGATCAACATGTTTATCTCGATACAATAAAAATGTTAATAACTCTCCTGCCCACTCCAAATCAAATGCTGGTAAACTTTTAGCTTTTTCCCCCATTACTTTAAAGGGTATCTCCCATTTTTCACTATCAATCTCTTTTAAATACATTATCATACTAATGAAATAACGATAGTTTGCTAGTTTTTCTTCTATTAAATTTTCCGATTCTATCCATGGATGTGACTCTATTAATTCTCGAAAAGAACGATTTTGCAACAAGGATTTTTTCATTTGCTCTGCCTCATTGTGAAAAATGTCGATAGGTTCTTTTTCTTTCTCTGTTAATGGAGACATCCAAATGTAGTCTTGATGCGGACAGAGATCACCCTCTTTTACCAATGCAGCAATTTCAATTTCTTCATCGATCGGACCACATAATTCAATATACTTTTGCCACTCTGCCTGACCAACATCATATGGTGGAGTTGCAGTCAATGCCACGACAGCAGGATCCTTTAACTGATTACGTAAATGAATCGTTGTTTTCCACCAACTGGTCCGCAAGTGATGAGCTTCATCTAATATAATGGTTTGGAAATTTTGTTGAAAAAGAGCATCAATTGCTTGTTGTTTCTCGGTATCTTTGATGGATAGTTTTTCTTCTTCCAAATCGTCCATTTCTTCTATATCATGATTTTCTACATCATGTTGTAATAAGGCATATAATCCTTGGTAAGTGGTAATAGTTATAAATTCTGGTTTTCTGATATCAGTAGAAATCCATTCCGGGCGATCCTTCTGTTGCAAAAACAACGAAGTGAACCTGTCTGCCCATTGATTTCGGATTGCTAATGTAGGAGCAACAATTAATGTTGCCTTATTAAGCCTTCTCATGACTTCCAATCCAAGTACTGTCTTTCCTGAACCAGGCGGGGCTATTAAATGAAGATGTTTATTTTGCAAATGATGATCCAAATTATCCAGCACATTCTTTTGGTAACTTCGCCATGGATAACAGAATTGTATATCTTTAGGTAATTGTTTCACTTCATAACACCTTCCTTCATCTCATTCTGTTATGGAAAATTATATTGTTCAATGGTTTAAACTATTTTATAGTTAACAACTTTTGACAATCAGTTTCCAGTTTATCATAAAGTATCTGCTACACCACTAATATGGGATTTTGAAAATTCTTTTACATAAATATACGATTCAAATTGGAAAAGGTTTCAATACAACTACTATAGAAGGTACCACTTCATTCTGAGAGAAGTTAAAAAAAGGCGTGAGACAAATCAATTTTTTCCACTCTAAAGACGAATAATGTAATGAATTAAAATGAACATAAGAAGGATTATCCGTAGTAACTGATGAGGTGTAACTATTGATCAAAGTGGTCATTTTGACATGTGTAAATGCTTAAAAACCGCTACGGCTTGCCCGCTTTCACTCCTGCGGGAATGTTTTCTCTGAAGATGCGCTTTTCCGAGCGGTCTTTGCTACGAAAAGTTAGCTGAAGATAAAACCCCATGGAAAGGGAAGCTGGCAGCTGGAGCGAATGTGTAGCAGTTCAAACTATTTCAAAATTGGTACCAGAGTTACTGGGCATTATGATTCCTATATTTTCGTATTGTTTATTATTCTCTCACTTTTTTATCTCCTCTGTTTTCGGCACATTGCCAACAGAAAACTTTACCTTCCTCATGAACCCCATCTAGGAATCCATCATTACAATAAACTGTTTTATCACATTCTGAACAATTTCCTACTTTTTCGTACACGAGTAACCCTCCTTCGATATATTGAAAAGATTTAGAGAGCTTCATGCTTTTTTAATGCCCAGACTATTTTTCCCAGTATGTAATTTATTGTGAAATGCAAGATTAAGTCTTGGGATGGAATAATCTTACTTACTCAACAATTGTCGTGTCGTAACTAGATTCGCTATATATACTTTCTGATCTTTGTCAAAATAAGCATTGTTAAACACTCCAAATCTTCTGTTCAGGTAACTTATAAAAATTTCTTTATTTTTGATTTACTTGTACTTCTCCTTTTTCTTTTCCAATGATAACGGTATCTACTAAGTTTGTAAAAAGCCCATTCTCGACAACACCGGGAATCATATTAATTCTAGTAGCTAAAACAGACGGTTCTATAATGGTATCAAAATGACAATCTACTATATAATTCCCATTGTCAGTAAGATAAGGTATATCACTTTCTGACATTCTTATACTCGGATGGCATTCAAGTTGTTCGAGCTGGTTGACGGTGACTTTCCATGCGTAAGGAACTATTTCAACTGGTAAAGGGAATGCACCAAGTTTTTTTACACATTTATTTTCATTTATCACTACAATAAAACGTTTTGAGCTAGTGGCTATCATTTTTTCTCGAAGCAGTGCACCTTTTGCTCCTTTAATTAAATCAAATTGCTCACTTACCTCGTCAGCACCATCAATCATTAAATCAATCGATTCTATTTCAGCCACATCAACTAAAGGAATTTTTCGTTCATTTGCTCGTTCTTCGGTAAACTTTGATGTTGCTACACCTTTTATGTTTAGACCCTCTTGCACTTTTTTTGCTAATTCGTTTAACACAACATTTACAGTTGAGCCAGTTCCTAATCCTACTACCATACCATTTTGAATGTACTCAACTGCTTTCTCACCTGCTAATTGTTTGCCTTGCATTTCAAATCACCTCTCTTTGCCAGGCTAACTAGTATTTATAGCCTTATTCCCCACATATAAAATTAATAAACGTTTCCCAAAATGACAAACGATGAAGTAACTCAACTAACATTTAATACGCTACTATCTCATAACACTCCCGCCAGAAATCTTCACTGATTCTCCAACAATATTTTTCGCGGCATCTGTTAATAGAAAAGCAATCGTATTCGCTACTTCTAATGCTGTAGTAAAACGTCCGGATGGTATACTGTTTGTCGCATTTTCTACTGCTTGTTCATATGATATATTGTTTCTCTCTGCTTTTTTCTTAAGGATGGTATATGCCATATCCGTTTCAACAAATCCAGGGCATACTGCATTTACTCTAATGTTGTTTTCAATTGCTTCCAATGCCATGGACTGTGTCCAGCCAATCATAGCGAATTTACTGGAAGCATAAGCGCTGTTGCCATATGTTCCTCTTAGGCCTGACAATGAGGCAACATTAACAATATTACCTTTTTCTTCTTGTATCATTTTCTGATAGATCGCTTTCGTCAAACTAAAGGTTGAGAAATAATTGATATCCATGATCTGCTCAATCACCTCTCTTTCTAGTTGTTCCACAGTGGATCCTCCACTAACACCAGCTGCATTGACTAAATCAGAAATAAACCCATGTTTTTCCTCCGCTATCTGGATCAAGTGAGTTCGATCTGCTTCCTTTGTAATATCAGCAGAGACAACACAGATTTGATCTGCTGGGTTACCTTGTAGCAATTTCTTTTCAATTAGAATCAGTTTTTCCTGATTTCTTCCGGTAATGGTCACCTTTGCCCCCATATTCACAAGAGTTTTCGCTGTCTCATAGCCTATTCCACCTGTCGCACCTGTGATCAAAGTATGTCTTCCCTCTAATGCATCTCTTGTAAAAACTGACATATGCTAACCCTCCATTTGCTACTTTGCTTTTCTATTTTATCATAACTGGTTTTAACACTAATTCCCAATCATCTGATGGACGAGTATATTTTCTGTCTAAAGAGGCTGGGACAAAAGTGATATGATAAAAATACATACGAGGTTTCACTTCAAGTTCTGCTGCTAAGTCGTCAATTTTCATTTTCGGTTTCGTCATTACTATCTGAATCATATCGAGGCAATTACTTAATTTACTCATTAATTATCCACCTTTTTAAATTGGTATTTCCTTCCTGCAGGACTATGGAAGTTCACTTAATAAGTCGTGTATAACTAGCACCCTGATTGGAATCCTAAAAGAAAAAAGACTGAGGTGAAGTGGATGAAGGCAGTTACGTATCAGGGTAAATATTCAATCGCAGTAAAAGAAGTTTCTTTTCCCGATATCGAGGATTCAGAAGATGTCATTGTCCGAATCACATCGACAGCTATTTGTGGTTCAGATTTACACTTATATCAAGGGAATATCCCTCTTCCTATCGGTTACCAGATTGGTCATGAGCCGATGGGAATTATCGAGGAAGTAGGTCCTGACGTTACAAAAGTAAAAAAAGGGGACCGCGTCGTTATCCCCTTTACCGTTGCCTGTGGAAAATGTCCCTATTGTGAATCTCATCATGAAAGTCAATGTGGCAATGCTAATCCGCACTATGATTCAGGTGGATATTTAGGTTACTCTGAAAAGTTTGGTAATTACCCTGGCGGACAAGCCCAATATTTACGAGTCCCGTACGGAAATTACACCCCCTTTTTAATTCCGGAAGATTGTGAGTTAGATGACTCCTCTCTTTTATTTTTATCAGATGTTCTGCCGACTGCCCGTTGGAGTGTCGACAATGCTGGAGTCAAACCAGGTGATACCGTCATTGTCTTGGGATGTGGACCGGTTGGACTGATGACACAGCAATTCGCTTGGCAAAAAGGGGCAGAACGTGTCATTGCCGTCGATTATATACCTTACCGATTAATGCACGCAAAAAAACATCATAATAGCGAAGTATTCAATTTTACCGAGTATGATGATATGGGTGAAACATTGAAAGAAATCACAAAAGGTGGCGCCGACGTTGTAATTGATTGTGTTGGTATGGATGGTAAAAAATCCCCTTTAGAGTTTGTCGAGCAAAAATTGAAGCTCCAAGGCGGGACTCTCGGGCCAATTCAGATTGCGACGAAAGCTGTTAAGAAATGCGGGACCTACCAAATCACCGGTGTTTATGGAGGCAATTATAATCTCTTCCCTTTAGGAGCATTTTTCTCAAGAAATGTTCAACTGAAAATGGGACAAGCACATGCCAGATCTTTAATGGAACCTATATATCAGCAAATTGTTAAAGGTGAGATTGATCCGAGAACTATCATCACACACAAACTGCAATTAGATGAAGCAGCTCATGGATATGAAATCTTTAACCAAAAGAAAGATAATTGTATTAAAGTTATTTTAAATCCATAATAAAATCCAGCTCTTTCCTTCAGTGAACGAGCTGGATTTTCAAATTCTATTTGCTAAGAGGGTTACTTATTACTTGTTAATTGATCTCATTAATTCCACTCTTTAAACTGGTAAACTAATTTTTTTATTTTCTTCTCCAATTTCCCCTCAGAATTCTTTTGTTTTTTCCATTCATTGTAACTTGCGATAGCAATCAATGTTATACCAGCAATTAACAGATATCCCCACCATGGCATAGTACCCCAAAATGGCTTCGTTTGATAAATCACATTAAAAAGCAATGTCCCAAGCCCGACAAAAAAATAAGATTTAATTTGAAATTTCATACCTGTTAGTAATGCAACTAATGAAAGAATACCAACAATTAGTGCATCCCATACTGTATTACTTCGAATCGCGTCTGACACTAAGTAGACTGTAATCAACACTAGTATCACAGATTGTATATGTGTCATTATGTTTTGATAACTTCTCCATGTTTTACTGGCTAATACGATAGAAAGCAATAAGATAGGTAGTACCACCAATTCTGCATGAAATAAGTCAGAGATGTATGCTAGATATTCTTGCAAAACAAGATAATAAGCTGGTAAGAAGCAAAGAGCTCCTATCGTAATAAACACTTTCTGCATTAAGTGTTGGTTAATACGATTGATTTGTAGAAATAACCAAAAGGCTAACAACAAGTATGGAATAACACGAATCCATACATTATCCGCTACTTCGATAAAGTTTAATGAATAACACACGTACATCACCGCAACTAGCGAATACCAATCAATCAATCTTTGTTGCTGAGTGTTATTAATAATCCTGCTATATAAAAACCTTCCTGTAAGTAGCAAAACAAAGAAACAGCCGATACTTACAAGCAATAAAGCAATATCATCTACTACATAACGTTGTTGTTGCCACATTAATATCGATAATGTTAACGGGAGCACTGCCACAATCGACCACTTGCGCATGTGTAGTAAGTATAGATTCAATATGATAAAGCATACTACCAGAATCACATCTTGTAACATAGACATTTGTTGGAATACAATAACTATCAACAGACTCACGTTTGAGAATGGAATAATGTACCATTCCATTCTCCTTTTCCAAATAGAATGTACGATTAACCATAAACCGACCAGTAAGACACTTGCGCCCATTAAACAGTACGCAAATGTAATATCTGGCATAATATCATAATAAGCTAGATTTGTTATTAACAAAATAGGTACCATTGTCAACGATAAATAAAGAAACAATTTTATTTCCCATTCTTTTGTTTTGATTAAAGCACTATAAATATAAACAAAGAAAGGAACAAATAAAACTATTGGATGAATGGACTCGGTAAACAGTTGATCTAACACAACAGACTTAAGGACGTACAATTGAACAATATGAGCAAGCCAAAAGAAATAAGGTTTTAAAGCTTCCACAAATTTTCCAGCAAACAGATCGATCACTAATAGCAATATCGGTGCAAATAATTGAAACAATGTGATCGCTTCAAATGTTTCTATCGAAAACGTGCTAAGCAATGACGAATAAAAAATAAACGTCATAACAGCTACCACTGACCAAAGAAAATCAAGTCGTGTATGTCGCACCAGCCAAATAAAAACACCTATTCCTACAAGGATTATAGCTGGTCGTACAAAGATCTCGTCTATTGTATAAACGTTCAATAGATGAAGAACTGCCATTAAATAACTTATCTGACCAGTAAAAAAGGCAGACTCTTCCCATGCATATTTCCCTACTCTTTTCCAGATCACACTTACAGCCAATAAAAGTAAACTTGCAATAGCCATGTGGAATGGCCAATTTAAATATTCATGATACATAGATAGATGGTTCGCCATCTCGGGATATAGTACATAAATAGCTAGAAACCAACTAATGGCATGCGTCCAATCTCCAACTTGTTTTTCGACATTTTGTTGTGAAGTGGACATGATCAATGCTAAACATCCAATTAATAAAAACATAAATGATACTTCCATGTATGTCTCAACTGTCAATCCATACATGACAGCTAATAGCATCACAGTAATAGATATATAGTACGTACTCGTTTGGATTGCTTGTAGATATTGATGCTTGTTTCGGACCCCCAACCAAATAAACAATACACAGGCAAAAAGGAACATAAATAGTTGTACGCTAATATTTATCATTGGTTGGATACTTAAATCCCACATTTGCAATCCACATGTAAAAAGGAAAATCGGAGCTAACCAACGAAATACTTGTCTTTCTGTAATATAAGAAAGGTAAATGTAAGAACAAGCAATAGTTACATAGGCAAGTAATAAAATCCAGGAATCCTTTTCCCCTCTTATGAGTAAACCCTGATAGCTTATATAAATAAAAGCAAATAATGAAATAACACCACTAGTATAATGAAACACTTTCGATAAATATGCATCCTTCTTTACTACATAACCAAAGACAAGATAACTAGAACCAAGCAAGCCGTATACAAATAAGTCGACCGACATCAACCAAGAATGTTCTGTTAACTGGTAAGCTCCATATGCAAATAAAGCAGAGAATATAAATTGATATGCCTTCGAGTTATATACAAATACCATAGCCATATATAGTAATGCTGTCAACAAAACATTAAAGCTATAAAACAATGCCTCATCAAAAACGAACAGCATTAATAAGGTAGAAATAACTAAATTTAGTTGTGCATATGCTGGTAATTCTTTGATAAAGATACGAAATTTTTGATGATGACGGTAACGGTGATAACCACCTAATAGAACTGCATTATAGATCATAATGAGAAAATAAAAGACATCAACTGAAACCTTCGTCGTTGCAATCGTAAATCCAATAAAAAAAGACATAAACAAGAAAAATATCCATACAAATAAACGCGATTTGTTCTTGATCGCATTCCTAGCATATAACGGCAATGGCAGTAATGTACCAATCACGCCAAGCAAATATTTCCCTTCACCGGATAAGGTTAAATAATTTCCAAACAATCCAAAGTATCCAATTGCTATAATAGTGATCGGCAGCAATAAACTTCCTAATGTTAAGAAAGCAAAAGCAGTTTTTTCGATTTTTAAAATGGAAGACGATATACCGCTTAAAGCCAAGAAAAAAGCCGATACACCAACTAATGTCACTACTTTCAACACGGCGCCCATTTGTTCCCATGAACTAGTTGCCACAACTAATCCACTAATCAGCAAAAAGGCTACACCAAGTATTAAAAGCCATGTAATGTTTCTTTCTCTTATTTGTTCAGCAGTTTTTACTTTCGGTTTCTTCACTTCTTTATTATTCAATTCTTGTGTTTTTACTTGTTGTGAGTTCTCTTGTTGTTTTTCCGTTTGCTGTTTTGGCTTTGTAATGGTCTGCAGCTCACCATATTGCACGTCATCTTTTTTCTGCTCTTGATGATGGATATATTGTTTGTATGATTGCATAATTTTCATGAATTCTTTTTCGCTAATGTATCCTTCATGTAAAAGCTTTACCATTTCTTGTCCTACAATTTTTTCTCGTTCTGATGTAGAAATATTACTCACATCCTCTCCTTATTAAACTTATCATTAGACTATTCATGTAATTGTTTTTTATCATTGTTTTGATTAATACTCTTTAATATTAACATAAAATACCAGAAATAAAGGAAAAAATTAGGATTATATTAAATGGTAGTGTCTTCAAATAGAGATGATATCTAAAAACTTTTTGCCTGAAATCCATTATAAAACCAGCTCCTCCACAAAAGGAAAAGAGCTGGCTTTTTTCAGTTTATAATTTCTATTTCAGTTGGTGCTTCATATGATGTTTCAATCGAGCCATCTTTTTGTTTATAATGTTTTACGTTCAAAATACCATACGGTGTTGGAAAGGAACCTTCCACCCATTCAAGGTCACCTAGTGATGGTTTTATTTCAATCACTTTACAGCCTGGTTCTAAGATCTTGATTCCTAATATGTGCTGAGAGAGCCATGCTGTTGGACCTGATGCCCAACCGTGACAAAGACTGTGACGGTAACCTACATAGCAATGATCTCCATATGTTCCATGTACATCTATTTTCCCTTCTGGTGTTAGTTGATCGATTTTGGCAGCATTTTCCAGCCATTCGATATTAAAATCTTCCCAAAAAGTGGTAGCTCCTAATGATAACATACCACCCCAATACTCTCTGATTAATTGAAGGGCTCCTGTAAAATCGTTTGCCTGTGCTTTCGCTTGAAGAATATAATACCCGTAAAAGGTAGATACCCCTTTTGCACCATCTTGTGATAATAAATCATTGATTTGCTCCGGTTGCTCTTTTCCACTCAAAGCCAAAAGTGCTGCGGCTTGCTTACTGTTGCCATGATTTGTTTTGTGGTTAGCTAACTTCACTAAATAAGATTTTCCTCGTTCGGTTGCTGCTGTTTCACCTAATATCTCAGTTAAATACGTCGTTTTTTCAATAGCGAGTATAAACAAAGCATGAACCCCTGCGTTTACTCCTTTTTCATTATGTACAGTTGGCCAGTCAAGGAATGGGTTAGGCATTGTGTTTGTACCATCTTCGTTAATATGTGTGCCCATTTGATCGAGCAAAGCGATTAGGTAATCTTTTTGCTCTATTAAATAATTCTTATCACCGGTATACATATACCAATCATGTTGAATGATCATCCACCATGCCGAATAACTGGGAAATGTGTTCATCCAACCAGGCAATTGGGTTCGATCTCTGACAAAATCCATACTTTGTGGGACAATTTCTTCCGAACCGAATGCTGCCTGGATTGTTGCTACTTCTGGGTGCATATCACCGATCCACACCATACGGTCTCGTTTTATCCCGTCCCAAATATATTCCTGCATATTTAGGTAAACTGTATAAGCACCGGTATCCCAGATTTGATTCAATAATGGATCACTTGAATTGAATGATCCTTTTACAGGTAAATCACGATGATAAAATATTGCCTTAATGGTATTGACTTGAATCCAGCAATCCTCTTCTAATAAATCAATGCGTACAAAACGGAAACCAGTATTTCCTATTTCGTTCATTCCTAAAAAACTAATATCTATTATTTGATCTCTTATTGCATGATCATTGGTTGCATTAGTCGCCCCTCCGACATCACTCATTGCTTCCATCGCAGACTCACCAAATCGAACTCGAACTTTAGCCTGTTTAACTAGCTCACCTTTTTTAACACAATTCCAAATTGCTAACTGGATTCCACCATGAAGTTCAATTCCGAAATCCAATAAAATTCCTGGAGTGCTCCCATCATTTCTTATAATGACTGGTTCTCCTGGTGTAATGAGTACTTGCGCATCTCTGTCTTGTACTAATAACTCCTCATTTTCAAATGATTGATCTGATGTTTTCCAAACAATTTTTTTGGGTGTAATATATTCCCTAATACGAGGGTCTTTCTTTCCTAATGATATTGACTGCACGTGGCAAGCCTCCTTTATGACAACGTTTACAAAAAGGTTAGCAGAAGGTATGGAAAAAGGCAATGAATCAGATAGAAAAGGTCTTAACTTACGATGTTTACATTACTTCTTTCAGCTGTAATACGAGTTCATTGAGGGTTTTGACTAAATTTTGTCACGACCTGAAAACATGCACTAATTTAATTGCATTTCAATTTCCACCATCACATTTTTCAAAATAGGTATGGCGCTGGTCATTTTGCTTTTTATAATATTTATGCAAAACACGAATAATACGTTTTTCAGAAACTGCTCTATCACACCATTGATAAATGTCATTTGTCGTTACCTTGTTAGTAGAAGTTAGTAAAAGGTACTCCCTAATATGTCTTAAAATGGTGAGTTCTACTAACTCTTTGTTTTGACATGTCTGACAAAATACAGTTTTATTAATTATCGATATGGAGAATGATTCACATTCTTTACAAATTATTCCTTTTCGCAATTCTTTGATTTGATAACTTGGAAATTGTTCGAATGGATGTTTGGTGACATGAGAAGATAGTAGGAGTTCTGATAGTTGCATATCCTGTTGAGTAATATAAGAATTGGTGGAAAGTTTTTGAAGAAAGCTTTGAAGATTTGAACGGAATAAAATCTGTTTATGTGATGGAGTTTGATAAACTGTACATTGAGGGTGCATGAAAATGATATAAGCTTTTACAGTTAAAGAAAACCCGTGGTATTGCAAGAACCGGCGTACTAGTGATTCCGATCGGTTCCTTTGATGAATAGGGTTTTCGACTTCAATGTTTTCGCCCATACACAATGCATCATTATTAAAGTAATATTCTCCTAAATAATTTTTAACTTCAAATATGTACATTGTATTATTCGTTATAATAACGGAATCGATTTGGAAAAACTTCTCATAAAAAATCAATTGCAGATCATGAAGCACATAGAAAGATCCAGTTTGAGCATCTACAAAAGAATCAAATACACACTCACCTTCATACCCACGTCTAAGTCTTTGATATTTTTTCCTTTCTGCGTTAGATAACTCTTTTCGTTTTGACAATACATCATACAGTTGTAATTCTAGTGGTTTTTTCCTCTCCTTTAGCATCATACAATCACTCCTCTTAAAAATGATCACTTATAATATAGCAGAAGTTGACTGTTTTTGGAAATATATACGCTTTAATAGAGAGGGGTTCTTTTATCTAATCGTTGATTAGTACTTTTCTATTCGACCTTTCGCTTTGATTCTTACATGCTAACGTCGATTAGAACTCTTCTATTCGACCTCACTTACTGATTTTCACCTCCTTACGTCGATTAGACTCTTCTATCCGACCTTACGCACTGATTTTCACCTCCTTACGTCGTTTAGAGCTCTTCTATTCGACCTTACGCACTGATTTTCACCTCCTTACGTCGATTAGACTCTTCTATTCGACCTTACGCACTGAATTTTACCTCCTAACGTCGTGTAGAACTCTTCTATTCGACCTCACACACTGATTTTTACCTCCTTACGTCGTTTAGAAGTGTATTTGTTGATTAAATCAAAAAAGAGATAAGCCATATGAGACTTATCTCTTTCGACATACAAAAAAGATGCGCTGTTTCTCTTCAGGTTCTTCTGATTCTTCGATTGAAAAATCACCATGAACTGTCACGGATTGAAATCCCGCTTTAGCTAGAAGATTCAAGTATGTTTCAACAGCAAAAGTACGCTGGATATGTTGTTCATCAAAGCGCTCGTATTGACCAGTTTCTTCATCCAAAAGGAAAAAGGTAAGATCGTGTTCGACACTTCCCTTTGTTCCTCCAGCCTCACAGAACCATAGATAAGAAATATCATCGTAAATCTCGGCGAAGGTTTGACCGGCCATATTTTCATTAAAATGACGGAGACTATGAACATCGAATATAAATAGACCTTCACCGGTAAGACTATTCCATACGTTAGTGAATACTTTTTCGAGATCTTCTTCCGTTGTAATATAGTTAATCACATCACACAGGCTGACGACGATATCAAATCCAGTCAATCCTTCTAATTCACGAATATCTTGTTGAATATATCGGATGTCAGATGTATTGGCTTGAGCGTAAGCAAGCATATCTTCAGAAAAATCAACGCCTGTTACTGAATAACCGGCCAATGCAAATTGATGGCTCAGTCTGCCCGTCCCACAGCCGAGATCAAGTAACTTGCCTTGCTTACAAAAATGTTCAACGAATGACTGCCATTGATCATATGGTGCATCATCCATCAAGACATCATAAATATATGCTAATTGGGAATAAGCCATTTTATATTTTCACTTCGAGTTGAGGAGCATCTCCCCATAGTTTTTCTAAATTATAATACCCGCGCTCATCACGGTGAAAAACGTGACAAACAAGATCTCCAAGATCGACTAATACCCATCTTGCCTGATCGAATCCTTCCATTCGTTTCACATCAATATTTTGATCTTCTGCAATATCTTTGACTTCACGTGCGATTGCTTGGACTTGGCGTTCGTTGGTCCCCTCGCAGATTAGAAAATAATCTGCAATTAACGAAACATTCTGCATGTCTAATAAAATGATATCCTCTGCTCGCTTGTCATCACACGCTTTTGCTATTAATTCTACTAATTGTTTATTATCCATTCATGTTCCTCCCTATATTTTCATTATATAATTGAAATGTATCTGGATAAATCGGTTGGTTTTTACTCATCAAAAAACTAATCGTATTACGTGCTGCCATCCAGCATGCCTGATGAATATTTTCAAAAACAATTGCCCTTACTTCTTCAACGCCAGGAAAATCACGACCTGGTTCAATATAATCTGCAATAAAAATCACTTTGTCCATAAGTGTCATATACCGTTTACCTGTAGTATGCCAATAAATTGCACTTTGTATTTCTGGATCATCAATACCAACTTCTCTCTCAATCATCTTAGAACCGACTGGACCATGCCATAGTTCTTGATGATAATCCAAAAGATCATGGGGCAATTTTTCTTCAATAATCCATCGTTTCATTTCTTCAGGATGACGATACTTGGCATAATCATGAAAAATTGCAGCAATCTCTACTTTTTTTTCATCGACACCATAATGTTTGGCTAATTCTAAAGCTGTTTCCATTACACGAACTGTGTGGTCGTACCTTGACTTTGTAAGTTGCTTTTCTACTATCTTAAGTGCTTCTTTTCGTTCCATTTTTTCCACTCTCCCTTTTTTTAGAAAAAAGGATTATTACATTTTATGAATATAACTCGTATTTATTAATAATTGTGATTACTTCTGGTGTCGTTAAATATCGAATCGATTGTCTTTCGCTAACGCGCTTCCGTATCATGGTTGATGAAATATCCATTAACGGCATTTCTACTTGTTCTACAGGATATGGTGTATTCGATGAAGAACCTGGACGATCAACACCAACAAAGGTTATTAATTCAATCAGTTCCTCAATCTGGTGCCATTTTGGTAAAAATTCGACCATGTCACCACCGATAATAAAATAAAATTGATAGGAAGGGTATTGTTCTTTCAATGTTTGAACCGTATTTAACGTATAGGATTTTCCTTCTCGTTCTACTTCTATTGTATTGACATTGAATGCAGGATGACCATGAACAGCCGCTTTCGTCATTTCAACACGGTCTTTTGCTGTTGTTTTGGCCTCTGCTTTATGTGGTGGCTGATAGGACGGAATGAACCAGACCTCATCAAGAGCTAATTGCTGGTATGCTTGCTCCGCCATCAGCAAATGTCCATAATGAGGAGGATCAAACGTGCCACCAAACAGACCGATTCGTTTCAAACTTCCCACCTACTTTTAAGGTAAAGTTATACTTTTATTTTCTGCTGACTCTTTATATAACACAATCGTATTTCCAATGATTTGAACGACATAAGCCTCTGTACCTTCAGCGATCGCTTCTGCTACATCGTCTTTATCTTCCATACAATTTTGTAAAACGGAGACTTTGATTAATTCACGTTTCTCTAATGCCTCACCGATTTGTTTGATCATGTTGTCATTGACACCATCTTTACCCACCTGGAAGATCGGATTCAAATGGTGTGCTTCTGCGCGTAAAAAGCGCTTCTGTTTTCCGGTTAATTTCAAATTATTCACCTCTTAATTTGTTTTCCAATTTATTAACTAAGTGTGCAACATCTAGATTTTTCCCTGTCCACTTCTCAAATGCTAATTGTCCCTGATATAACAACATCGCGTGTCCGTGATGTATATTCGCACCTCGCCCACTTGCATCTTGCAACAATTGCGTCATGATCGGCTGATATACAATATCACTTACAACCGCATCCTTACTTATATTATCTAGCTGAATCACTTGATCTTTTATATTCGGTTTCATTCCGACAGATGTTGTTTGCACAATTAAATCATATTTCGCTAGCTGTTCCTCTGCTTGCTGATAGCTAAGCACACTTGATTTAACTTCATCGAGACGTAATGACAAAAGGTCTTCTGCTTTATCTTGGGAGCGATTGGCTATATCAACCGTATCTACACCTTGACCATTTAATGCTCTGTATATACCACGTGCCGCTCCACCAGCACCTAATAATAACACAGATGTTTTACTATTTAAAAGGGTAGGATATGGTTCCTTCAAGGAGCGTACATATCCTTCTCCATCTGTACTATAGCCTTTCCACTTTCCATCCCTATTAATGACCGTATTAACTGCACTGAGAATCTCTGCATCGTTATCAATTTCATCCAGATAATCGACGATCACCTGTTTGTATGGAACCGTCACATTAAAACCATCAATCCCAGTTTCTTTTAAGTGTTTCAAAACACTAGGTAGCGCCTCACGATCCCCTTCATATAATTTATATTCCCCATTTAACTCAGCCAAATCCAAAAATTGCTGATGAATCCATGGTGATAATGAATGACCAATTGGATGACCGATCAATCCAAGTTTATACGTCATTATTTTTCCCCTCTCCTCTTATATTAAAGCAGGTCGTAATGAAATTTGTACGCCTTTCGGAACATGAATCGAAATTGTGATTCCTCCGTCCGGAACGGTAATCCAACCAAGACCAGGTATTACGATATCTGTTTTATCTCTTGGGATCTTCATCGTTTGTTTCACTAATGGTGGCAACTGTTCGAGAGTATCCGGACTTGGCGGTTGCAATAAATCTCCCACATGCTTTTCATAAAACTCGTCTGCCTGTTCCAGTTTCGTGCGATGAATCATTAGTTGATTCGAGAAATAACATACAAATGATTGTTTAAGTCCTTTTTCAAAATCAAATCGGGCAAAGCCACCAAAAAAGAGCGTCTGTTTGTCCTGAAGTTGGTACCCCTTTGGCTTAATTTCCTTTTTCGGTGTAATCAATTTTAAGTCTTTATCCGTTACATAATGGACAAGTTGTCTACGATTTACCACACCAGGTGTATCGTACATGTAAGATTTTCTGTCTAAAGGAAGTTGAATAAATCCTAACGTAGTACCTGGGAAATACGAGGTAGTTATCGCATCTTTAATGCCACTGGAACGATTGATCAATTGATTGATAAAGGTTGATTTACCAACATTGGTGCACCCCACCACATAGACATCTTTTCCATTTCTTCTCTCTTCTATTTCCTCTTCCACCGTGTCAAAGCCTTGTCCTTTTGCTGCGGAAACAAGAAATACTTCTTGTACTTTTAAGCCATAATCGCTCGCCGTTTTTTTCATCCATTGAATTAATTTGTTTTTATTTGTCGATTTCGGCAAAAGGTCTACCTTGTTTCCAATGAGAATGATTGGATTATTACCAGTCAAACGCTGTAATCCAGAAATAAAACTGCCATTAAAATCGAATATATCGACTATTTTAACAACTAAACTATTCGTACCGCTTATTTGATTAATCATTCGTAAATAATCGTCATCGGTATATTCCACATCTTGTACTTCATTATAATGTTTCAACCGGAAGCAACGTTGACAAATAATATGTTCATTATCCAGCGCACTCTGTGGTACATATCCTGATTTGGTTTTGTCTTCGGTTTGAATTTCGGCTCCACAGCCTTCACAAAAAATCTGGTCCATTACTTTTCCTCCCATGTGATCATGCCTTTTCTACGCATCCAGTTCAAAATGCGTCTTTCAATTAGCCGGTTAAATCTAGTTATCTTGCCATCTGTCTCGACAATAGGTACAACTAATATCGTATGAAAACCTGCAAAGTTACCGCCTAAAACATCGGTAAGGAGTTGATCGCCAATTACAACAATCTCGTCTTTTTTTAATCCCATCTGTTTAGCAGCTCTGTTAAAGGCACGGACTAGCGGTTTTCTCGCACTATAAACAAATGGTGCTTCCAACGGCTCTGAAAAAACACTAACCCGCTCCTCATCATTGTTTGAAATAATCGTTACTTTTATCTCGTTTTCTTTCATTTCTTTAAACCATTCGATTATTTCAGGTGTAGCATCTTTTACATCCCATGCTACTAATGTATTATCTAAGTCTGTGATCACACCTTTAATCCCCATTTCACGAAGTTTCGCCGGGGTTATATCTAAAACACGTTGCACATGTTCTTTTGGCAAAAATTTTTTTAACAATTACGTCCACCTCAACTGTTTTCTTTTAAAAATACTATATATTCACAAAAATGGTATACATTTAAAGAACAATAATATACATATCTTTCCCTATCATAAACAATTTTCTAAATTTGTTCAAAGATATCTTTTACAAAAACCAAATTATATCATAAATTGTGACAAAACGTCTTAAAATAACAGGAAATTTGAACTATATTCGTAAAATCGTTCGACAAATTACTACAATTGTTTTGCTTGTGGATAACTTTGTTCACATGATCCACACTTGTGCTATCAAGTTTCAGACATTTTTTTCACCTTTTATTCACAACTTATGAACAGGTGATTGTAGATAAGTTAACAGTTGTTCGTTTTCCCATTTCGTGCTACATTAACTATAACATGTAGCAGACATCCTATCTATTGGAGGGACAAGCCTTGGAAAACTTATCGGATGAATTGCTTATTGAATCCTACAAAAAAGCTACAGAACTTAGACTTAGTTATGAATTTATACAGTTAATGGAAGAAGAGATGAGACGACGTTCCTTAATGGACTATCTCAGATTCCCGAATTAAATAGTAATGGATTCACACTTAGCCGGTATATCCGTCTAAGTGTTTTTATTGTCTTTAGACTTTTAATAGAAAAAATTTTTACCACATTATATTAAATAGGATATTTCTCGTCAAAATTACTTTATATAAAAGGTAGCAAAGAACTCCTCTCTTGTATTCTTTGATATTTTTAGATTAGAATATAATAGGATACCGTTAAAATTAATATATAATTTATAAAGTGAGCGTTCCATCAGAGTGCTTTTCAACTCTCTCTGGTGGTTTGCGAAACTTATCAAGGTGTTAGCGTCATTATCCCCCTTCTTAGTTTCTTTGATTCACTTGAACTTTGATATGGGGTTTTACTGATGAATAACACCGTGATATTAACATAAGGGGGATCATCATTAGATGTTATTTGCTGTTTTTTTGCCAGTCTTGCTGGCGATTTTTATCCCATTCTTTAGCAAATGGAAGGAAAATATACATACTGGCTATTTTGTCCTGTTAGCACCATTAGCTGTATTTATTTATTTCATTCCGCATGTTGGGAATGATTTTTCACCCGTTAGTCAATCTTACAACTGGATTCCATCTCTAAACATCGGTTTAGATTTTTATTTAGATGGGCTTAGTTTACTGTTCGTATTATTGATTAGTGGCATTGGAACATTAGTAACACTTTATTCCATCTTTTATTTACACACTTCAGAAAGATTGGATCAATTTTACGTTTATCTCCTACTTTTTATGACAGCCATGTTTGGGGTTGTCCTGTCTGATAACGTATTTGTTCTCTATTCATTCTGGGAACTCACCTCGATTTCATCATTCCTGTTAATTGGTTATTGGAATTATAAAGAACGATCTCGATATGGTGCCTTGAAATCAATGCTTATTACCGTTTTTGGTGGTCTCAGTATGCTTGGTGGATTTATTCTGTTATCCATTATAACCGAAACGACTAGTATTCAAGCAATGATTAACAAGACAGATGTGATTCTTTCCAGTGAATACTTTGGATTAATTTTGGCTCTTATTTTATTAGGTGCTTTTACGAAATCAGCCCAATTTCCGTTTCACATCTGGTTACCTGATGCGATGGAAGCACCAACACCTGTCAGTGCGTATTTGCACTCTGCCACAATGGTTAAGGCGGGGATTTTCCTTGTTGCCAGATTTACGCCCATCTTTTCAGAAAGTGACTGGTTTTTCGTATTTGTCAGTGGTATCGGAATCCTGACACTTGTGTGGGGCTCCTACATGGCCGTTCGTCAGACGGATTTAAAAGGAATATTGGCATTTTCAACGATCAGCCAATTAGGGATGATTATGTCAATGCTTGGTTTTGGAACAAGTGCAGCGATTTATGCTGCTGTATTCCATATTTTAAACCATGCTACATTTAAAGGTAGTTTGTTTATGATTGCCGGAATTGTTGATCATGAAACAGGTACTCGTGATATTCGTCGTTTAGGTGGTTTAGTTACATTCATGCCTATTTCGGCAACCTTAGCATTTTTCGGAACATTTTCAATGGCAGGTTTACCGTTACCATTCTTAAATGGTTTTTACAGTAAAGAAATGTTTTTTGAGGCTACTTTAGAGTTACATGAATCTTCCATTGCTTTTGCCAATGTGTTAGCTCAAGCGATTCCGTATTTAGCTGTGTTTGGCAGTATCTTTACATTCGTCTACTCGATGTATCTGGTATTCGGTACATTTATGGGTGAGCAGAAATTGGATCAGCTTAAGATTAAACCACATGAAGCACCGATTGGTATGCTTCTTTCACCAATAATTTTAATATTAGGGGTTGTGCTTATTGGTCTTTTCCCTAATCTGGTCAATAACTCTTTTCTAGCCCATACCACAGAAGCAATTTATGGTCAGCCAATGGAAGAAAAACATATAAAGTTCTGGCATGGGTGGTATACCCCACTTTACATGTCATTAATTGTGGTCGGTATTGGAGCAATACTTGCTTACACGAGAAAATCATGGAATAGCATTTATAGCATTTTCCCAGGAAAATTAAGCTTCAATAAAGTATATGATTTTTTAGTAGATCAGTCTGAAAAAGCATCTGCGAAAATTACCAATATGTATATGACTGGCTCACTACGCTTGTATATGGTATTGATTCTACTAGCTATATTAGTTTGTAGTTACAGTGTATTATGGATTACTGATGGGTTTGCTTTCGATAAACCTGAGATAAACGACATTACGATACAGGAAGTTTTAATCGCATTAACAATGGCAATTGCGGCTATTTGTACGATCTTTACCAGAAATAAAATTGCTGCAATTCTTATTCTAGGAGTCGTCGGATATGGCTTAGCCTTATTATTCGTCGTATACCGTGCTCCAGACCTTGCTTTAACACAATTAGTAGTAGAAACCATTACCGTTGCGTTGTTTCTGTTATGTTTCTATCACTTACCAAATTTACGTGAACGTACAGAAGATGTATCACAAAAGCTCATCAATATAATTATCTCTGTTGCTTTTGGTACATTAATGACAATAGTAGCGATTTCTGCTCATAGTACAAAACTATTTGATAAAATTTCAGATTATTTCGTGGAAACATCTTATAAACTTGGTGGCGGGCATAACATCGTCAACGTTATCCTAGTTGATATGCGTGGTATTGATACCTTATTTGAAATCGTCGTATTAGCTATAGCTGCCTTTGCTATTTATGGATTGATTAAATTACGCAACAAGAAGGAGGCAGAATAGATGGAAATAGTTATGTCGATTCTTGCGGGCGTATTGTTTACAACAGGGATTTATAACTTGTTACAGAAACAAATGCTTCGAATAATTATTGGAACCGCACTGATTTCACATGGTGCACACTTATTTATATTAACCATGGGGGAATTAAAAACTGGCAAGCCCCCTATCCTCCATCACGATATCGAAAATTATACAGATCCATTACCACAGGCGCTGATTCTGACTTCTATCGTTATCAGTTTTGGTGTAACTAGTCTTCTATTAGTTCTTGCTTACAGAGCATCTAAAGAGAATGGAACAGACAATATGGAGAAATTAAGGGGTAACGAAAATGATTAGTAACTTAGCAGTATTACCAATTATCATACCGTTGATTGCTGGTGTACTTGCCGCACTTTTTCATAAAAAATTGAAAATAGTACGTGTATACTCGCAAGTACTTACATTAATCAATACAGGGGTAGTCACATATATTTTATTTTATGTACATCAAAATGGATCGGTTGTACTAGAAACAGGGGATTGGATCGCACCATTCGGGATTGTTTTGGTTGCAGATATGTTATCTATTACCCTTGTATTAACCACTAATATTGTTGCACTTGCCTGTATCTTCTATGCCCCTAAATCACTTAGTAAACAGCAGGAGGAATTTTATTTTTATACGTTCTACTTTTTGCTGATTACAGGTGTTTCTGGTGCATTTATTACAGGTGATTTATTCAACTTATTCGTTTTCTTTGAAGTGTTATTAATGGCGTCTTACGGTTTAATTGTGCTTGGTGGGGAAAAAGTACAATTACGGGAATCGATGAAATACGTGTTGATCAATTTATTTTCTTCGATGCTCTTTGTAACAACGATTGCTTTCTTATATTCCGTTGTCGGAACAGTTAATATGGCCCAAATTGCAGAGCGTGTTGGTGAGGTAGATCAAACTGGCATTCTGACTACGATTGGAATATTATTATTCTTTGTATTCGGTACAAAAGCCGCTCTCTTCCCACTATATTATTGGTTACCAAGACCATATATTGCACCTAATCCGGTCATCTCTGCCCTGTTCGGTGCCCTTTTAACAAAAGTCGGGATATATTCCCTCTTACGTGTGTTCTCATTAATATTTGTACATGAGCGCGATGTAACACACGAAATCTTTATCTGGATTGCCGCCCTCACCTTAATTTTCGGTTCAATCGGGGCATTATCTACGAATAATATGAAACTTGTTGTCGCCTATAATATCATCCCTGCTGTCGGGTTTATGCTGATTGGTATCGGCGTATATAACAGTACTGGTTTTAGTGGGACCGTCTATTATTTAGTACACGATATGATCATCAAAGCAGCGTTATTTTTATTAGTTGGTGCCGTTGCATACCTTGTTGGCACAAGTGATATTAGAAAAATACGTGGTTTAATCCATCATTATCCATTGCTAGGCTGGGTATTCTTTATTTCCGCTTTCGTATTAGCAGGTATCCCACCCTTTAGTGGATTTGTGGGCAAGCTAGTTTTATTACAAAGTGCAGTCGAAGCTGACAGAATTGTCATTGTGATCATTGGTCTTGGATCAAGTCTGTTGATCTTACTCTCTGTAATGAGAATATTCGTTCGTTGCTTTTGGGGAGAAAAAGATGCATCCATTACCCCTGATAGAAAAGCAGCGAGAGGATTTATTGTTCCAATTGTCTTTCTGCTCTTTTTCTCAGTATTACTTGGAGTTGGTGCGGAATGGTTCTATCCAAGTATAGAAGCAATTGGTGACTACTTGATGAATCCAGAAAACTATATTGAATCCATTTTAAAGGAGTAAATCTTATGTCTCTACAAATTATCTTAAATTTAGTTATAGCGATCATGTGGATGTTTCTGGGTGAGTCATATGTATTTTCATCATTCCTAGCCGGGTATATTGTTGGGGCATTGTTATTATTTATGCTAAGAAGATTTATTCCAGATGCGTTTTACCTGGATCGTGTCTGGAAAATGATCAAACTAGTGCTTCTATTTCTGAAAGAGTTGATCATTTCAAATATCGATATTTTAAAATGGGTGTATAAACCAAAACAAGACTATAAGCCCGGAATTTTCGCTTTACCAACAGAATTAAAAAGCAATTGGGAAATTACGATGTTAACCTCTTTGATCTCATTGACTCCCGGGACACTATCGGTGGCTGTTTCAGAACATAATAATATAATCTATATTCATGCGATGGATATTGATAATAATGAAATAGCGATAGAAGCAATTAAAACAACGTTCGAAAAGGCGATAATGGAGGTGACAAGATGAATGATATAATCAAACTGGTTACAATCGTTTGTATAATTGTCATCACTATATCGATAACCTTACTTTTATATCGAGTTGTCAAAGGACCTACTAACCCTGATAGAGCTGTAGCATTGGATGCCATAGGAATTAACTTGATGGGTATGGCTGGTCTGTTTGCGATTATAATTGTCACTACTCGTTTAAATGATGTAATTTTATTAATTGGGATCTTATTATTCATTGGCACAATTGCGTTAGCAAAATATTTAGAAAAGGGTGTTATCATTGACAGGGACGACGACTGAATTCATCATGGACATTGTTGTAATCTTGTTTCTTGTGATTGGAACTTTTTTCGTAATATCGGCCACAATTGGTGTCATTCGCTTTCCAGATGTCTACACTCGTTTACACGCTTCTACAAAAGCAGCAACATTAGGGATTGCCGGTATTATGATCGGTTCGTTTATCTTTTTATATGCCGAACACGGGATTGTCAGTGGGAAGTTAATATTAGGGATTATTTTCATTCTTCTTACAGCTCCCGTTTCTGCACATATGATCGGACGTGCAGCGCACACAACTGGTGTAAAGCCATGGTCACACGATGGCAACACAAAAGACGAATATGCTGATTCTTTAAAAGATGAATAGTTTAAGGTATGCCATGAGATCTTTCGTAGATCACATGGCTTTTTATTTTTTGCGTTTTTATAACTTTGAAATGGTTATTAGAACATTTTCGCAATAAAAAAAGCGCACCGAATTCAAAAAATTATAACTTGGCCATATGACACAATGGACGAACGTCTGGCATAAGATGAAATATGGGCGAATACCTACTGTCTAGGAGGTGTCATATTGTCAATATTGTTCGGGATTTTAGCGATTATTAAAGAAGCGTTATTTTTCGTTGCCTATGTAAAAAATAACACCTTTCCACAGCCTCTACCTGCCAATGAAGAAGCTGAAATGATCAAGAAAATGCAAGAGGGTGATGAACATGCACGCAATAAGCTAATTGAACACAATTTAAGATTAGTAGCGCATATTGTGAAGAAATTCGAAAATACCGGCGAAGATGCTGAAGACTTAATTTCGATTGGCACCATCGGCCTTATTAAAGGCATAGAGAGCTATTCAAGTGGTAAAGGGACTAAATTAGCCACATATGCCGCAAGATGTATAGAAAACGAAATTTTAATGCATCTACGAGCGATGAAGAAGACGAAAAAAGATGTATCATTACAAGATCCGATTGGTCAGGACAAAGAAGGAAATGAGATAAGCCTGATCGATATTTTAGAAGCAGAGAACGAAGATATTACAGAAGCTATTCAATTGCATATGGAATTAAAAAAGATTCAAAAATACTTACGTGTGTTAGATAAACGAGAAAAAGAAGTGATTATCGATCGTTTTGGTTTAGGAAAAACCGACGAATTAACCCAACGAGAAATTGCAAAAAAGCTAAACATCTCGCGCAGTTATGTTTCACGCATTGAAAAAAGAGCTTTAATGAAAGTCTTTCATGAGTATTACCGTAATGAATTAAAATAGCTGTCGAGGTCTCGACAGCTATTTCTCATTTATTCGTATTTCTTACAACATCCATTATTAAGTTTGCTGCATTTGCCGCTGCTTTTTCAAGGAATGCGTCAAATGATACGGAAGAATCTTTTCCCGCAATATCTGAAAGTGCACGGATTATGACAAATGGTCTGGAGTACTGGTAACACACTTGTGCAATAGCTGCAGCTTCCATTTCGGCAGCTATCATCTCTGGGAATTTTTCCCGAACAAATTGAACTTTTCCTTCATCTTGCATAAACGAATCTCCAGTACAAATCAGACCTTTCATTGCTTCAATACCATCTAATTGTTTGGCAGCAAGCATGGCTTTTTCGATTAAAATCGGATCTGCCTGAAACGTTGGAGGTAACCCCGGTACTTGACCATAATCATAGTCAAATGCTGTTACATCAACATCGTTGTGTACTACTTCTGAAGATATGACAATATCCCCAACTTCTAAATCGTTATGAAAACCACCTGCTGAACCGGTGTTAATCACAAAGCCCGGTTGGTATCTTTCAAATAATATTGTTGTTGCAATAGCAGCATTCACTTTTCCAATACCGGATTTCAATAACACTACGTCTTTACCTTCTATTGTACCAACAAAGAAATCACCATTAGCGATTCTTTCCGTTTCTGTTATATCCATTTTCTCTTTAAGTAGCTCTACTTCTTCGTCCATTGCACCGATTATACCGATCATGGTTTATTCCTCCTGTTCTGAACTTGCTGCATCTTCTTCTTGACTATCACTTGATGAACTTGTTTTTTTATCGTTTTCAATCAATTCTTCTACTAGTACTGGCTGCCAACCTTGTTCTTTCACCCAGACCATCGTCACTCGATAAGTTTCATCCTGGTTAGATTTCGGTGAAACAGTCGCTTCTACACTCTGCTCTCCAGCTCTTCCAAACCACCAAGTAATTTGTTGATCTACAGGTATACCTGTTGCAACTTCCACTGCTTGCATCATTTCTTGCCAGTCAACAGTTTCTTTTTCAAATGTTGTAGTATGAGGCTCTTCTTGCTCTGTACCAATCGGTTCCCAGTTTCCTTTATAAGCAGCGCGAACATTCTCATCCTCGGATTCTACTTCTTTTAGCTGCACATCTTCATTGTTTTGCTCGTTCTCATCTTCCTTAGTTTCTTCTCCCACTTGCGGTTCTTCCTGATCGGACTCTTCTTCCGATGTCGTTCCGCTAGATTCTTCGGACTGTTTCTCAGGCTCTTTATTTAATCCATCTTCATCTGTATTATCTTCTTGAATCTCTTCTGTATTATTATTATCTTCTGAGCCAGTCGCTACCGGTTCACCTTGATCATCTCCACCAAAAACAACAATTGCAATGATGAGAACGGCTAAAACTCCACCGATAACGCTTAACCATGTAATAGCCTTCGTGCTCGTTCTTTTTTTCTCAAACCTGTCTTTTCTTGTAATTCTTCCAAATTCATCCGCCATTATTCCACCCTCCCAATCGTAATTATACTAAAAAATAATATCTTTCACCATGACAAGCCCTATTTTTAGGAAAATCGATCGATTTTTTTCTTTTTTTGTCATTCTTGCAGGAGTTTGTCCATATATATGGAATATAATAAATTGAAAGAAAATGTAAGGAGCGTGTGCTATGTTGAGAACGACTACGTTTGATCGCAAATTATGGCAACTAACTACCTTTGAATCGATTAGCTATGATAAAGAAAACCAGGTCTTATTTATTCATTTTCTCGATGACACTACGCTGCAATTTAGTTCTGTTTCGGAAGAGCTTGTCTTTCAATTTATACTCGAAAAGAACAAAGAATATTTCATTGAACAGAAACTTAAACCATTTTTAATATCTTCGTAATATGAAAAGTGCCTTAAAACTTGTGATCTGCATGAGAAGCTATTACCCAATATAATGAATAAAAATGGATGTCTCTAAAATAAGACATCCATTTTTTCTATCCTTACTGAACACTAATTATTTTTACGTTCATATCACCAGCTGGAGTTGGTACCACCACTTCTTCTCCTATTGAATGACCTAACAGGCTTTTTGCAATCGGAGAATCATTGGAAATTTTCCCTTCAAAAGGATCCGCTTCAGCACTACCAACAATTGTATAGCTTTCCTCTTCACCATCAGGTAATTCCTGGAAGGTAATGGTTCTACCTAATGATACAACATCTGGGTTTGCGTCTTCGTCTTTAATAATGACAGCATTTCGAATCATATTCTCTACTTGTACAATTCGAGATTCAACAAAAGCTTGTTCATCCTTAGCCGCATCATACTCTGAGTTTTCGGATAAATCACCAAAATCTCTGGCAATCTTGATGCGTTCAACAACCTCTTGTCTTCGTTCTGTCTTTAAATATTCCAATTCTTCTTCTAATTTTTTTAAGCCATCTTCTGTCATGTAAAACTCTTTTTCTTCTGGCATGATCCTACACTCCTTCAATCTACTGCTATGAATCAGTAAAGCAAATATTATTTACATTGTATGATGCCTCATTTAAAATAACACTTTTTCATAGCATTTATGTAAATGCTTTATTTACTAACCACTACTATCTCAAATTTTTTCAATTTTTTCAATAGTTTTATTTGTACTATTTTGCAAATGCAAGGAGAGATTATAACTCCGTGCATTCTAAGTTACTCTAGTTCTAATATTTTTTCAATTTTTGTAGCTAATAAATCAATGGCAACAACGTTTTGTCCACCCTCAGGAATAATAACATCTGCATATCTTTTGGTGGGCTCAATAAATTGCAAATGAGCAGGACGAACTGTTTGGATATATTGATTGATGACAGAATCAATCGAACGGCCTCGTTCATTAATATCCCGTAACAGACGACGAATAATTCGTAAATCCGCATCTGTATCAACAAAAACTTTAATATCCATTAATTCCATCAGCCTTGCATCATCCAAAATTAAAATACCTTCAATTATAATAACATCTTTGGGCTCCATCGGAATAACATCATCAGATCTAGTATGCATCGTATAATCATATACTGGTTTATCTACCGGCTGATGTTCTAATAATTCTTTAATATGTTCAATTAGAAGATCATTATCAAAAGCTAATGGATGGTCATAGTTTGTTTGTAGTCTTTCTTCCATAGGAATATCTGCTTGATCTTTATAATAATAATCTTGCTCAATAACAAGGACAGATTGATCTGTAAAACGATTTTGAATGGCTTTGGTTACAGATGTTTTACCTGAACCAGATCCACCTGCAACTCCAATAATAACTGGTTTTTTCTTACTCATGTTGTGCACCCCTACTTTTACTTTTTTACACTGATTGCCACACCGTCTCCAACCGGTAGAATAGTGGTATGATAAGAAGGATGTTGCAATAACCATTGATTATACTGATCGATTTTATTCGCAAGCTTTTGTAACCTTTTCGGCGCTTCTTCCGGATTTACCACCAAGCCTCTGAAAAGGACATTGTCTGTCACCATCACGCCTTTATCAGTAAGCATTTGCCCGTATTTTTCGAAAAAGTGCCGATACTGTCCTTTTGCTGCATCGATAAATATCATTTGATATGGTCCTTTTTCTGCAACCTTTTCATCTACCTCTAAAGCATCCCCAAAAATGACATCAATATGTTCTTCTTGGTTTTGCTCTTGAATATTTTTCATCGCCCGATCATACATTTCTTGATTTCTTTCGATCGAGACTACTTTTGCATCAGATTTTGCTTCTAACATTCTTAAAGCAGAGTACCCAATTGCAGTGCCAATTTCAAGTATTTTGGCTGGCTGGTGGAGACGAATTAATTGTTGTAATAAGGCAATACCTTGTTTGTCCATAATCGGAACATGGTTTTGATTTGCTTCTTCCTCTAACTGTTGAATCCAATCGTCTTGTATTGGCGTGATCGTATCCAGATATTTGATAATATCTGTCTGGTTCATGCTTGTCATTCCCTTCTAAAACAGGGCAAAAGCAGGGATATCTGCCCCCTGCTTTTACTTTTGATTATGAATATATTGATCTTCCAGCTTTTGATGTTCTTCAAGTGTTCTGGAATAATGAACATTTCCTTCAGAATCCGCTAAGAAATAAAAATAGTTGTTATCATCCGGTTTTAATACCGCAGCTAAAGAACTTTCACCAAAATTAGCAATTGGCCCAACTGGTAATCCTTGAACATGATACGTATTATAAGGTGATTCTATCTCATAATGATCATATGTTAATCTCGGTATATGTTCACCATGCGCATAAATGACAGTAGGGTCTGTTTGTAACATCATACCCTCTTCCATCCGATTATAAAACACGCGAGCAATTTTTCTTCTATCTTCTTCAGTTGGCGCCTCTTCCTCTACTAATGAAGCAAACGTAATCACTTCATGAATAGAGAATTCTAATGCTTCTATCTGATCATAATAGGCAAGAATGACACTGTTTGTTTTATTTAACATTTTTGTGATAATTTTATCTATAGTAGGTTGATCCGTAACAAACTCATATGTCGCTGGAAACAAATACCCTTCCAATGGATAAATAATATCTTCTGCTACAATATCTTCCGTTAAAATATTTGGATATTGTCCGATCAATTCCTTTATATATTCTTGATCTTTCATTTTTTCTAAAAATTCTTTACTATCAACACCTGCATGTTCTTCATAGATCGATGCAATTTCTTCAATACTTCTTCCTTCAGGTACGGTAACACGTAATTGAGCTTCTTTTTGAATAGAACCTGTTTCCAATTCTGATGTAATTTCTGCTAAAGTCATCGAAGGCGATAAACTGTATTCCCCTGCTTGAAAATCAGTAGCATTGTTAAATTTAACATAAAAACGATATATTAAACTATTTGAAATAATGCCCTTATCTTCCAGTATACTAGCAATATCAGAGCTTGATGATCCTAGTGGTATAGTGACATCGATCGTTTCTTCACTATTAGGATCAACCGGAGATACACCTTTCTGTACATAATTATAGGCAGTGTAACCACCAATTATGATAACCCCTGTTAGTACTATCAGCACAATGATGATAATTCTCCGTGCAAGACTGGCTTCTTTTGCCCGTTCTTGAGAAATTTCTTTATATGTAAGTTTCTTCTTTTTTGACTTTGTGTTTTTCTCTTCTTTTTCTTTACTCATTTAGGTCTCCCCCTTTCACCCGGTATATTATACTACAAATTTTGCAAAAGCGAAACAATTGATAATAACAGTGTAAAGAAATCACTAAAATTTCTGGATAATAAATTGTTAGATACGCTATGGGTGATACTACTTTAACTACATTCCATTTGTTAATACAAAAAAGCTGACCAGGAGTTCCTGGCCAGCTTTTGTCTTTATTCTGTCAAGTCGTTGTCTGCTACTGTATTAAGTACTTCCTCAACCATGTCCCACTCATCGTCTGACTCGATGTGATATAGGGCGAGGTCATCGTCGTTTTCTTTCTCTTCATAACGGAATGCAAACACTTCTACTTCTTCGTCTTCTTTCTGTTCCGCTGGTACTACTGCTACATATGATTCTTGTGTCTGATCAACATCAAACGTAAACAAAACTTCAAATAAATGTTCTTCTCCATTTTCATCAGGAATGATGATACGTTCTTTTTCTTCTAATGCCATTTGTAATCCTCCTTCATGGTTGGCTATCCAAATAACCTTGCAATATCATGACAGCTGCCATCTTGTCGATCACTTTCTTTCGCTTAGAACGGCTCATATCCGCTTCTAACAAAACTTTCTCGGCAGCCATCGTAGTAAGTCGTTCATCCCAAAGGATAACCTCTTTCGAGAAAGTATCTTCTATAAACTTGGCGAAATCTTGTGAAGCTTCACCTCTAAAGCCAATTGAGCCATTCATGTTTTTAGGTAAGCCAATGACGACTTTTTCTATAGTATGTTCATCGATCAATTGTTTAAACGTATCTTTTACCGATTCGTAATCTGGTTCCTGCCAATGGATGGTCGTTAAACCTTGTGCAGTCCAGCCTAATGCATCACTGATCGCAACACCGATCGTTTTTGATCCTACATCTAGTCCTAATATTTTTGTCATTTCTTATTATTGGCGCTGATGTAATACTTCACTAATTCTTCAATTATTTCATCGCGCTCAATTCTCCTTATCAAATTTCGTGCATCCTTATGTCGTGGAATATAAGCCGGGTCACCTGATAATAAGTATCCAACAATTTGATTGATCGGATGATATCCTTTTTCCTCGAGCGCATTATGCACTAACAACAACACTTCTTCAACATTTTGCTCAATGGGCTCTTCAGAAAAATCAAATTTCATTGTCTTGTCCATTCCATCCATGGAAGCACCCCCAAATAAAATTACAACGATTTGTATCTATCTATTATAACTGTTATTAATAAAAATTACCAAAATTATTGTACCTCTTGCGCATATTTTTCTACAAAGGCGAGTGCTTCTGGTAATTTAGTTGCATCTTTTCCACCAGCTTGTGCCATATCTGGACGGCCACCGCCGCCTCCACCACAAATCTTGGCAGTTTCTTTAATCAAATTACCTGCATGGTATCCCTTCGTTACTAAATCTTTGGTAACTCCTGATGCTAACTGTACTTTGTCATTATTGACTGCAGCAAGCAAAATAATACCTGATTCTAATTTTTGTTTCATTTCGTCTACCATTTGACGTAATTGATTCATATCAGAGACATCTACTTTTTTTGCAAGGACTTTTACTCCGTTTACTTCTTGAACATCATCCAAGATTGAAGAAGCCTCTAGTTGGGAAAGTTTAGCACGTAATGAATCAATTTGACGCTGCTGTTCTTTCATATCTTTAAAAAGATGTTCTAAACGTTCAGGTACTTGATCTTCTTTTGTTTTTAATTGATTAGCGGCAGTTTGTAATAATTGATGTTTACCATTCACAAATTGATAAGCACTTTTAGCTGTTACAGCTTCGATTCTTCGTGTTCCGGCCCCGATTCCTGACTCGGAAACTATCTTGAATAACCCAATTTCAGCAGAGTTTTGAACATGGCAACCACCACATAATTCAATACTGTAGTCCCCGATTTCAACCACTCGTACGATGTCTCCATATTTTTCACCAAATAAGGCCATAGCTCCCATTTCTTTTGCTTCCTGGATTCCCTTATTACTAATATTCACCTGAATGGAAGCCCATATTTTTTCGTTTACTTGTTGTTCAATTTCTGTGATTTCTTGTTCCGTTATTGCTCCAAAATGGGAGAAGTCAAATCGTAGACGCTCACTTGCGACTAATGAACCAGCCTGGTTAACGTGTTCACCTAATACATCCTTTAATGCTTGATGTAGAAGGTGTGTCGCCGTATGGTTTTTAATAATGTACTGACGCGATGTCTTGTCTACTTGTGCTTGGACGGCTTGTCCTTTCGATAACGTACCTTCTTGGATCAAAATACGGTGAAGATTTTGTCCATTTGGTGCTTTTTGAACATCTTGTACTTCCGCATGACCGCCTTCAAAAGAAATAGTACCTTTATCAGCTATTTGTCCACCGCTTTCTGCATAAAATGGTGTTTCAGCAAGTATAACGTATGCTTCATTTCCGGCTGTAACAGCTTCTACACGCTCTTTATCAGCGACCATTTCCAGTACAGTTGTTTCTGCCTGTAAATAATCATACCCAACAAAAGAGCTTTCTATGTTAATTTCGTTTAATACGCCATCCTGGATTTGCATTGAATCGACTTTTTGTCGGGCATTACGTGCTCTATCACGTTGCTTGGTCATTTCTTTCTCAAAGCCTGCTTCATCAATCGTAAATCCGGCTTCATCAACATACTCTTCTGTTAACTCTTTTGGAAATCCGTACGTGTCATAAAGACGGAATACTTCTTCACCAGGGAAGACTTTATTTCCTTTTTCTTTTTCTTGTTCGATGATCGAGTTTAAAATTTGCAGACCTTCCTGTAATGTTTCATGGAAACGTTCTTCTTCGGTTTTGATCACATTTTGAATAAAGTCTGTCTTATCTTTCACTTCTGGATAGAAAGCTTCCATGATCGTACCGACTGTCGGAACAAGTTGATACATAAACGGTTTTTCAATTCCAATTTGTTTGGCATAGCGAACTGCTCGACGTAAAAGACGGCGCAACACGTATCCACGGCCTTCATTCGATGGTAAGGCACCGTCACTTACCGCAAACGTTACTGTACGGATATGATCTGCAATCACCTTGAAGGACACATCTGTTTCTTCATTTGCATTATAGCTGGTGTTTGCCAATTTTTCTGTTTCTTTGATAATAGGTAAAAATAAGTCTGTTTCAAAATTGGTTTTCGTATCCTGGATCACACTGACAAGACGCTCGAGTCCCATACCAGTATCAATGTTTTTCTTCGGTAATGGCGTATACGTATCATCTGGATTATGATTGAATTGAGAGAACACTAAGTTCCAGATCTCTAGATAACGCTCATTTTCACCGCCTGGATACAGTTCCGGATCATTTGGATCATTACCATATGCTTCGCCACGGTCATAGAAAATTTCGGTATTTGGCCCACTAGGACCTTCCCCGATATCCCAGAAGTTTTCTTCTAGTCGAATAATGCGTTCTTCGGGTAATCCGATTTTATCACGCCATAGCACATATGCTTCTTCATCTTCCGGGTGTACGGTAACCGATAGTTTCTCCGGATCAAAGCCAATCCATTTGTCACCGGTTAAAAATTCCCAGGCAAAATCGATTGCTTCTTCCTTGAAATAGTCACCAATCGAGAAGTTACCTAACATTTCAAAGAAAGTATGGTGTCTTGCTGTATAGCCTACATTGGTAATGTCGTTCGTACGAATTGATTTTTGTGCATTGGCAATGCGGGGATTCTTTGGTACAACTCGACCATCAAAATATTTTTTTAATGTTGCCACACCACTGTTGATCCACAACAACGTCGGATCATCTTTTGGTACTAAGGATGCACTCGGTTCGACACCGTGACCTTTTTCTTTAAAAAAGTCCAAAAACATTTGACGCACTTGAGCGGATGTTAAGTTCTTCATTATAAATCGCCTCCGTGAATTTATATTTATTAAGAAAAGCGTAGAGAGCCCGCATAGAAACGTAGCGACTGGAGAGAATCACCTGAGATAAAGGAATCACGGTGAGTTTACGAACCGATGATGACTTATCGTAGGGCGATTCGTGAAGTCGCCTAGTTTCTGGGCACTCGGAGCTAGACAAATACGTAAATTTCTTCTTTAGCTTAAAAAATAAAAAACTCCCATCTCTGCTTGATTCAGCAGGGACGAGAGTTATATCCGCGGTACCACCCTAATTACAGCCTAAGTGACTGTCACCTTAACACCTGTAACGGAGATGGAACCGGCAGTAATTAGCTGCACTTCAAACTAGCTTCCTGAATCAGAGCATTTAGAATTTCTTTCAGCCATGGAAATTCCTCTCTATAAAACGGTAATCCAGTACTCAGGTTTTTCTTCGATTTGTTTTATTTAACTTCGCTAGCATATTATAGATAACTTTTGGCTATCTGTCAATTGCTTTTACCTGTCTAACAATCAATGGTACTGCAACTCTGGCAACTGCCAAAATAGGTACTGCCAATAACATTCCCACAATACCAGTAGTCTTGGCTGCAATAAATAATGTTAAAATCAAATAAACAGGATGAATGTGGATACTTTTTCCTACTATAAAAGGAGAAAGTAAATTCCCTTCTAGTAATTGTACCGTTAAAACAACCAAAATGACATACAACACCATTTCCGTTGACATCGTAAAAGCAATCAATACCGCAGGAATCGCTCCAATGATCGGTCCGAAATAAGGAATAAAGTTGGTGAAACCGATAATGGTTGCCAATACAACTGCATAATTCATTCCAATCCATCTTAACAAAAAGTAGCTCACTAAACCTACAATGAAACACACTAATATTTGTCCTCGGATATACTGACCAAGGCTTTCCTCCATATCACGTCCCAGTTTCTTCGTAAAAGACTGATATTTTACCGGGATGATTTTTAGAATACCTCTCTGTAATTGCTGATAGTCCTTCAGAAAGTAAAAGGCTAATATCGGAATAACCGCAATCATAACAAAAATATCAAACAACATAGGGATATTCTTTAACAGATTTGTTACTTGATCACCAAGTGTTGTTTCTATATTTTGAAAAAATTGATCTAAATTATCATGAAACCCCTCTGGCAAGAAAGATGTTTGGTTATATAGGTCATAGATAAAAGAACGATATGCATCCACATATTGTGGTATGTTTTGCTGCATTTCCTGAAGTTGCTCCATCCACATCGGAAAGGATATATAAATACCATACCCAGTGATTGCGAAAAAAAGTAGATATATGAAAATAATAGCCACTGGCCTTGGAATATGGAATCTATGAATTTTTTCGACAACTGGATGTAATAGATAAGCGATTAATCCTGCAATTAAAAATGGTGCCAACACTTGTAAAATGATGATAAGCATATGCTTGTAAAAAGGAAACAGGATATACATTAAATAGAGAAAAAGAACTGCTAAGCAGAGAATAATCAGTTGAAGAACGATACGAATTTTTGATTGATTAGTCTTCATTACCTTTCTACTCGTCTTTCCTCATCAGAAAATAAATCATCCAATGAGCTTAACGATCCATCCATTTCAACTTCATGCAAGTGCAGCATGTTATTTTGGACAGATAATTCAATGAAGCAATCCCAGCAATAGTATTGCTCTGGACCTATAACTCCGATATTCTTGCTGCGACAATTCGGACAAATCACTAACATTCCCTCACTTTTCCATTTTTATTTTTCATCCTTTCCTATTTGGAGGGAATTATACATATATTTTTCAAAGAAATGGCTTTGCTTTGGGATGGTTTTAGTTATGCTAGTCTAATTGTTCTTCATAGGCTTACTTGACTTTATCGAACCATAGATTAAATATCATCAGGTAATAGGTCCTTATCTTGGAATATACTGCATCATATTTATTCCGTTTAAATTGTCGGTTTTGACAATAGCTAAATTGATATATTCGCAAATCCAATGTAGGATAACTAGTCATAATACTGTGTCGGTCATTATTCATAATAAAACCTCGAAAGGCATTTAGCCAATCAAGGTATTGTTTATAAATTATTTTCTTTTACTTCCTCAAACCAGTTGTCGAAAATGTCATCAGGCAATAAGTTCATCATCATTTGAATAAACTAGATCTTATTTATATTTAGGTTTTAAAGAGTTTTGTTTCACATTATAATATAATTTCATTTCTGTAGGCATTTCTATATTAAACTCTTCACATTTTTTATGGACCAGCTTTAAATTTTGATTACCAATTCTTAGTGTTGCCTTCTACCTCTCTGGAAACATCGCAAACTCGCTCCAATTCTTTTGTAACCTCGTTAAACTGATGTTTATGGACAACCTTTCCTTCAATCCTATAGAAAAAATCAAACACATACATTTATTGTTCATATGAACAATAAATAAAGATTTCATCTGTTTTATTATCGACATACTCTAAACATATAGCTACCATGTCTGTTTGTAGTTCATACAAATAATCTTCAAATTCTTTCTCTATAAAAAATCACCTCTAATTCAAATCTTTTTCTCTCTTCCATTTGCTAATAATCGTACATTATGAAGTTCCAATTATAAAAAAAGGAAATTAAACAATTCAAAAGCAATTAAAAAGTCTTCTTATATGAATGAAGCACTTTATGGTCTTATAAACAAATAGAAGTTTTTTATAAAGTATTAAAAGTAAAGAAAATGTTTTTTAAAAATCAAAGACTCAAGAAATTTACTTTAAATATTAGGTTTTAAAGTTTTTTTGCCACCTATTTTTGCGAATTCCTTTTCATTTATACATAGTGTATCCTCTCGAGCTTGTACGATTTCATTTGTATGTTGCCAATGCCCTGTTGTCAAATGTCCTCTTACCATGCAAACTGTCAACTTACCTATTTTTTGATTTTCACAAACACAGCACTAAAGCAGAATGCCTTGATAGGACTACCTTCATGAGCTATGAATTTCTTTAAAGCTTTATTCAATGTCGTCCAAGTTAAAATTTCTAAAAAAACAAAAACACCTGATTCCTAGTAAGGCAATCAAGTGCTTATAGTTAATTCTGTAACATACTCTCAAATATTACTGAACTGGTCCCATAAATTCAGTAATAATAAGAATATGTTCCTTCAGTTTGACTTTTTTTAGATTCTCAACTTTTTCTGGTCCACCTAAACCTAATAAAGGTGTGTAACCGAAGCATTCATCATAATCTAATTCGTTATATTGATTAATTGCTTCAGGAAAAGGTTGCCACTGTAAATACTCATCTCGAAACTTTTCTGAATCCAAGCTTTTGAAAAAATATAAAAAGTTTGGCATAACTGTTTTTAGTACACCGTATCTAAAATTAAGTAATCTTACATAACCATCAGCCCATATTACTAAATCTCCCATCCCAGTTGCAAATAACACTACAGAATCCGTGTATCTTATACTACATTCTTGTAAAATATCTTGAAACTCTTCTGGGTTAATACTTTTAAAATATCCATGCATAAATGTTCCAAATCCATAATTCTGCCACAAATCAATTATTTCTTTTGGGATTATGTTCTTATATTTTTCTATTAAATAGCTCGGAACCTTGCTGTATAATTTAAAATCATTTAATAAACTCTCCATTTAAAAACCTCCTTAGTGTGTCAGTTTTACATTCAAATAGGTATTTTTAAGCTGTTCCTGCGTCATATTTTTCGCCATTTCTCTTATTTGTTCATCAACAACATCAATTCTATATTTCCATTGGGAACCAATTGAAGAATTTATTCCTTTATTCCCCATTCCACCAATAATTTCAGGATTTCCACCTGCAATCTGATCGGGATTATGAAGTGCTGCTTGGGTACTAAGCCATTCTTTCGCTTCTTTTTCTGCTTCATCAAATGACTTGCCATCAGCCATTAGTTCCATTAATTTATCAGAGAATGCTTCTTCTCGAGCTGTTTGTTGGGCAGCATTTCCCTCTAATGCTCGCCCTTCAGCTATATACCTTTCTCTATTTTTGAGGTAATCGTCTATAGTTAGTTCATTCATACCTTTTTCTTGGTCTTTTATTTGTCTTGCAAACTCTTCGGAGTCATGTTTATTATTTCTTTTAAAATTAACTTCAATTTCTTTTATTCTAGGTATATCATCTAAATGCTTTACATTACCCGTACGTTTAGTACCATTCGCTAATCCTTTTACACCCTCTCCCCTACCACTCTTCTTCGCAAACATCATATGGGTACCACCCATCGAATCCTGCACGACACGAACTTCTGGTACTTGCTCCTTCATCCATTTCATCGCATGATTTACAGACCATGGCTTTGGCGCCTTTGGTATCGTTGCGGGTAGCTTTGGATTAGGAAAGATGGTGGAAAGGCTGTTCTTGGCCTGCATGCGATCAACGGCTATACCTGCTCCACCGGCTCCAAACATAAACAGTGCTTGTGTTAGACTTTGGTTGCGCTTTTCCTCACTTAATTCATTACCGAACATGTCTTTTCCGGTTATGTATTCGCTGAATCCATTATAAGATGCCAGTCCATAAATACCATACTCTGTCTTCTGTAGTATATCAAATGCTTTTGTATTTTGATAGGCATCCAACACATGATCAGTAGTTTTTACACCTTTCGACACGGTGTAGATCGCTTTACCACCTTTCAATGCTCTTCCTGCCCAACCAACAATCGGAATGAATCCGGCTGCGGCCAATGATCCTGCTGTAATCCGTTCTGCAGTTGTTAACTTTTCACCTGTTACTGGATCAATTCCAGTTGATGCACGCTTGGCATCATAATAACCGGTTACTTCGCCAGTGAACGTACAAACTGTATCCCATGTTTTCTCGTACCAAGGGCGATTTTCCATTTCCTCTGCTTTCGCTAGTAACTCACGGTTTTCTTGTAATTTCTTTTGATAATTAAGATACGATGACGTCAGTTGCTTTGCATCTTTCTTTGCTTGGTGGATTTCACTTTGCAGATACATCACTTCATTAAAATGAACAGGCGATACTTCTCCCCCTTGTGATGAAGCATGAAGCATTTCTTGCATGAGGCCGACAATGACTTGTTCATGGAAAGAAGATTGATTATAATGCTCTACTAGGAGATGATCTAACTCCTGTACGTTCTTTTTTGTTTTTCTCCGTTTATTTTCTGCATCCTCCATCTGTTCTTCAAAATCACTTTTAGAAAATACTTCTAAGGAAACGAGGTCATTTACGCGAGAAAAAATCGATTGCAAATTAGATTGCTGGGCATCAACAAGATTGAAGGCCTTCGTAGTACTATTGGATAGTTCTCTTTCCAAAAAAGGAACATCTACCAACGTTTTACCACCTAATTCGAAATCCTCTGCCATTCCTTCTATACCTTTAAAAAAAGATATTTGCATATCAATAAAATTGATCCATGCTTCCACTACATCGATTTGGGCACGATAAAAAGCTTTAATCGCACTGGCACTCTTCCCGCGAAAATCATCTAAATCAACTATGTGCTGAAAAGCAGTTCGCAGTGATTCCAATTGCTCACGTAACGTCTCATATTCCTTAGCACGGGCTTCCACGGTTTCTACTAACGATTTCGTTTCTAAGGTTTGGGTTGAGCTCATCGGTTCTTCTCCCTTTCCGTTTCTCTATCTACCAATAGCTTCATCTTGTTCTTTCAGCATTCTGACATTTTCTCTTGTATCTGCTAGATTTTTTTCCACCGTCTCTATATATTGCAATAAAAATTCATGAATCATTTTTTCCCGTTCTAGCCATTCCTTGGTGAACTGCAGTTCGTTTTTACAATAGGTATCTTTTGGCTTCGGCAATTCTAATTGTGATAAGGATTGTCTAGCATTTTCGAGTTGGCCCATGACCGAATTGAAATGAAGCTTAATTTCCGTTCCACCACTGACAGTAGTACCTAACCTAATGTTCATTAGAACAACCATCCTTTTAATTCATTTACTTTTCTACCGAAATCCTCTAATGCTTCTTCCCCCTGATCCAGAAGACGATCGGCCTGGTAAGCAATCGAACTGGCAACATCTAACGTATTTTGCTGAAGCTGGAGTTGGCTTATTTCCCAATTCATCCTGGAAATGTAGTGATCATAATTACTTATCTTTCTTTTCATCACTTGGTATGCTTCGTCACGAAATTCATCAAATTTATTTGCCTCTGTGCCTTCCCATAATTGATCTAACGAAGGTTTTTTTATTTGTTTGATCTCCATGAAGGCTTGATCTTGTTCGTCCTCAATGTCACGTTTAGCTTCTTTTAAACGTTCTATCTTTTGGTCCACTTCGGCTGATCGACTCGAAATGATAGAAAAAGCATTACTTAAAAAATCTGAATCTGACAATCTCTTCACCTCCGTAACAATGACAACCTAGAACCATTCCATAACTATTCATCTAATAAACAATTATAAATAATAAATAGCAAAATAATCCAGAAAAAATATGTATTTATTGGAAAAACAGATATATTTTCCTATTATTTTTTATTCTTTTTATTTTGTAATACTTTTGAACCAGTTGAATATCTTTGACTCTTTTGCACACAAAAAAGCAGAGGTGGTTTAAACCACTCTCTGCACTATAGCTTTATTCCATAAAATCATATGGTGAAAAATCTTCTTGTCCTACCTCCACGGCAAGCAATTGTTCATCTGCTGTTAAATTCTGTTCGTCTTCATTTTCTGCCTGTTTATCTTTTACTTGAAATAATTCATGCAAGAAAGAAACCAGCGATGTGTATCTCTTGTTTGTATCTTCTGTTTGCACACCTCGTAAGAATGCCGATTTATCACCACACATGACAAGCGATTGTTTGGCACGAGTAATCGCTGTATAGATCAAATTTTTGCGCAGCATCCGGTTATATCCGGGGATAATTGGCAAAATAACAATTTGAAATTCACTGCCCTGTGACTTATGAATCGATGTACAATAAGCGTGCATTAAGTTCAACAGATCTGGTTTGGCATAGGCGACTTCTCTATCATCAAAGCTGACAACGACTTGTTCCTCTTGATCTACATTCTCGTCTTTTTCAAAAATGGCGACAACTTCCCCAATATCCCCATTGAATACACCGTCTTCCGGTTGATTAACAAGTTGGATGACTTTATCCCCTTTTCGAAATACGGTGTCACCGAAACGCATTTCTCTTCGGCCTTGTTGTGGCGGGTTGATTACTGCTTGGAGCTCTTCATTTAACCGATGAATACCTGCCTTCGATCGATACATAGGTGCTAACACTTGGATTTGCCGTAAGTCCACACCTTTATCGTGAGCTTTTTTCACTACCTGTGTCACAATATCGACAACCTGGTAATCCGGACAAGTCAAAAAGCTAAAATCATTAGCCTTTGTTAGACTATCTGGTTGTACATTATTATTTTTAATTTCATGGGCAAGCTGAATGATTTTGGAGCCCTCTTTTTGACGGTAGACTTCCTTCAAAGAGACGGATGCAACAACATCGCTCTTTAACAAATCAGCAAGTACTTGACCTGGTCCTACAGACGGCAATTGGTCTTCATCCCCAACAATTACAATTTGCATGTCATCTGGAATTGCTCGAAACAATTGATAAGCAAGCCAAATATCAACCATGGAAAATTCGTCAATGACGAGAATTTTACCTTCTAATTGATTATTCTCATCTTTATCAAATGTTTCATTTCCATCCCAACCTAATAAGCGGTGGATGGTAACACTGTCAATTCCTGTTGATTCCTTCATCCTTTTTGCCGCACGTCCAGTTGGTGCTGTTAATACAAACGGGTACTCTTCGTCATCTTTATAATCATCTTTATCTAACGAATGGTCATGTATCTCTGCATAAGCATTGATAATTCCTTTAATAACTGTTGTTTTACCAGTACCTGGACCACCAGTTAAAATAAAAATCTTCTCTGACAAGGCTGTCTCCAATGCTTGATATTGCTCTTTTCCATAACTTAAGACTTCTTCTTCCTCAATAGCACCTACTATTTTTAACAGTTCCGCATCCATAAATGCTCGTTCGATCTTTTTATCAGCAATTCGTTTAATTTGGGCACAAAAGCCAGTCTCTGAGTAATAAAGAGATGGTAAGTACACTTTTTTGTCCACTACAATGATTTGTTTTTCTTTATTTAACTCGACAATCTGAGCAGTCATTTTGTCAATATCGATCTGATTTGCTTCCCCATCTAATAACTGATCCATCTCATACAACAACTGATCAATTGGTAGATAAACATGGCCATCCTGAATACTGTTTTGCAAAATATAAATACATGCCGCTTGTAATCTTGTAGGGTGGTCAATCGGAATATCATTTTCTTTTGCCATTTGATCTGCTCGTATGAAACCAAATCCATCTACATCGAAAACAAAGGCATATGGATTGGTTTGCAACGATTCTAACGTGTTTTCTTTAAAAGCCGTATACATTTTTTGGGCCATCTTCAGACCGAAACCATATTTCGATAATGCAATCACAATATGTTCAAAACCTTGATTTTCATGGAGTATCTGATAGACTTTTTCTTGTTTGTCTTTAGCTAACCCTTTTACTTGGGACAGAACGGATTGATCATTAAGAATCTTAGTTAATGCTGACTCTCCTAAAGTATCGACAATTCGTTCTGCCGTTTTTTTACCGATACCAGGAAAAAGATCACTTGATAAATAGGCAATAACGCCTTCTTTTGATTCAGGCAGAAAACGTTGGTAGCTTTCCACTTGGAATTGACGACCAAAGCGTTTATGTTCGACAACTCGTCCATAAAACTCGTATGTCTCACCAGGATCTAAGCGACGAAAGTATCCTTTTACAACTACTTCTGTTTCATCGAATTGCTGATTTGTTTCGAGAATTTTGATCTTTGCAATGGAAAAATGCTCGTCTTTATTTTCAAAAATAGTATGAATCATTTCGCCTTTTATGAAATTTTTTTGTTCGACTGCATGGCCATTCTCCATTACAAAGACCTCCATTTCTTACTGTTCTTCTTCGAGCATTTTTTCAATTTGCTTTTTACCATTACCAGCTAACAGGTGATCAGGTTGAATTGCAAGTGCTTGATTAAAATGTTCCAAAGCCTGATCAATATTTTCGTCATATAGTGCGATAACTCCTAAATTATAATGAGCATCACTATGTTCCTTTTGTAATTCTAATACTTTTTTAAAAGTAGATTTAGCATAATCTAGTTGTTGTGTTTGGGCTAGCGCCAATCCATACTGAAACTGAACATCGACATCTTCTGGACTCAACTCACTTGCCCGCTGCAGATATGGAAGTGATAATTTAAATTGCTCGTCGTATAAAAACGTCATTCCTAACATAAAATACGGATCCGCTTCTTCCAAGCCAAGACTAATTGCTTTCTGGAATTGCTCCTTTGCCGCATCGAAATTTTCTTGTTCAAAATCAACATTACCCAAACCGTAGTAGGCTGTCGCAGCTTTTTCATCAAGCTTTGTTGCCTTTAGGTAGAATCGTTGAGCTCGCTCATAATCTTTCATATGTAAAAGTAGATTGCCAAAGTTTATATAATGAACGGGATCTTGCGGATTTTTTTCAATCGCATCTGTGAAGTATTGTGCTGCTTCTTCCAGCTTTCCTTCTTTCATATACTGTATCCCTTGGTCAATTTCTGTCATGTTAAAACCTCCTGTTGTTATTTTAGCTCAATTGTGAATTAGCGTGCAAGCACAGTCTAATAAATGGGTGTAATGTGCTCGTTTTTCTTATTTAGTGATGGACCGAACTGTTTTACTTTTCTTGTTTTTGTCTTTCATCCTTCTTTTAAGACAAAGGGGACAGCACGTAAGCATGCTGTCCCTCTTCATCAACCTACATAATCTAAATATTTATCGTCTTTAATCACTTCATCAATTGTACCGCCACCCAAACAGACTTCATCATGGTAAAAGACGACTGCTTGTCCTGGTGTGATCGCACGTTCCGGATTATCGAATACTACCTTTGCAGTTCCATCTTCATTAGGATATACGGTTACTCCATTATCTTCTTGACGGTAACGGAATTTTGCCGTGCAATGGAAAGTTTCTGTCGGTACTTGATTAATCCAGTTGATATCCGTTGCAATCAGTGCATCGGAATATAATGCATCATTATGGTAATCTGCTCCAACATAAAGCACATTGTCTTTCAAGTTTTTTCCTACTACAAACCATGGACCACCTGGACCGCCGATACCAAGTCCTTGACGTTGGCCGATCGTGTAATACATCAGACCGTCATGTTCACCTTTAACATCACCATCTAGTGTCATAATTTTGCCTGGTTGTGCTGGTAAATACTCACTTAAAAATTCTTTGAAATTTCGTTCCCCAATAAAACAGATTCCTGTACTGTCTCTTTTGTTCGCTGTAGCTAACCCGTTTTCTTTGGCAATACGTCGTACTTCTGTTTTGGGTAAGTGCCCCAGTGGAAACATAACTCTTTTTAATACATCTTCTGACAGTTGATTTAAAAAGTATGTTTGATCTTTATTATCATCCACACCACGTAACATTTCTACACGATCACCATCATGTCTTACTTGTGCATAATGTCCTGTTGCTACATAATCCGCACCAAGTGATAGTGCATGGTCAAGAAATGCTTTGAATTTAATTTCTTTATTACACATCACATCAGGGTTTGGCGTTCTGCCTGCTTTGTATTCATCTAAAAAGTAAGTAAACACTTTATCCCAATATTGTTTTTCAAAGTTGACAGCATAGTAAGGGATATCAAGTTGATTACATACACGTACAACATCATCAAAATCTTCCGTTGCAGTACATACACCAAATTCATCGGTATCATCCCAGTTTTTCATAAAGATACCGACAACATCATAGCCTTGTTCTTTTAACAGAAGGGCTGTTACGGATGAATCGACACCACCGCTCATACCGACAATTACACGTGTATCTTCATTTTTTTTCATTATTTTCACCACCTTAGTTTGTCAGTCTGTTGACGATTTTCGCCACTTTCTCTGCTGCCTCTGTTACATTCTCGTGATTGTTTGCTAGTCCAAAACTAAAGCGAATCGAATTAGTCGTGCAACTACTTTCTTCAGTAAACATCGCGCTTAACACATGGGAAGGTTCAACCGACCCTGCTGTACAAGCACTTCCACTTGATGCTGCTACACCACTCAAATCAAAATTGGTTAACAGCGCTTCTACATTGGTTCCTGGGAAGCTTACGTTAATAATGTTTGGTACACGTTCACTTTTTTCACCGTTTAATGAAAAGTCGACATTCTGGTCACGCAGTATTTGCAAAAAGAGATCACGATACTCTTGATATTGTTGATACCGTTGTTCTCGTTCTGTCTGTGCAAGCTGAATTGCTTCTGTAAAGCCGGCGATCGCTGCAACATTTTCCGTACCTGGGCGACGTTTACGCTCTTGTTCTCCACCATGCTGTAAGGCTTGTAACGTTACATCTGGATGAACATATAAAAACCCTAAACCTTTTGGACCGTTTATCTTATGAGAAGAAACGGTTAATAAATCTACCTTAAGTTCCCCAACATTGATCGGTAACATACCATATGCTTGGACAGCATCGGTATGAAAAAAAGCTTGGTGTTCTTTTAACAATTCACCAATATCTGCAATCGGTTGGATAACACCTGTTTCGTTATTCACCATCATAACCGTGACAAGAATCGTATCATCACGTAAAGCCTGTTTCAATTGTTCCAGATCAACGGCACCATGTTCATTGACATCTAAATAAGTTGCTTCAAACCCTTGTTTTTCAAGGTTTTCTACCGTGTGTAATGTCGCATGATGCTCCATTTTTGTTGTAATAATATGCTTTCCCATGGCTTGATTAGCAAGAGCAACTCCGGTTATCGCAATATTGTCCGCTTCCGTTCCGCCACTTGTAAAAACAATATCCTTTTCGGAAGCATGAATAGATTGAGCTGCAACGGAACGTGCTTTATCTAAAACCTGTCTAGCTTTTCGGCCAAATGAATGAATACTAGATGGATTACCGAAATTCTCATGTAAACTTTCGGTCATCACTTCGGCAACTTTTGGGTGTACTGGAGTTGTCGCTGCATGATCTAAATAGATAGCTTTCATCACTTTCAACTCTTTTCTTTAAATGTAGAACATATAAGGATCTTGTACACCTTTTTCCCCATAAGTAGACAAGTCCTCTAATGTGGTTGTATCAAGTACGTCTTTTACTGCGTCACGAATTCTGATCCAAAGCTCTTGTTTGGCTGGTTCTTCCTCTTCTATTCCCTCAACCGGTGTGATCGGTCCTTCTAAAATTCTGATTATGTCGCCAGCAGTAATCTCATTTGGTTCTTTTGCCAGTATATAACCGCCATATGCACCACGAACACTTTTCACTAAGCTCGCATTTCTTAATGGTGCAACTAATTGTTCTAAATAGTGCTCCGATAAATTATTTTCTTTGGCTATACTTTTTAACGACATCGGACCATTGCCGTTATTTTTTGCAAGTTCGATCATAATTGTAAGTCCGTATCTCCCTTTAGTCGATATCTTCATTGTTACACCTCATTTTTCCCCTTCAAAATATCCATATACAATGTTCGTCATTAGTTGTTATTATAGCATGAATGATATACTAATTGCAGAACAATTCTAAGTAAGTTACTAGTCATTACATACTTGCCTATATTAAGAAAGCAGAAAAAAAATGTCAAGTTGCTTGCTCTAGATGTGATAGAAAGGATGTTACAATGGCGAATCAACCACTTGCTTTTCGAATGCGACCAAAAAATATAGATGAAGTGATTGGACAACGACATTTAGTCGGGGAAGGGCATATGATCAGGAGAATGGTTGAAGCAAACCGTCTTCATTCCATGGTATTTTACGGTCCACCCGGGACAGGGAAAACTTCGATGGCGATCGGAATTGCCAATAGTTTAGATATTCGATACAAACTATTGAATGCGGCAACCGATAGAAAAAAAGATATGCAAATAGCTGTAGAAGAAGCGAAAATGTCAGGGCAGCTCGTCGTTATATTAGATGAGGTACACCGTCTCGATAAAGCAAAACAAGACTTTCTTTTACCACACGTTGAATCGAACTTAATCACATTAATTGGCTGTACAACGGCAAATCCTTATCACTCGATAAATCCAGCGATTCGTAGCCGTTCGCATATTTTTGAACTTTATCGTTTGGAACCTTCAGATATTATGGAAGCATTAGACCGTGCGATTGCCGATGAAGAAAATGGTTTAGGTGAGTTGCCGTTAGTTGTCGAGCAAGAAGCGAAAGAACATTTTGCCAATGCTTGTAATGGTGATTTACGGTCAGCCTTAAATGGACTTGAGTTGGCTGCCTACTCTACACCACGAGATGATGAACAGATCGTGATTGATTTAGCGAATGCCGAGGCTTGTATGCAAAAAAAGAGTTTCTCGCATGACAAAGGCGGAGATGCTCATTACGACGTATTATCAGCTTTTCAAAAATCAATCCGTGGCAGTGATGTTGATGCTGCATTACATTATTTAGGTCGATTGATTGAAGCTGGTGATTTAGAAAGTATAGCTAGAAGAATGCTGGTTTGTGCATATGAAGATATTGGACTCGCGAATCCTCATGCTGGTCCAAGAGCTTTAGCTGCAGTAGAGACTGCTGAACGTGTCGGCTTTCCTGAGGCACGTATTCCTTTATCAGTGGCGATTGTCGAGTTATGTTTATCACCAAAGTCTAACAGTGCTTATTCGGCGTTGGACGCTGCACTTGCTGATATTCGCAGTGGTGATACCGGTGAAATACCTTCCCACTTAAAAGATGCACATTATACAGGTGCCACGGCACTCGGTCGTGGAATAGATTATAAATATCCACATGCATATGATAGTGGTTGGGTAAAACAACAATATTTGCCTGACAAAATCAAGCATAAGCAATACTATCACCCTAAGGAAACCGGTAAGTTTGAGAAAAATTTACAACAAATATATCAAAAGTTGAAAAAATAGTGTTTAATTCACTCCTTTTCTGGTCAGAATAGCAAATAAGTTAATCTATTCGCATGATTATAAATCTATTAATAAAAATGACAGAATCAGACAAGGAGTGAATATACATGGCGAAAGTACGTCAAGATGCTTGGTCACATGAAGATGACCTATTGTTAGCAGAAACTGTATTACGGCATATTCGGGAAGGGAGTACACAATTAAGGGCTTTTGAAGAAGTAGGTGATAAATTAAACCGAACTTCTGCTGCCTGTGGATTCAGATGGAATGCTGAAGTAAGACAAAACTATGAACAAGCTGTACAAATTGCGAAAAAACAACGAAAAGATAGGAAAAGAGCTCTGGCAAACCAAAATAATGTTTATACACCACCTAATGTACAAACTAGTCAACAAGAAAATGAGACAAATAGAACGATTGAAGAAGAAGTATATTCCATGTTAAATTGGAGCTCTAATCGGGAACAAACTCAACCGCAAACTACTCCTTCCTCAGAGTCATATCAGGAGGAATATAGTATAGATCTTGATCAAGTGATTCGATATTTGCAGTACCTGAAGAAAGAGCAAAAACTAGCACAATCTTCAAAAGCAAGTAATCAAAAGCTAGTACAAGAAAATGAGCAACTGCAAAACCAATTAGAGGCTGAACACAAAAGAGCAAAAGAACTAGAAAACGAATTACAGACAATGAAAGAAGACTACCAAGCCTTTATGCAAATCGTCGAACGTGCTAGAAAGATGGTAGTGTTTGAAGAAGAGGAATCACGGCCGATTCCAAAATTCCGTATGGATAAAAACGGAAATTTAGAACAAGTCGCAAAATAATTAAGTAAAAGCAGCTATCTTCAGTAGCTGTCTTTTATTTTGTTCCCGTATAAATATGGGCGTGTTGAGCCTCGTCCACGAAGTGCCCTAGATAAAAAAGAGTTGCTTACTGGTAAAAAAAGGATTAGTCACGCTTAGGACCTTGGGTGAAAGTCATCATAGGCTCGCTTTTTCTCAGTGATTCCTTTATCTTAATAGATTCTGAAGTCACTACTTATCTAATCGGGCACTTGTGTTTTGTTCTTCTTATTTCCGAGAGCTTTCTTCAAAGACAGTTTTTCGATTTTAGTATTTCTTTGTCCGCGAGAGCCGTTCTCGAAGACACTTTTCATATTTTTGCTATTCTTTTGTCCTCGAGAGCCGTTCTCGAAGACACTTTTTCCATTTTTGCCGTTCTTTTGTCCTCGAGAGACATTTTCGAAGACACTTTTTCCATTTTTGCCATTCTTTTGTCCTCGAGATCCGTTCTCGAAGACACTTTTTCCGTTTTTGCCATTCTTTTGTCCTCGAGATCCGGTGTTTTACTACAATTTTACCTACTAAGTTAAATCGAATCCATCCGTAAAAACTAATCAGAATATCTACACTTCCAAATCACTTATACCTTAATATCCTTACCATTTCGGTTTGAAACTCCTCAAATTTATCTGTACTAATCCTTTCAACAATTAACATATAGAAAAGACACATCATAAAAATGATGTGTCTGTTAATTTAATTCGACAATCCCAATCGTGCCGTCGTGGTGATGAAGTTTTGATCCCGCTCCTAGCAGGTGGGTGCCCTGTCCTATACTTCATGCTTCCGCTATTTTTAAATAAGTAAAGCGGCATGCACACCATATAAGAACTCCAAGCTCCCGAAGTTAATGGTGTTCGGTCAAAACGTCCATAAAGCGACGAACACATCAGGATTTTTTGTTATCTTTAACTTAATTAAATAATAGCATATCGAATAATGGAATTCAAGGGAATTACTTTACAATCCTTTAACCATTTCTTTACAATTATTTTAATTTTAAGTGCAATTCATTTAATTGTTTGGTATCAACAGAGCTTGGTGCGTCTGTCATCGGATCTGACGCTGATGCTGTTTTCGGGAACAAGATGGTGTCACGTAAATTTGTACGACCTGCAAGTAACATAATGAAACGATCAAATCCGAAGGCAATACCTCCGTGTGGTGGAGCACCATATTCTAATGCATCAAGTAAGAACCCAAATTGAGATTCTGCTTCTTCTTTCGTAAATCCAAGTTTTTCAAACATTTGGTTTTGCATTTCTCGTTGATAAATACGAAGTGATCCTCCACCTAATTCATATCCATTTAGTACTAAGTCATACGCTTGAGCGCGTACAGACCCAGGGTCGTTTTCTAATTTATCAAAATCTGACTCAAATGGCATAGTGAATGGATGATGTGCTGCATGATAGCGTCCTTCCTCTTCATCATACTCTAATAATGGCCAGTCAGTAACCCAAAGAAATTCAAACTTACTTTCGTCAATTAAATCATGGTCTTTAGCCAACTTCATACGTAATGCACCTAAAGTATCGTATACAACTTGTTTTTTGTCAGCTACAAAGAACAGAATGTCCCCTGCTTCGGCATCGAGCATACTACGGAATTGTGCTTGTTCTTCCTCAGAGAAAAATTTCGCAATTGGTCCCACTAAGGCTTCTTCCTCTACTTTTAGCCAAGCTAAACCTTTTGCGCCATAAATTTTTGCAAAGTCTGTCATATTGTCGAGATCTTTACGTGAGTAATGATCAGCTTTTCCTTTTAGGTTAATAGCACTTACTTTTCCACCATTTTCAACCGCTTGGCGGAACACTTTAAATCCTGACTCTTTTACTACTTCAGAAAGATTGACTAATTCCATCTCAAAACGTACATCTGGTTTATCTGAACCGAAACGCTCCATTGCTTCATCATATGGCATACGATGGAATGGTGTTTCAATATCTAAACCTTTCACATCTTTCATTACTTTTTTCATCATGTTTTCTGTCATTTCTAAAATATCGTCCATTGACATGAAAGATGTTTCGATATCAATTTGAGTGAATTCCGGTTGACGATCCGCACGTAAATCTTCATCACGGAAACAACGAGCAAATTGATAATACTTTTCAAATCCTGCAACCATCAATAATTGTTTAAACAATTGTGGTGATTGTGGCAATGCATAAAAGTAACCTTCGTGAACACGACTAGGCACTAAATAATCGCGTGCACCTTCTGGAGTACTTTTTGTCAGCATAGGTGTTTCCATTTCTAAAAAGTCTTCGCTGTTTAAAAACTCGCGAATTGACTGTGTTGCTTGGTGACGTAACTTAAATGTTTCCTGCATTACTTCACGACGTAAATCGAGATAACGATATTTTAATCGAATATCTTCTGATACATCGATGTCATCTGTTAACGTAAATGGAGGTGTTTTTGCTTCATTTAACACGTTGATTTCACTTACGATTACTTCTATATCACCTGTATCGATTTTTGGGTTTACCGTGTCAGCATCTCTTTCTACTACTTTCCCTTTCACTTCAATTACATATTCACTGCGGACACTGTCTCCAATCTCATGTGTTTCTTTTCCATTTTCTGCATTAAAAACGATTTGGACAACGCCTGAGCGGTCACGTAAATCAATAAAAATAATTTCGCCAAGATCACGACGTTTTTGTACCCAACCTTTTAATGTAACTTCTTGATTGACGTGATCTTTACGTAAAGTTCCTGCTAAAGTACGCATGATTTTCCCCCTTATAAAATCCCTTGCATGTGTTCTGTTAATTGATCTAAAGCAACTGTTTCTTGGTTACCAGTCTCCATGTTTTTTACAGCGATTTGCTTATTAGCTAATTCATCATCACCCAGAACAAGTACATATTTTGCTTGAAGGCGATCAGCTGCTTTAAATTGCCCTTTAAATTTCTTTCCTTGATAATCCTTTTCTACCTGAATACCTGCTTGGCGTAATTCATTAACGATTGCTGCTGCTTTTAAATTGGCAGCATCCCCTAATGACACAACATAACAATCAAGCTGGCTGTCAATTGGCAACTCTACGCCCTCAGCCTCTAATGCCATCAATAGACGTTCAATACTTAGCGCAAAACCAATTCCAGGTGTTTCAGGTCCACCAAGATCTTGAACAAGTCCATTGTATCGGCCTCCACCAGATAATGTGGTAATAGCTCCAAACCCTTCAGCATTACTCATAATCTCAAATGCGGTGTGATTATAGTAATCAAGACCACGTACTAAATTTGGATCCACTTCGTATGGTATATTCATTGCATCTAAGTATGCTTTTACCTTATCAAAATAAGCTTCTGATTCGTCATTTAAGTATTCTAATATAGATGGTGCATCTTGCATTTTTGGATTTTCGCGATCTTTTTTGCAATCTAATACACGCAACGGGTTTTGTTCTAAGCGTGTCTGACAGTCACCGCATAGTTCTTCTTTGACTGGTGTAAAGTGATCGATTAATGCTTGACGATGATTCTCTCTACTTTCCTGATCTCCTAGACTATTGACGACAAGCTTTAATGATTGTAGCCCTAATGTTTGATAAGCATTCATTGCCAGTGAAATTACTTCTGCATCAATTGCTGGATCAGCGCTACCTAAGGCTTCTACCCCATATTGTACAAACTGTCGCATTCTGCCTTGTTGAGGCCTTTCATACCGGAACATTGGTCCGATATAGAATAGTTTTGTTGGTTGGTTTGGTGAACCAAACAATTTATGTTCAACAAAAGAACGAACAACAGAGGCCGTTCCTTCTGGTCTTAAGGTAATGCTTCGATCTCCCTTATCCAAAAAAGTATACATTTCTTTTTGAACAATATCCGTTGTATCACCGACACCGCGCTGGAATAATTCAGTATGCTCAAAAATTGGTGTGCGAATTTCTTTGTAGTGATAATTCTTACTAAGTTCCTTCAATTTTTCTTCGACATATTGCCACTTTTCCGTCACACCTGGCAACAGATCCTGAGTACCTCTTGGTGCTTTCATTCGATCTCCCCCTTACATGATATAGATAATTGGACACAAAAAAACTCCCACCCCTAAAAAAGGGACGAGAGATTACCCGTGTTGCCACCCTAGTTGAAGTATTACTACTTCCACTCAAACAGTTAACGCCTGCATACGTTTATACCTACTCTATTCGGCACAAAACCTCCGGAATGTCTTTCACATGAGTCAGCTAGCAAGAATTCTTTCAGCCGTGGGAATTCTCTCTCTTTCCTACTGGATCTCCGCTACTTTTTCCTTCACTGGTTTTACTATCAGATCATTTGAATTTACTATATCATAATCGTTCGTGAATGTTTTTGTCAAGTTTGTTTTCGGTTTTTCGCTAATTTTTGAGTAGAATGCAGAGGGATATCAAATTGTGCTGCAATTTCTGATTGATAATTCCGCAATTGAAATTCAGGAAAATGAGGTCCATTTTTTGTATACTGGTGATTTGTTGCTGCTTTTCTGTTATGTTTGTAATGAGTATGCAATTTTTTCCATCCTTTTTTACTTTTTATGATAATTCCGTTAAGATAATAGTGAACATATACGAAGGAGCGGTACCAAAAGTGAAAAGAAAAATCTTTTTCCTAACAATCATCAGTTTTGTATTTATTTTCTCCATATCTTTACTTATCTATGCAAAAGATGCTCAAATTGATGGAGAAAACTTAAATGTCAGAACTGGACCCGGAACAGAATATGATGTAATTACACAAGTAAATCCTCCTGAGAATTACCCTATTCTTGAAGAATCTGGTGAATGGACTAAAATAGATTTAGGAGATAGTCAAGGATGGATACACCAGGACTACTTTTCGGTTATAGAAGAGCCAGAATCGGATGAGAATTCAAAAAGTGATGATAAAACTGATGCCCCTGATAGCAAGAAGGAAGTTGAAAGTTCGGATAATGGAGAACAAAGTGACGATAGCACAGATTCAACTACAGATACTGAGAAAGATAACAAGTATTTGGAGCAGACCCTTGCCGGTAAAAAAATTGTATTAGACCCCGGTCACGGTGGAAGGGATGTTGGTGCTATTGGAACTTCTGGAGGTTATGAAAGCACCTATACTCTAAAGACAGCACAAATATTACGTAATATGTTAGAAGAACAAGGGGTAGATGTATACCTTACCCGTAGTAATAATCAATATGTTCCATTAACAAGTAGAACTACACACGCCAATCTTGTTCAAGCTGATGTGTATCTTAGCCTTCATTATAATAGCACACCGGAGTTACCAGACGTTCGAGGTATTGACACATATTACTTATCAGATCGTGATAAAAAGCTTGCTGAGTATGTACACTACGGAATTATCAATGAAACTGAAATGAATAATAGAGGGATTGAACAACGGGATTTACACGTATTACGGGTTAATCATCGCCCATCATTACTATTAGAGCTTGGTTTTATTTCGAATGAGACGGAGGAAAGAAATATTCAATCCAGAGCGTATCTTGAAGCTATAAGCAGAGGAATCATAACTGGGTTAGAACAATATTTTAGATAAAAAAAGTCGTGTTGGTATTCAACACGACTTTTATTTGGACTGATATGATAAAGTAATACTTCATTCAACGTGGACTATTGTTTAATAAGCCTATCTCCCGCTTTCGAGGATCATTGTGACGGGGCCATTGTTTGTTAGGTTTACATTCATGTTGGCACCAAACTGACCAGTTTCAACTTCGATACCTTCTGCTCTCAGTTTTTGGTTATACTGTTCGTATAGTTTTTCTGCATAATCTGGTTTGGCTGCTTGCATGAAGTTAGGTCTTCTGCCCTTTCTTGCATCTCCGTAGAGAGTGAATTGTGAGATCGAGAGTACACTGCCACCAATATCTTTGAGAGATAAGTTCATTTTCTGATTTTCATCTTCAAAAATGCGTAAATTAATTGTTTTGTTGACTAGGTAATTAACATCTTCTTCTGTATCTTCATGTGTTACACCTACTAATGCAACGTACCCTTTATTAATTTGGCCAACAACTTCATCATTTACTGTCACAGAAGCGTCTGCAGCTCGTTGTAGTACTATTTTCATGCTATTTCTTCCCGCCTTTTATTGAATCGTTCTTTTAACTGTATAAACGTCTTGAATTTGTTTTAAGCGATCGACAATTCGACGTAAATGATTAATATTATGAATTAAAATAGTCACATTAATTATCGCGATTTTGTTACGGTCAGAACGTCCATTAACTGCAATAATATTTGTTTTCGACTCATTGATGACTTGTAATACATTATTTAATAACCCACGACGATCATATCCAGAGATTTCTATATCTACATGATAGGATTTTGATTCCGATTCTGTATTTTCCCATTCGACGTGAATTAAACGGTCTTCCGCTTCATTTGTCTGTACATTTGGACAGTTCTGACGGTGGACAGAAACACCTCGGCCTTTAGTAATATATCCGACAATATCATCGCCAGGAACCGGATTGCAACATTTAGATAAACGAATCAACATGTTGTCGACGCCTTCCACTCGCACACCGGAATCTCTTTTTGATTTTTTCTTTATCGATTGGCCGCTAGCATTGACTTCCTCGATCGTTTCTTCGATATCTTTTGCTTTTTCTTGTTGCTCACGGATTTTCTCTGTTAGTCTGGTCACAATCTGAGCTGCGGTAATTCCATGATACCCAACCGCTGCAAACATATCTTCTTCTGTGCCAAAGCTGAATTTTTCCAAAGCCAGCTGAATATTTTCCTCTGTTAATATTTCTTTCGGTTCATGCCCCGCTTGTTTTAATTCCTGCTCCACCATCTCGCGACCATTGGAAACATTTTCGTCACGACGTTGTTTTTTGAAAAATTGTTTTATTTTATTTTTGGCTTGAGAAGTTTGTGTCATTTTCAACCAATCTTGAGATGGTCCATAGGAATGCTTTGATGTCATTACTTCAACAATATCGCCATTTTTTAATTGGTAATCAAGTGGCTCCATCTTCCCGTTGATTTTAGCGCCTATTGTATGATTACCGACTTCTGTATGGATTTTATAGGCAAAATCAATTGGAACTGATCCTCTCGGTAATTCAATTACATCGCCTTTTGGAGTGAAAACATAGACCATATCTGAAAAAAGGTCTACTTTCAGTGACTCCATAAATTCTTCAGCATCATTTGCGTCATTTTGCCATTCTAAGATTTCTCGGAACCATGCCAGACGATCTTCATTAGACTGTTGAGTAGTATTAACCTTTTTACCTTCTTTATATGCCCAGTGTGCGGCGATCCCGTACTCGGCAATTTCATGCATTTCCTTTGTTCGTATTTGCACTTCTAATGGAGCGCCTTTTGGTCCGATCACCGTGGTATGCAGGGATTGATAAAGGTTTGGTTTCGGCATTGCGATATAATCTTTAAAACGTCCGGGCATAGGCTTCCAACAAGTATGAATAATACCCAAAACGGCATAGCAGTCTTTAATACTAGAGACGATAATTCTTACTGCTAGAAGGTCATAGATTTCATTAAATTGTTTCTTCTGCAACATCATTTTACGGTAGATACTGTATAAGTGTTTCGGTCTCCCAGAAAAATCAGCTTCAATATTGACGTCATGCAATTGTTTTTTTACTTCTTCCATTACTTCGTCGATATAATGTTCACGTTCTTCACGCTTCTGTTTCATTAAGTGAACGATACGGTAATACTGTTGGGGATTTAAGTAACGTAGTGCTGTATCTTCCAATTCCCATTTAATAGCAGAAATACCTAAGCGATGCGCCAATGGAGCAAAAATCTCTAACGTTTCGTTCGAGATACGTCGTTGCTTTTCAGCAGGTAAATGCTTCAAAGTCCGCATGTTGTGCAAGCGGTCAGCAAGTTTGATTAAAATCACACGAATATCCTTTGCCATCGCGATAAACATTTTGCGGTGATTTTCAGCCTGTTGGGCTTCTTTTGACATATATTTAATTTTCCCGAGCTTCGTGACACCGTCAACAAGCATTGCAATTTCTTCATTAAATTCTGATTCTAAATCTTCAACGGTCACAGATGTATCTTCTACAACATCATGTAAAAAACCACCAGCAATTGTCTCGGGATCTAATTTTAAATCTAGTAAGATTCCAGCAACCTGAATTGGATGAATGATATATGGCTCTCCTGATTTACGAAATTGTCCTTCATGTGCTTTTTCCGCATAATCATACGCACGCTTAATTAAACGTATATCTTCATCATTTAAATAACTTTTAGCTTCTTCAAATATATCTTCAGGCGCTAAGATTTTATCCTTTGCCATATAATCACCTTTTACTATTAGACTAACCACGTTATAAAACGTGTTTTAACTATCATACCAAAAATAAAGCAAATTTTCCTCCTATTCCTTTCATTTCTCGACATTTTACGTTCTTTTCATTAAGGAACGTTCACAATAAAAAAGCAGAGCACTCATTTGAGTACTCTTTGTTTTTTAATATTCCATTAAAGTTAATACATCATAGCCATCCAATTTATCACGACCATTCAGGTATTTAAGTTCGATCAAGAATGCACAGCCAACTACTATGCCGCCAAGTTGTTCTACTAAATTGATGGTTGCTTCGATTGTTCCACCTGTTGCTAATAAGTCATCGGTAATTAACACACGTTGTCCCGGTTTGATCGCATCTTTATGAATTGTTAATACATTTTCACCATATTCTAATCCGTAGTCCACTTTAATCACTTCACGTGGAAGTTTGCCTTCTTTTCTAACCGGTGCGAATCCGATTTCTAATGCATAAGATACAGGACAACCAACAATAAATCCTCTAGCCTCAGGTCCAACAATGATGTCAACATCTTTACTTTTAGCATATTCAACAATTTCATTAATAGCAGACTTATACGCTGGACCATTATCCATTAACGTTGTAATATCTTTAAAGCGAACTCCCTCTTTAGGCCAATCTTCCACTACCGTAATATACTTTTTATAATCCATAAACCATTTCCTCCTCATGTATCTCAGCTTTCATTTGCTCAGATATCCATGTTTTTAATTGTGTGTATGATGAATAAATAAATATTTCTTCTAGCTCCATCCATTTTTTTCTGTCTTGATAAACCTGTGCCTCTGTTAAATCTTTTTTAGATGGATTATCAGCTGGCACAATCAACCCTTCCTTACGAGTTACAAAATCAAGTTCATGAAAAACCTGGAACATAAATTTAATTTTCTCTAGTTTCCAACCTTTAAATTGAGCTAGTTTCGGTGCATCTATTTTATAATCAAAATATTTTCGCTTTAACATTAACTGATAGAGCCATTTAAATTCTTCTCTTGTTGGTAATGCCCGAAAATAATCACTATCACCGGTTGGGAAACATACCATTAACCGTTTAAAGTCTACTTTTTGTACGAGCTCCTGAATATCATCTAACGTTTCAGGAAGATCGAGTAAATATAGAGCTTCAATGGTTTGGTTAAGATTTAATACTGTTTCCTTATCACAAACAGGTACATGCTCATGTTCATTTCCTTGAAAACTTACAAAATAGTTATTATCAAGGTTAGCATCCAACTGTTGGTGCCAATTCTTCATTCCTCTATAGTCAAAAAGTTGCCAACTGGTCACAGCTATATCTTTTATCATCATTTGCGGCTTGCGGATCCCATTCCATTCATTGACTTGCAATTCACCTACCACTTCTATTGGCGTCTGTTTAGCAAGGAATGGTACCTTCTCACCAAGCCCGAATCCGATACTGTCTATTTGTACACCAGCGTCCACAAATTTCATCTTAAGATGGTTTTTCGTTGCACCTATTTGTCGAATATCAGATGGGGTTGCCTCGATATGAAAAAGCGGTTTTGGATTTGCCATCCCAAATGGTGCTAATTGGTCGATCGTTTCTAACAGCCCCATATCAATATCACTGATGGATAATTTGCCACTGACAGTCAGTTGTGGCTTGTAATCATCTTCGGTTAATTGTTCTAGTGCTAATTGATCTAATTTTTCTTCCAACTCAGCAACATTTTCTGTTGGTAACGTCATACCGGCTGCTTGAGCATGCCCGCCAAAATGTGTAAATACATCCCTATGCTGCATACAATTTTGGAACATGTCGAAGCCATCAATACTTCGGGCAGAACCCTTTGCCTGATTTGTTTCCGGATCAATGGAAAGAACGATAGCTGGTCGATAATAATTTTGGACAAGTTTTGATGCAACAATTCCGAGCACACCTGGATTCCAGCCTTCTTTTGCCACTATGATAACACGTTTTTTTTCATCGGATGCCTCTAACATCTCTATAGCTTCTTTCGTTATATCTGCAACAATTTTTTGCCTTTCGGTATTTAATTCCTGCACATAATTAGCCGATTCCTCCGCTTCAGCAGGATCATCCGTTAACAAAAGATCGACAGCTAAATTCGCATCTTGTAAACGTCCAACTGCATTTAGCCGAGGGCCAATTCTGAAGCCAATATCTTCTTCTGTAACATTTCCTTCTATTTGGCATAGCTTTTTCAATGCTTTAATTCCTTTACGCTCAGAGCGAGTTAATACTTGTAAACCATAGTGTACAAGTATCCGATTTTCATCAATTAATGGAACTAAGTCAGCAATCGTTCCTATAACAACTAGATCGAGAAATTTTTCCGGAAAATATCCTAGTAAATGCTCGGCAAATTTAAATGCAACACCAACTCCTGCTAATTCCTTAAAAGGATAGCTTTCTGAACATTTCGGGTGAATAATTGCATAAGCATCAGGCAGTGCTTCTTGTACCTCATGGTGATCCGTAATAATGACATCTAAACCTAATTCATTCGCAACCGCTACTTCATCAATTCCAGCAATCCCATTATCTACAGTGATAATTAGTTGAAACCCTTGTCGATGAGCTTCACGAAATGCTTCTTCATTGGGACCATAACCTTCAGTGAAGCGGTTTGGTATATAATAATCACACATGGCACCAATTTCACGTAAAGCCTCAACCATAACGGTAGTCGACGTCACACCATCGGCATCGTAGTCTCCATATACAAGAATACTTTCCCCTACTTCGATTGCTTGTTTCACCCGGTTAGCTGCTTTATCTATTTGGGAGAAACCACTCGTGTTGTGAAGTTGATCTAAGCTTGGGTTAAGAAAGTTTTTTGTCTTTTCAGCTGTATCGATTCCTCTTTGTAACAATAGTTGTTTAATTACAGGAGAAACTTTTACATCTGCTAAACTATCTATATTTGCTTTGTCTTTATCGTTATATGTAAAAATCCAGTTTGATTGACTCTCTAACATAAATTCACCCCTGACTCACTTATTATACAAAAGTGTATCAAGGGTAGCAAACAGAATTATTTTACTGTATCGTCGTTTTCTGTTATAACTGTAGTTTCCGATTCCTCTGTTCCAGCTTCTACGATAGGATTTTCATGTGCTCTTAAAGCATTTATTTCTTTTTTGGCAACTCTTAATTCTTTTTGCAAACGAATCACGCGAAGAACTCCAACCGCAGCAGTTATAATTGCTCCCATTAAAACGGAAAATAAAATCACGAGAATAAGAGGTGCATGACCTGTTCCAAATAGATAATTTACTTCCACGGCATCCACATTAATTACAGCAAAAATAGCGATAATGACTGCGAATACAACAGCTAAAATAATATATGTTTGTCCTTTCATATGCTACCTCCTTGTTGATGTTCATTACAATAAGTTAAGTATATAGGAATTTTCAGACAATGTCGATTTATGTTGCTATTTTGAATGGATAAAGTGCAGTGTTCGCTTTGCTGTGAATCTTTATTGATATTATTATCAAGTTAAAGAAATTTACTATCCATTAAAAGAAATTCATGAGTAGCTCACCTTGAATATAATCAGTCCTATCGATCTATACCCCTACATCTAAATTAATAAACTAAGAAAAACAGGCATTCAATCAATTATAGAACGAAAGAAAGCAAATCTAAAAAGTATAACTTTCGTAGTTACTTTCTAAATATTTTTTTACAGTCACATTTAAAAAGCTGAGCATCATTATTTTGATGCTCAGCTTTATCTTACACTTGTGGTCCGTCGTTATATTTTTTCTCAGTATATGTGATCGGTTTATCTTTTATTGATTTACCGCGCCATACCAACCATAGTTGTGCTGCGATGAATAATGATGAGTAGGTACCTGCAATTAAACCTACAACAAGTGCGAAAGAGAAGTTGGTAATAGCATTGGCACCAAAAATCAATAACATTACAGCAGCAAAGATAACTGTTAAAACAGTATTGATACTTCTTGCAAATGTCTGCATCAAACTATGATTAACGATTTTAGCAAGCTCGGCAAATGATTTGATTTTTTTCTTTTTCTTTAAATTTTCTCTAATCCTGTCAAACGTAACAATCGTATCATTGATCGAATACCCTACAATCGTCAGAATGGCAGCAATAATGGTAATATCAAATTCCAGCCTTGTAATACTAAACAATGCGATGATAAAGAACGCATCATGCAACAGCGCTAAAATTGCCGTTAAAGCAGAATAGAATTCGAATCGGATCGTCACATAAATGATAATACCAATGGAAGCATACAATACAGCAAGTATCGCATTCTTTGCTATTTCTTCACCGACAACAGGTGAAACAGTGTTAACGGTTGGTGCACTTCCATATTTCTCTTCAAAATGACTTCTCACTTCCGAAACTTTCTCTTGAGATAGCTCATCAGAGAAACGTGCCACCGCAATATTTTGGTTATCACCCGATAACACAACTGGTGCACTTACTTCTAAATCAAGTGCTTCGAATTCTTCTTCAATTTCTTCTGTTGTTAATGACTGATCTGCTAAAACTTCTACACGAGAACCGGCCACAAAGTCAATACCTAGATTCAAGCGGAATACTGCAAGGCACGCAATACCGATTACGACTAACGCAATTGAGATGCGGAAAAATTTCTTACGATGTTTGACAAAATCAAATTGTCTACCAAAGAAAGTTGGTTCCACTTCTTCACGACTATTTATATCAAGAATTTGCTCTCGCTTTACCCCAAACCATCCAGGTCGTTTATTTAACATATTGCTATTTACCCAGAAGCCTAGGAATAATCTAGAACCAAAAACAGCTGTTACAAAGCTTAATACAATGCTGACCATTAACAAAGTTGCAAAACCTTTTACAGAACTGTTACCAAAGATAAATAGTACTGCTGCCGCAATCATCGTTGTAATGTTAGCATCAAATATAGTCGACAGTGAATGCTTATTACCTGCTTTAAAGGCAGCTTTGATTGATTTGCCTTCTTTTAATTCTTCCTTAATCCGTTCGTACGTAATGATATTGGCATCAACAGCCATCCCAACCCCTAACACTAAGGCAGCAATTCCTGGTAAGGTTAAGACACCATTCATTAATTGGAAGACAAGTAATACTAAATAAACATATATACTAAGTGTAATAGCCGCAATCACACCAGGGAAACGATAATAGAAAATCATATAAATAAAAATTAAGAGAACACCTAATATGCTGGCAAATACAGTTTTATCCAATGCTTGTTGGCCAAACTGGGCACCAACTGAATTTGAATACTCTTCTTCCAAGTCAACGGGTAACGAACCTGCATTTAATAAATCTGCTAAACGTTGTGCGGAGTCTACTGTGAAATTGCCTTCAATCATTATATCTGTCGTTCTTAATACTTTATCAAATGTCGGAGCAGAAATAACTTTTGAATCTTCTTTCTGAATCTCTTCTTTGTATGTATCTCCTTCTTCATAATCCATCCAGATTACAACCTGATTCGACAGATCAGGATTTTCCATAATTTTCTTTGTTGTATTACCAAAACGATCAGCATCCTTAAATTGCACTGTTACGATTGGTTGATTAGTGTCTGGATGAAAATCCTGTTGGGCACTACCTTGTTTAATATCGGAACCATCTAAATATTTTTTCCCATTCACATCTCGAAATGACAATTCAGCTGTAGTTGCCAACATTTCTCTTGCTTCATCCTGATCTTCTACACCTGCTAGTTGGACACGAATGCGGTCTGGTTCTTCGATATTAAAATTCGGCTCACTGATACCAATTGCATTGACTCGCCTTTCAAGGGCAGCAACGGTAGATTCTAGCACTTCACGGTTTACTTCCTGATCTCCATCTAAAGGTTTTACTTCATATAAGACTTCGAAACCACCTTGTAAGTCCAGACCTAATTTAATTTTATTTGCTATATCCGAATATGTTGTTCCAATCGTTGCCCCTAACACTAAAACAATTAGAAAAAAAGCAACGAGTCCTCCTCTTTTCACCATATGTAAAGCCTCCCTAAGTTTTCACAACACTACTATATTACTATAAGAACCGATAATGAGACAAGCAACAAAAGAAATGCTAATCTTTATTTTCGTTTCCTAATAATGCATCAAGTGATTCCTGTAAATTATTATCTCTCCATGATTGCTGTGTTAAATATGTCATAAATAAGTTCGGCTGTAAATGGAAAATATCCTGTACTACTTCATGAAGCTTTTTTTCTGGATCACCTTTCCACACCTTTTCTGATAAGCAGTTCCAAATATCTTCCGGTGTCGCTTTTGAATAATCCAGCAATTTAAATTCATTGACCTTACTTTCGAGCACATCTTCTAATTCATGCTTCCATATCGAGACTTGCTTATTAACTGTCATGAATTTTTCCTCCATCCGTCATTAGAAAAATTTAGCTTGTCGCCGAGTCTATAAGCGAAAGCCTTCGTTTTTCTTATACTATAATCAATAATAATTTAATACATTCTTATAGTACAAAAAATCTACCTGAATTAGTCATGCTTGTCCTCTTACCATGCATATACTTCATTGTATATGAAAATTTTCCATTTGAGAAGGTAGGTCGAGCAAAGTGACCAAACAAAATTTTTTGCAAGGGACGATTATTTTAATTTTAGCTGGAATGATTACAAGATTTTTGGGTTTTATAAATAGAATAGTGGTCGCAAGATTAATGGGCGAAGAAGGCATTGGTTTATACAATATGGCTTTGCCCACCCTGTTTTTAATGTATACCATCTCGCAAATCGGACTACCTATTGCCATTGCTAAACGAGTGGCCGAAGCGGATGCCAAAAACGATCATGCCAAGATCAAACAGATTTTAATCATATCTTTATCCATTACTATTTCGCTGAGCATTCTATCCTCTGTACTGATGTTCTTGCTAATTCCTTATATTTCGAATTATTTATTAACAGATGAGCGTGTCTTTTACCCAATGATGGCGATTATCCCCATTATTCCAATTAGCGCAGTAGGGTCGGTAATTCGTGGTTATTTCCAAGGACGACAAAACATGAAACCGCAAAGTTATGCCCAAGTACTAGAACAAATAGTTAGAATTGGTTTTGTATTAGTGCTTGTCAGCTGGTTGGTTCCATACGGTGTTGAATTCGCTGCATCTGGTGCAATGATAGCCGTTATTATTGGTGAAGCAGTTTCCTTACTCTTTATGCTGAAAATGTTCCGAATAAAGAAAAGGATAAAAATCCGCAAAAATATTTATCAATACATGAAAACTGGAAAAGAAACACTACAGCAATTGTTTTCTATAGCTATCCCGAGTACAGCTAGCAGGATGGTCAATTCTATTGCTAACTTTCTGGAACCTATATTAGTTGCACAAAGCTTAGCGTTAGCGGGTTTTCAAGCAACAGTGGCAACCAAGCAATATGGCGCACTTACTGGATATGCGCTACCATTGTTATTTCTACCTACTTTTATCACACATTCGCTTGCTGTTGCACTAGTACCAAACATTAGTGAAGCAGAAGCCAAGAAACAAAAAAAATTAATTCATTACAGAATACATCAGGCAATCCGGCTCTCGTTTGCTTCAGGCGCTATCGCTACTGTCTTACTAACACTCTTCGCTGATGCAATCTTGCAATATATGTATGGCACAAATAGTGCTGGTCTCTTTTTGAAAATTATGGCGCCATGTTTTTTGTTTATGTATATTCAATTTCCGCTAAATGCTTCTTTACAGGCTTTAGATTTAGCCAAGCAGGCGATGTGGAATAATATCGGTGCAACCATGATAAAATTTATTATATTAATCAGCCTTGCTACCAATCCACAAGTTGGTATTTACGGTGCAGCAATTGCGATGTGTGTTGGTGTGATAATTGGTACGATATTTCATTTAATTACATTATATAGGTCCATCCACTTTTATATCCCTGTTAAAATGATTGTAAAAATGATTGTTTTAATCGGACTAACCTTCTGGATGGGAGAATTATTAATCCACACTTTCTCCTTCCAACCATCAGAAATGGTCAACTTTTTAATTATTTTAGTCTTATTGTTCGTTAGTTATCTCATATTTCTTTTCGGATTACAATTTATTAGTAAAGATGAATTGCAACAATTACGAAAAAAATGAGGCTGGGACAAATCAATTCTTTCCACTCCAAAGACGATGTAATAAATTATAGTGAACATAAGAAGGATTATGCCTAGTAAGTGATGATGTGTAACTATTGGATTAAAGCGGTCATTTTGACATGTATACACTGCATAAAAACCGCTACGGCTTGCCCACTTCGTTCCGAGGGGCGTGGCTTCAGGCTAACTTTTGTAAAGAACTTCACTTTACAAAAGTGGATCTTCAGCTCACACTGATCCCTCTGGAGTCGAAGTGGGCGCCTGCGCTAAAAAGATTCTACAATGGGTAAAAGTAGTAAAATTTCAATTCAAATTTCTTGATTCATATATACTAGTCTTTTCGTAAGTCCAAAAAGCTAACTGTCATAACCATTGTAGAACCGTATTATAGCGGAGGCGACCGCTTTCACTCCTGTGGGATTGTTTTCTCTGAAGATCCACTTTTCCGAGCGGTCTTTGCTTGGAAAAGTTAGCTGAAGATAAAACCCCACGGAAAGGGAAGCTGGCAGCCGGAGCGGAGGTTTAGCAGTTCCAACCATTTCAAAATTGGTACCAGAGTTACTGGGCACTATCTTCCTATTACGCAATGGAAAAATCCGAACGATATCAATTCAGAACTGCCTCTGACAAGTAGACAGTAGAATTAAATCGTTCGGATTATATTTTTGTCAAATCACTTTTGTCTTAACCTCATTTTTTTTCATTCTTTTTATCAATATACCATTCATCATTAACATCAATTGAACAGAAGGAAATTTGCTTGATGTCGTGATAATCTCTTTTTTCCAGTTGTTCATATAACCATTTCTCGCTTTCCCCTAATTGCTGCAACGCTTTTTCTTGTATTCTACCATCTACAATTAATGGTAAAACGAGTCCATTTATCTTGTTTCGAATATTGGCAAAATCATTCTTTTCAATGATCGAAAGCTTACCTGACGGCTCTAGGATAGCGTATGAAACATCTTTTATACTTTCGGTGCCATTCTCTCGAAGTTGTTGCATTAAATCGTCAAAATTGAATCGATTTTTCTTCATGGCATACTCATCAATTTTCCCTTCTGAGATAATGATGGTTGGTTTACCTTCAAACCATTTCCGAAATATTGGACTTTTTAATGATAACCATGCCGTTAAACGCTGGATGATCAGTAAAATAACCATCGGAATTAAACCATAACCAAAGAATAATTCAAGGTCTTCTATAGTCAGAACTGCAATTTCAGCGATCATAATAAAGACTACTATATCCAAAAGACTCAATTCACCTACTTCTCTCTTCCCCATTAAGCGGAAGATGAGAATGACACTTAAATAGTAAAGTAACGTTCGGAAAATTAATGTGAAAATTTCTTCCATTGACAAGCCAGCCACACCCTTCACAAGCGATATGGCTAGCTTTCCCAATGCTATTTGTAATATACTTACAAAGGTTGTTGAAAGGGTAGCAAATAGCGAAAGTAAATATAAATTGTTGTAATAATTAATGACAAGATTACAACTGGAATCCCATATAACATAAATTTCACAAAACCAATTGGCTTATTCTGTGCATCGGCAAGACCTGCTACCACAACATTGGCGGAAGCACCAATCAATGTACCATTACCTCCTAAACAAGCTCCTAATGCCAATGACCACCATAATGGATCTAAATTGGCCATTCCATATGTTTCAAACTCTTTAATTACCGGAATCATCGCAGCAACGAAAGGAATATTATCGACGATGCCTGAAAAAATTCCCGAAACCCATAAAAGTAACAATGCTGTATAAGTCATATCACCTTCTGTTAACATCATGATCGATCTCGCTAGCTCATCAATCACCCCTACCTCTTCCAACCCTCCAACGAGCATAAATAGACCAATAAAGAAAAATAATGTGACCCACTCGACTTGTTGAAATACGGTTTCGGCTTCAACCTCTTTTTCGCTGATAATCAACAGAAGAATTGCACCACATAATGCAATAATCGTTAAATCAATATGAAAAACAGGGTGGAGCAAAAAACCTACAATTGTCAGTATTAATATGGATAATGACTGATATAGTAATGGGGATTTCACTAAATAACTCGATTCTTCCATTTTCATTAGCTCTTGTATTCTATGGTCATCTATTTTTTTCAATTGTTTTCGAAATAGAAAACTGAGGATGATCATAACTAAAACGAATAATAATGCAGCAATAGGTGCCGTGTGCTGTAAAAAAGAAATAAAGGTTAAATGAGGAACTGCCTGGCCAATCATAATATTCGGTGGATCACCTATTAATGTTGCTGTTCCTCCTATATTTGCTGTTAAAATAATCGTTATTAGATACGGTAATGACGGCAACTGTAGTAAATTTGTCAATGTTAAAATAACCGGTACAAACAATAGCACAGTTGTTACATTATCGAGTAATGCCGACCCTGTAGCTGTTAAAAATCCTATTCCAACCATCAATGGAACAGGCTGGCCCTTTACTATTTTCGCTAACCATATTGCAATATAACTGAAAACACCAGTTTTTTTCGTTATCGCTACTAATACCATCATTGCAAATAATAATGCCACTGTATCCCAATCAATATAGGATGTTACAGCATCCTCCCAACCATAAACCCCTGTTAATAACAACAATACTCCACCAGCCAACGCCACTAACGCTCGATTTATTTTTTCAGACATTATAAATATATAACTAATAATAAAAACAGCAACTGCGATGGTTACGGACATGGATCGTCTCCTCTCTTTTCTTCAAAGTAAGACAAGTTATATTATCATCTATATTCTAATTTTGTGGAACTATTCAAAAAAGGAACTCTTCTATTTTTGAAGGACATGCATACATAATTAAAGAGGAGTTTTTAAAATAAGGGGGTGCTATCGATGAAAACAGTTGTTAGTGTGTTGTATGGTTGGATCGGAATTTTAGCGGTCATGTTACTTGCCAGTATTATCCTTACGCTTTTGTTACGGTTCACTTCTTTAGGAGAATCTACGCTTGAGGTGGCCACGTTATTTATCAGTTTTATTGCACTATTTACAGGAGGGTTAATTGCAGGATTAAAAGCAAAGAATAAGGGGATTCTTGTAGGAGCTATTACAAGTTTATTATTTACATTTGTAGTATTTAGTTATCGTTTCCTTGGATTACATTTGGGCTTCTCGGTGGTTGAACTGGTGAATCATATTGCATACTTATTGCTTGGGGTAATCGGTGCAATTATCGGTGTGAATTTATCTTCAGGTGAAGAAGAATCAGCCTAGAACACTTTTTTCATAATGCTTGATTCGGATTAGATAAAACTTTAAACTAATGTAAATTTGAAATAGCTTCCTCCCGTTCTAATATCAGATGAGCACAATAGATTTTCTACATCTTTTGTTGATTCTTATAAGAAAACCGGGAAAGCCCGCCCTGTCCTTTTAATGATACGTAATAAATGTATAACGATGAATCAACGTGATCCTTTGTAAAGAAATAATAGGCTTTACAACCGATCCGGCTTACAGAAGCTATCTTTCAAAATGACATCCATGAGAAGTACACATCCTACTTCATCTGCCTATCTATTCTTGCTTTTTTAATTGACATGCTTTGAATCAATCTTTTCATACCTTACTTGCTTATAAATGGTCTACCAATGGTTATATACTTTCCTTACATTATAAAAAATACCATGACAATATATATTGTCATGGTATTTTTCCGTTATTAGCTTTGTTCTACTACTTCTCTTACTGCCGAACGATCGTATGTAAGTTTCGTTCCATCACCAGCTAGAAGTACGATCTGATCTTCATCTAATGCATGTACACTCGCGTGCATTCCGCCAATCGTAACAATTTTATCTCCCTTTTTCAATTCTTGTTGCATTTGACGGACTTGCTTTTGTTTTTTTTGTTGTGGTCTTATCAATAAGAAATAAAAAATCACAACCATCAAAATCAGTGGTCCAAAAGTTGCTAAAATTTCCACTCATTTCGCCCCCTTTCTTAGAAGTTCTTTGCATTCGGTTTATTAAAACCATATTGTTCAAAGAATTCCTCTTTAAAATCACCAAGTCGGTCTTGCTTAATCGCTTCACGAACTTGCTCCATTAATTTTAACAGAAAATATAGATTATGATAAGTAGTAAGTCTAAAACCGAATGTTTCACTTGATTTGACAAGGTGTCGAATGTAAGCTCTGCTATAATTTTTGCATACATGACAATCACAATTAGGATCTAAAGGTGAAAAATCTCTAGCAAATTTTGCATTTCGAACGACCAACCGACCTTCAGATGTCATACATGTTCCATTACGCGCAATTCTAGTCGGTAACACACAATCAAACATATCAACACCGCGAATTGCACCATCAATCAATGAATCTGGAGAACCTACTCCCATCAAATAACGAGGCTTGTCTGACGGTAAAAGAGGTGTTGTGAATTCTAGCACACGATTCATCACATCTTTCGGTTCACCTACTGATAAACCGCCGATCGCATATCCTGGAAAATCCAATGAAGTTAAGTCTTGGGCACTTAGACGACGCAAATCTTCATACTCACCGCCCTGAACAATACCAAATAATCCTTGAACATTTTTTCTTGCATGTGCTTCTAGACAACGTTCTGCCCAACGGCTAGTTCGTTCTACAGACTTTTTCATATAATCATGCTCTGCTGGGAAAGGCGGACATTCATCAAAAGCCATCATTATATCCGAACCTAAGTCATTTTGAATATTCATTGCTTTTTCTGGTGATAAGAAAAGTTTCTCACCGCTTATATGATTTCTGAAGTGAACTCCCTCTTCTTCAATTTTACGTAAGTCACTTAAACTAAAGACTTGAAAACCGCCCGAATCAGTGAGAATCGCACCATCCCAATTCATAAATTCATGCAAACCACCAGCTTCTTTGATAATATCTTCTCCAGGTCGTAACCATAAGTGATAGGTGTTGGACAGAATGATATTCGCCCCCATCTCTTTTAACTCCTCTGGACTCATTGTTTTAACAGTCGCCAATGTTCCAACAGGCATAAAAGCTGGTGTATCAAATGAGCCATGTGGTGTATGAACCTTTCCAAGTCTTGCTCCTGTTTGTTTACACGTTTTGATATGTTCATATCTTATAGCAGTCATAGTCGTTTCCTTTCCTTACGTAATTAGCATAGCGTCACCAAAACTGAAGAATCGGTAACGTTCAGCTACTGCTTTGTTGTAAGCATCTAATATAAAATCCCGGTCAGCTAAAGCACTTACTAACATTATTAAAGTTGATTTCGGTAAGTGGAAGTTGGTGATCAAGCCATCAATCGCTTTAAATTGGTATGGAGGATAAATAAAAATATCTGTCCAGCCATTTCGCTCTTCAAACTTCCCTCCTGTATCCCGAGCAATCGTCTCTAATGTTCGAGTTGAGGTAGTACCAACGGAGATAATTCTGTCTCCTCTTGCTTTAACTGCGTTTAATTGATTAGCTGTCTCTCGTGTCATTTGGTAAAATTCCGCATGCATTTCATGTTCCTCGATATTATCTACACTTACTGGACGAAATGTCCCCAAACCGACATGTAAGGTAATAAAAGCAATTTCTACACCTTTGTCTCTAATTTGTTGCAATAACTCTTCTGTGAAATGGAGCCCTGCCGTAGGGGCAGCTGCAGACCCTTTTTCTTCGGCGTAAACGGTCTGATACCGATCACGTTCATCTAATTGTTCTTTAATATATGGCGGGAGTGGCATCTCACCTAAATCATCCAATACTTCATAAAAGATACCGTCATAGTGAAAGCGCAGGACACGTCCTCCATGTTCTTTGGTACTGACACATGTAGCCGTAAGCTTTCCTTCACCAAAGCTGATTTTAGTACCTTCTTTCACCTTCTTGGCAGGCTTAACCAACACTTCCCAATCATCAGCTTCCAGTTGGGTTAATAATAAGACTTCTACTTTTGCACCTGTCTCTTCTTTTACCCCATAAAGCCTTGCCGGTAAAACTTTCGTATTATTTAATACTAAACAATCACCCGTTTTTAAAAAATCCAATATATCATAAAAATGATGATGGGTAATCGAGCGATTTTCCCGGTTTAATACCATTAACCTGGAACTCGCCCGCTCCTCTAGTGGAGTCTGAGCTATTAATTCTTCTGGTAATTCAAAGTCAAAATCTTCTATTTCCATCTTTCTTCTCCTTTTATTTGAAACGTCCAATGATAGCAAAAATCAAAGTCAAAATAATACTGATCACAATCGAGGTCATAATCGGGAAATGGAAAGAAAAATTTCCTTTTTTAAAGCTGATATCACCTGGCAATTTTCCGATATAGCCCCATAACAGACCAACAATAATCAAGACGACTCCTATTACAATAAAGATTTTGCCAAACTCCGTCAAGCTTCAGGCACCTCCCGTTCAAAATGTGCATAAGCTTTTGGTGTCACTAGTCTTCCTCTTGGTGTACGCTGAATAAAACCTTCTTGTAATAAGTATGGTTCATAGACATCTTCAATTGTTTGTGACTCTTCGCCAATGGATGCCGCGATCGTATCTAATCCGACCGGTCCTCCTTTAAAGCCATCCATCATGGCTAGCAGAAGCTTATGATCAATGTGGTCAAGTCCCTCTTGATCAACTTGTAACATTTGCAGTGCTTTTTGCGTTGTCTCTATTGATATACTAGCTTCCCCTTTAACTTGAGAAATATCGCGAACTCTTTTTAATAAACGATTAGCAATACGTGGAGTACCACGTGCCCTTCTAGCCACTTCCAATGCTGCTGCTTTATCAATTTCTACTTGGAAAATATCAGCTGTTCGTTCCACAATTGCACAAAGATCAACTACTTCATAAAATTCCAGACGTGATAAAACACCAAAACGGTCACGTAATGGTGCTGATAATAATCCGGCACGTGTAGTTGCTCCTACTAAAGTAAAAGGTGGTAAATCTAATTGGACAGAACGAGCACTTGGCCCCTGTCCGATCACAATATCTAAACAAAAGTCTTCCATTGCCGGATATAATATCTCTTCCACTGCTCTCGGTAAGCGATGAATTTCATCAATAAATAAAACATCTCCTACCTCCAATGAAGACAAAATCGCTGCCAAGTCACCTGATCGCTCTATTGCTGGCCCTGACGTCTGCTTAAATTGTACACCCATTTCATTCGCAATGATCTGAGCCATCGTTGTTTTACCAAGTCCAGGTGGTCCATATAATAAGACATGATCTAAGGCTTCATTTCGCATTTTAGCTGCTTCGATAAATATCGACAGATTTTCTTTCGCTTTATGCTGCCCAATATATTGCTTTAAGAATTGTGGGCGGAGACTGAGCTCTTCAGTTACTTCTTCTTCTTGTATTTCGCCTGAAATGATCCGGTCTTCCATTTTGAAGCTCCTTTCTCTTTATTTCATCAATAACGCTAAACCTTTTCGTATATATGTATCCGCTGTATCACTTTGTTCTTTCGATAACATCGGTTTTATGTGATTAATTTCTTTTTCAGAATAACCAAGCGCTTTTAATGCCTCAATCGCTTCTGTTAATGCCTGATTATTTCCTGAAGACCCTTCATCCTGTTGCATCATATTTTCAGCTTGATAATCAAAAGGCAGTTTTCCTTTTAGATCTAATATCATTTGACGAGCTGTTTTTTTACCGACTCCTGGAAAACTTGTTAAAAACTTTTCATCCTCTTGTTCGATCGCAACAACGAAATCTTTTACAGACGTTGTTGCAAGTACTGCTAACGCTCCTTTTGGTCCAATACCTGAGACATTAAGAATTTGTGCAAACAAGGCTTTTTCATCTTGGTTTTGAAAGCCAAATAAAATTTGTGCATCCTCTCTTACATGATGGTATGTATAGATTTTTTGTTTTTGCCCCACTTGCGCTTGGAAACGGTAGGGGTTCGGACAAATCACTTCATATCCAAGACCATTTGTTTCTAAAATAACGGCTTGATCCGTTATTTCTGCTACTTCCCCGTTTATATATGCAATCATATCATGAACTCCTCTTTGATCCAATTTCTATTTGTCACTCACAATCATACGTTCGTATTAATCTTAGCTTATCTTAAGTCGTTTATCAAGGTAAGTGAGAGCAAAATAAATGAAAGCGATTATTTAATTATGATAAAGTAATAGAATGACTTTATAAAAAAAGGATGAGCTTCCATGTCAAACAAACGTCAAATACGATTTTTGAAAGCGTTAACTCTGTTTAACGCCAGTCACAAAGGTCTTATACTACCTTTTTTACCATTATTTTTGAGTTTTAGAGGTTTTTCTTCTGTTGAAATTGGAACTATTTTAGGAATCGCCCCCATGGTGAGTATTGTGGCACAACCATTTTTCGGGTACATAAGTGATAAGTATAAGACGATTAAAGGATTACTTTTATTTTTATATTTTGCAGTCATCGCAATTAGTTTCAGTATCTTTTTCAGCACTTCATTTCTTATTGTTTTTATTTCTTTTGTTGCCTTTCACTTTGTTATGTCACCTGCAGGCCCATTACTTGATAGCATGGCCATAAAAAGCTTAGGTTCGAAAAAACGTGATCAATACGGTAAAATTCGACTTTGGGGATCTATCGGATTTGCGTTCACTGCAGTAGTTTCTGGTCCAATCCTAGGATTTATCGGGATTCGCAATATTTATATTTTGTTTTGGATTCTGATTCTGCTTTTAATTTCATTAACGATATTTTTAAAAGATAATAATCATTCGGCAGATCCTGTCTCCTTACAAGGTGTGAAAGAAGTATTAACGAATAAAGGGTTCCTGCTTTTTCTTTTTCTGTGTTTTCTTGTTATGATTCCACACCGGATGAATGATACAATGCTAGTTCTTCACTTAGAAGATTTAGGTGCTACTACTTTTTTAGTTGGGGCTGCCTGGGCACTTGCAGCTTTTAGTGAAGTTCCAGTCTTTTATTTTTTAACACAGAAAATACTACAATTTCACCATTTATTTTTACTTGGAATTGTTGCCATGCTTTTTACAATTCGTTGGTTATTATATGCTTTTATTCAATCTGCTGAATGGATAGTGTTTTTTCAAATCTCACAAGGACTCACATTTGGCTTATTCTGGCTTGTAGCGTTACAAACTGCTGTTAGCTTTGTGCCTAACCAATTACGCAGTACGGGGCAAGCATTGTTAATGTCGACATGTTTCGGTTTAGGTGGTGCTGTCGGCGGGACAACCGGAGGAGCTATCCTCGACAATTTTGGTTCTCAAGTGATGTATCAATTGATGGCAACAATGACATTTTTAGCAATGATTGGTATTTTTGCAACTTATAAAGAACAAAAGCGCAGAGCGCTCGTCTAAAACAAGAGCGACTGGACCCGATCGGACTGAGAAAAAGGAATCACAATGAGGTTACGAACCGATGATGACTTTCATCTAAAGTCATAAGTTATCAACAATCCTAAATTTTACAATTTCCAAGCTATTAAAAAAGTTGAACGATGACTACTCATCGTTCAACTATTTACTGCTTCTACATCTTGATAGGATCTATATGTTTCTAAAACTTCTAAATAATCTTGCTTCGTATTTATTTTGATACCCTCTTTTAATTTTTCATGCAAGTGCGTTTCCAATTCTTTGGTATCAATTTGATAAAAGGATTGTACAGCTGACTCATGAACAGGAACACCTTCAAAGATTGTCAATTGTCCTTCTTTAAGACCAAAGTACCCATTTGCTTTCAAGTATGGTGAAATATCATCGACTTCTTTTCGGAAACGAATAAAACCTTCCTCCTGCTCCATCACTTGCCATTCTTGGTACTCTGCCCAAAAATCTTCCATGGAAGCAATTGTTTCTTCGACATGCTCTGTCTCGATATTGCCATCTATATATTGTTTCTCTAATGTTAGTTCAATTGTTAGTGGGTCTTGTGACATGACCATTACTTCTTCTTGCTTTTCTTGTTTATCTTGATTCTTTGCCTCTTCTTGTTGAAAGAATGATTGAATACTAATAATCCCAATAATTAAAACGACGACACAATTTAATAGAAACCATACTTTGCCCATAAAGACCCTCCAATCAAGCTTTGTTATTATTAGGGTGTCCAATTTCAGAAAATATAACCACATTATATAAAAAAAAGAATAAGTGGTCTCTAACGAAAGCTCTAGATTGGAAGAAATTCTTTTAACCTTGTCTTGTAAGAAAAACCGATGCTATTAGTGGCCATTTTGAAATATATCAACCGTTTGACCACCACTCCGACTTCCTTGCACACCATAACTTTCATCATCAACAGCATCACTAGTCAACTATCTCTTTATTGATGACTCATTTTAAACGGGATAGGATAACAAAATGCTGTGATACCACGTTTATATGCTTTCCTACCTTATAAAAAAGGCTACCTCCGAATTTTGGGGCAGCCTTTAATACTATTTATATTTGTTCCATAATTTCTTCGTTTGCGTCCATGTTGTGGTAAACTTCTTGGACATCTTCCATGTCTTCGAGCATTTGGACGAGTTTGACCATTTTATTTCCTGCGCTATCATCCACTTCTGAAAGTGTTTGAGGATTCATGGTAATTTCCGCTGTTTCAAATACAAATCCACTTTCTTCTAAAGTAGATTTTACATCTTGGAAATCCTCGGGATCGGTATAGATTTCATAAGCACCGTCAACTGTTTCCATCTCTTCTGCACCAGCTTCGATTGCTTCTAACATCATCGTATCTTCATCTGCATCCGTTTGACTTTGATCAATTACCAGATATCCTTTACGGTCAAACATAAATGCAACACAGCCGTTCTCACCAAGGTTACCTCCATTTTTACTAAATGCATGTCTTATGTCAGAAGCCGTCCGGTTTTTATTATCTGTTAATACTTCAACCATTACAGCGGTTCCACCAGGACCGTACCCTTCATAGGTTAATTCTTCATAATTAGCACCGTCTAAGTCACCCGTTGCTTTTTTAATAGCTCGATCAATATTTTCATTCGGCATGTTGTCAGATTTTGCTTTTTCTACTGCAAGGCGTAAACCTGCATTCATTTCCGGATCTCCGCCGCCTTGTTTAGCAGCAATATAAATATCTTTAGCATGTTTCATGAAAATTTTACCACGTTTAGCATCTTGTGCATTTTTTCTTCTTTGGATATTCTTCCACTTAGAATGTCCTGCCATGCTTTCTCACCTCTCATAATCTATCTAAGTCTCCATTACTTACTTTATCACAACTAGTAGAAATTGAAAATATTGAAGCTATATAGTTCTTTCAATCAAACAGAAAAAGACGACTCATTTTCGAATCGTCTTTTTCTATTATTATTCTCTGTGCCCACCGCAACCACAGTCATTTTTATTGTGTTGACCATAAGGAGCTCCTTGTTGACCATATGGTTGATTTGGCATTTGTTGTGGTCCCTGCATTCCATATGGCATTGGCATTAATGGATAGTTTGGTGCACCAGGCTGTGGGATCATTGGTTCTCCTGGCATTGGTACTGGCATATTTGGTTGTTGTTGCATTGGCATTTGTTGTGGCATCATTTGATTTTGCGGCATTTGTGGTGGTCCCCATGGCATTTGTTGCCCCTGATATTCATTCGCAGACGGCATTTGAGCTTGATACCATCCTTGATGGTGCTGAGGGGCATGACCAGATTGTTTCGGTTCGGATTGTTCCCCCATCACCTGTGGTTGAAAACCTTCTGGAAACGGATATTGTGGCATGTTTCCATGTTGTCCTGGGTGTCCTGCGTGTCCATATCCGTAAGGTATTCCATCTTGTGAATAACATGGTGCATGCATTGGCAATGGTTGCGGATGATGGTGTTGTGGTGCCATCGGTTTGTGTTCCGGTTTCATGTGATCCTCTACTCCAGCTACTTCGTCCTCATCTGGCATTTGTGTTGGATGAATATGTGTTTCAAAGTTATTAGTTAATTGTGTCCATTTTAAATCTTGTGATGCTTGAGATGGTGCAGGTTGAGGTGGTTGCTTATTAAAATGAATTGGTAATGATGGCATTTCTTTTTTTAACGGCGCCCATTTTTTGTCTTCGTCTTCTTCGATAGCAGGTAAAATCTGATTTGGTGTTTGTGGTTGTGGTGTTACCTCCTGTTTGTCTTTTTTATCTGTCACACCAGGTTGAACTTGCTGTTTTTTGTTAGATGGGGCAGGTTGTTGTTTACTACCAGAAGTAGTAGGTATCTTTATCTTCATTCCTGGCATAATCATCTCAGGATTTGAAATCTGTGGATTTGCTGCAATCACGTCATCTAGGTTAACACCATATTTTTGCGCAATTTTCCAAAGTGTTTCATCTTTTTGCACAATATGAATTTTCAATGCAATTTCTCCTTTCTTCTTGATAAGTATGGAAGGGCATTTATCTCGGTCTAATCCATCTTCTTTAACAACATATGCAAAATGCCCAAAATGTTGAATAAAAAAAGAAGGATATATTTTTTTATCTAAATATCCTTCGCTCAAAACAAGTAAATAGTTATACTTTCATGATTCAATTTTTTCTTTGTCCTAGTTTATAAAAACTGGTTATCTTGTACTGTGAAGCATGCGGTTTAGCGCTTGTTTGGCATTTTGGGCTATTGCACTTGGTACACTGATTTGATTGGTGTTCCTTCCTTCGCTAACTTCTTCTAATGCCCATGTTAAATGTGGCAGATCAATACGATTCATAGTTAAGCATGGGCACATAAATGGGTTTAGTGAAATAATTTTTTTATTTTGATGATTGTTAATTAAGCGATTGACTAAATTCATTTCCGTACCGATTGCCCACTTAGTTCCTGCTGGTGCTCGCTCGATTGTTTCGATAATATATTTCGTAGAACCGGCAAGATCTGCTTGTTGAACAACTTCATACTTGCATTCCGGATGGACAATAATATTCATATCAGGATGATTTTTACGGACTTGCTCGATATTTTTAATAGTGAAATTCTCATGTACGGAGCAATGTCCTTTCCATAAAATAACACGTATTTGTTCCTCAGAATCTCCATCAAACTCCAATTTTCTTGCGATCGGATCCCAAACAGCCATCTTATCTAATGGTATGCCTAATTCTACTGCAGTATTCCGACCTAAATGCTGATCAGGTAAAAATAACAGACGCTGTTTTTGCTCAAATGCCCATCGTACCATTTGTTTTGCATTGGATGAGGTTACCGTAGCTCCACCATGCTGTCCTACAAATGCTTTGATTGCAGCGGTAGAATTGACATATGTTAAAGGCAGAATAGTATCTCCAAACATGCCAGTTAGTTGCTCCCACGCCTCTTCTGTCTGTTTATCATCGGCCATATCCGCCATTGAACAACCTGCGCGCATATCCGGCAAAATTACCTTTTGATCATCATTTGTTAAAATATCAGCAGTTTCCGCCATGAAATGAACGCCACAAAAAACTATATATTTCGCTTTTTGCTTTGCTGAAACCTGAGCAAGTTGCAAAGAATCTCCACTTGTATCGGCAAACTGGATTACTTCATCTTTTTGATAATGATGCCCTGGGATAAATAAATCTGCTCCCATCTGTTTTTTGATCGTTTTTATTCGTTCGAGCATCTCTTCGCTACTCATATGTTGATACTTTTCTGGTAACTGCTGATGCGTAGTAAAAAGTGTTGCTACATTCATTTTGCTCCCCCCGTTATGTTAAAACTGATATCTAATGCCTGTGCTGAATGGGTAATAAACCCAAGTGAGATCATGTCAACTTTGCTATCCTGAAAAAGATGAATATTTTCAACTGTGATATTTCCAGATGCTTCCGTCTTAATATGACTTGGTACCAAATCGATCTGTTCTTTTATTTCTTTCGGTGACATGTTGTCAAACATAATGACATCAGCACCTGCTGTGATCGCTTCTTGTAGCTGTTGCTTGTTTTCAATTTCAACCTCGACCTTAACCATATGCCCTATAGATGCTCTTACTTTATTTACGGCTTCTGTAATCGAGCCCACTGCAGCGATATGATTGTCCTTTAGCATCACCGCATCATCAAGTCCAAAACGGTGATTCATTCCTCCCCCACATCGTACTGCATATTTTTCTAGCATTCGTAATCCTGGTGTCGTTTTACGGGTATCTGTCACTTTAATTTGTTCATTGGCTAGATTACTTACTGCTTGAGCTGTGACTGTCGCAATACCACTTAACCTTTGCAGCAGGTTTAAGATAACCCGCTCAGACGTTAACAATATTGGATAGGGACCACTTACCCGTGCAATGATGTCTCCACTATTCACTTCTTGACCATCATTTTTGAGCAATTCCAGTTTTATCGCTTCATCAAAGAGTCGATACCCCTCTTCCAACACGACCTCTCCTGAAAAAATACCATCCTGTTTTGCTATGAATTCTCCTCTTCCACTGGGATATGGTTGATCAAAAATACGATCACTTGTGACATCTCCGTTCCCAATATCTTCCTGAAAAAAATCGCTTAATTGTTGCCTTAATTGTAATCGATTCATACACTTACTCCTTGTTTTGTTAATTGAAAGGTAATACTTTTATTCTTCCATTGTTCACTTTGATAGGGATAATCAACACGATGATGAGCACCTCTGCTCTCTGTTCGTTGCCTCGCTGCTTTGGTAACGAGTCGTGCAACAAGTAGATGATGCTGCATTTGGACTTGCTTTCGTGATAAACCAAAGACGCTTAGACAGTTTTCTTCGATAATTGTAAATTTATCTAACCATTCCAGCATATTTTTAAATCTGGTTTCATCTCGATTAATCCCCACATTCACGGTCATTCTTGTACGTAATTGATCCAAGTCAGGATCTTGGCTTGTAAACTGTAATTGTTGAACTTTCTGAATTTTAGTGGATGACAACAATGGTTGAGATTGTAAATAGTTTGCTAATCTTGTTGCAAACACCATTGCTTCTAACAATGAATTACTTGCCAGCCGGTTTGCACCGTGAACATGCGTACAAGCCACTTCCCCAATCGCATACAATCTTGAGACATTAGTCCTTCCAAGTAGATCCGTTTCTACCCCGCCCATAGTAAAGTGAGCACCTGGCTTTACTGGAATCATTCCTCTATGCAAATCTATGTTATTCATTTCACATACTGAATTAATAAAAGGGAATTTTGTTTGGAAGTTTTTGATTTTCCGAATATCCAAAAATATATGGTTACCTTTCGTTATTTCTTCCATAATCGCTCGAGCTACAATATCCCGAGGTGCCAGATTTTCCAACGGATGAATTCCTTTCATAATTGCCCGGTAATCCTGGTCAACTAAACTTGCACCTTCTCCGCGAACTGCTTCTGAAATCAGGTCGTTGTGTTGTGTCTTTATTGCCAGCATTGTCGGGTGAAATTGGACAAATTCCAGATCGGTTACATTTGCACCAGCACGATATGCGAGTGCTATACCGTCACCGGTAGTACTAGGGTCATTTGATGTTGTATCATAAAGTGCAGCAAAGCCTCCTGTAGCCAATACAGTATGATCCGCAATAATGGTGTGATATTGGTCGTGTTGGTCAATAGTAGTGATTCCTTTGCATTCTCCTCTTTCAACAATACAATCTACAGCAAGTTGACCTTCTTTAATTGCTATTTTCCCTTGCAGAAACTTCTGATAAAAATTAATTAAATATTTTCCGGTTTGATCTCCACCTGCGTGAATAATCCTTCGCTGACTGTGCGCCCCTTCACGACCAAATAAAATGTTACCTTGCTGATCTCGGTCAGCTGGAAACCCTTGTTGAAGAAGGTTTTCAACTACCTCCTTCCCCTCTTTTACTAAGGTTTTGACAGCAATTTGATGATTATGATACATACCTGCTTTCAAGGTATCTTCTAGGTGTAATTGCCATTGATCCTTTGCAGAAATGGCAGCAGCTACCCCTCCCTGTGCACGAATAGAGTTACTATGCTTTGTTGTATTTTTAGTAATAATGGTGACGTCCGCATGCTGCCATAATTTACTTGCCAATACATATGCAGCAAGTCCAGAGCCAACAATGACAATTTTTTGTCGTTGCAAAATTAAACACCACACTTTACAGTTGTCTTTACAGATATCTTTACATATAATGAATGATATGACAAGTATTTTTTTATGAAAGGACGATTAAATGATCTATTGTGATTACGCCGCTACATCTCCCATTTCCGAACTTGCATTGGATGTTTATCAGGAAGTGGCACGGGATTATTTCGGAAATGCCAGCAGCTTGCATGATACAGGTGGGAAAGCAAAAGATATACTAGAGAGTTCGAGAAGTATGATTGCGAAACTTCTAAATACAGAAGCAAGACAGATTGTATTCACAAGCGGAGGAACTGAAAGCAATCTGCTAGCTGTTGATACATTATTGAGAGCTAGTAGACTACAAGGGAAAAAGCACGTCATTACAACAGAAGTGGAGCATAGTTCACTATACTATTACATGAAGGAGTTAGCTAGTCAACCTGATATAGAAGTAACTTTTTTAACAGTAAACCAAAGTGGACAAATTAGTCTTTCTGATCTGGAGAAATCTATCCAGCCCAACACATGCCTAGTATCTATTCAACATGTTAATAGTGAAACGGGGGTTATCCAGCCGATAAAGGAAATAGGCGAATTATTACAAGATCGCAACATAGCTTTTCATAGCGATATGGTTCAATCATTTGGTAAAATAAATATAGAACACCTTATTCCTTTTGTAGACTCTATTTCCATTTCAAGTCATAAAGTATTTGGACCAAAAGGTGTCGGAGCGATATATTTTTCTAAAAATCTAGCATTAACATCCCATCCAGTTTCAACCAATCATGAGTATGGTATTAGGCCAGGAACAATTAATGTACCTGGAATAGCTGCATTTTCTGCGGCAGCCACGGAAACAGTAGCCGATCTTGCCAAGAATCAAACTCATTTACAATACCTGCGAAATCTTTTTATTCAGAAATTGAAATGTGACAGTATCCCATTGCAACCTATCGTTACCGCAAATCAATGTCCTAGTATTGTTGGTTGTGTCAGTGATTTTGTACAAGGTGATTATGTCATGCTAGAATATAATCGACATGGAATTGCTATCTCGACAGGAAGTGCATGCAGTATTGGAGCAAGTGAAGTGCCAAAGTCGATTCAGCCTTTTATTACTAATCTTGAAGAGGGTAAAAGATTTGTACGTTTTTCTTTTAGCCATCAAACAACAGAAAAAAATATTCAGGAAATCGTGAAAGTATCCAATGCAATATTTAAGCGTATCAAGGAGGAGAGGCGAGGCTATGACGAAAAAGTTAACTGGTAAAGCCCGACGCGATAGTCTTCTGATCTGGTTAAAGGAAAGTAAAACACCACTAACCGGAACAGAGCTAGCTGAGAAAGCAAAAGTGAGTAGACAAGCTATCGTACAGGATATTTCCTTATTAAAGGCGCAAAATTATCCGATTATCGCTACAAGTAATGGCTACTTATATATGAAAGCAGAAAATAAGCATACAGATTTTCGACGTGTCATTGCCTGCAAACATGAAGGTAAGGAAACAAAAGAAGAGTTATACACGATAGTAGATTACGGTGCGACCGTAGAAGACGTCATTATCGAACACCCTATTTACGGTGATCTTAAAGCCTCTGTGATGGTAAGTAGTCGTGCTGATGTCGATCAGTTTGTGAAAAAAATCGAAGAAAAAAACGCTCCATATTTACTCGAATTAACCGACGGCATTCATAATCACACGATCGTTGCTAATGAAGAATGGAAATTAAATCAGGCATATGAAGCATTAAAAGAGAAAGGATTTATTGTGGAACAATAGCTATATTTGCAAGGCGGATTCGCGGATAATTCCATAAACTAGGATTGTCCGCTCTTTTCATTTATTGGACGATTCAGCTGATTTTTATTATTGACGCAGACTTGAAAGTCGCAAAAAATCCGTAATCAAAATGAAAGAAAACAAATCCATATACACCTTCATTCGAGTTTATATTTTAAGTGCAAAAAAAAACGCTTGCGATTATACCGCAAGCGTTACGCCATTTCCACTGTGTAAATAATACGGATAGCTCCCTAATATTGATACTTTACAACCTAACGATTCCATTTCTGTGATAGCATTTGGGATCAGAACTTCATCGATTTTTTGTTCAATGTCGATTAAGAAATAATAATTACCAAGTCCTGTTTTCATCGGACGTGATTCAATTTTCGATAAGTTGAGATTGCGCCATGCAAAAGCAGACAATACTTGATGTAGTGCACCAGGCTGATCGGAAGGTAATGTGACTGTTACCGTTGTTTTGAACCCTTTTTCTTCTAATTTATTGGAAGTTAATTCAGTCTGGTTTTTATGCAAGACAACAAATCTCGTATGATTATTATCAAAATCATGGATGTCTTTTTTCACAATCGATAAGCCATATTCTTTTGCTGCTAAGTGATTGGCAATCGCAGCAATATTTTGATCAGGGTGTTGACTTACAAATTCTGCAGCTGCTCCAGTTGACGTCATCGAATGTGTTGATACTTTTACTAATTCTTTACGTAAAAAGCTGTGACATTGTGCAATTGCATGAGAATGAGAATAAATAGCATCCATTTCTGTCCATTTATCAACATTATCTGGATGTACCATTAAATGCTGACGAATCGGCACTATTACTTCACTTACAATTTTCACATCTTCCGCTTGAATTAAGTAGTCCAATGTTATATTAACAGTACCTTCAATAGCATTTTCCAAAGGTAAGACAGCATAGGTTACTTCATCGTTAACAACAGCATCAATACATTCCGGAATGGTACTATAGCCTTTTTTTACTTCTCCATTAAACATCGAATCTACAGCGATTTTTGTGAAAGTTCCTTTTGGACCTAAATAGCCAATTGTTTCCTTCATATAGCTTGCTCCCCCTATGTTATGAAACACCTGAACTTAATATTTCTACCTGATTGACAAAATCAATCTGTTTTAAATCATATAAAAGCTGATCAATATCTGTTGTCATTCCATTTGTATTTAACGATAACGTTACGTTAGCTTTCCCTTGAATTGGTATCGTCTGGTGAATCGTTAAAATATTACAACCTGCTTGTGCGACAACAGATAAAAGAAGAGATAATACCCCTGTTTGATCATCCAAATGAAAAAACAGCGTGATCATTTGCTCTTTGGCCATATGTTGAAATGGAAAGACAGCATCACGATATTTATAAAAAACACTACGCGACAATCCGACCTGGCGCGTTGCCTCATGAATCGAATCCACCTTATGACTTTCCAATAATTTTTTCGCTTCCAGCGTTTTCTTCATCCCATCCGGTAAGAAATCTTCACTTACCAGATAGAACTTTTCATTTTTCGCAGACATCCTCATTCCCCTTTTTATCAACGGATGGTCTTGCTACTGAGCATAGTATCTATTATTCCATAAACTCGAATTCATAATCAAGTAGGCGAACTGTATCACCGTCTTTTGCCCCACGTTCTCTAAGTGCATTATCTACACCCATTCCACGAAGTTGTCTTGAGAAACGTTGAACTGATTCATCACGACTAAAATCAGTCATCTTAAATAACTTCTCAATTTTCTCCCCATATAATACATATGCACCATCAGGGTCACGAGTAATCGAGAAAGCTTTTTCTTCTTTTTCAAATCGATACACGACTCGTTCCTCATGTTCTTCAACTGGTTTATAATTTTTCGGAATTTCGTCCAGTTTATTTGCTACAGCAAATAATAGATCACGAATTCCGTCTTTTGTAACTGTTGAGATCGGAAAGATTGGGTAGTCTTCTTCCAATTGCTCTTTAAAAAATGCAAGCTGTTCTTCCGCTTCTGGTAAATCCATTTTATTAGCAACGATAATCATTGGGCGCTCTAATAATGTCGGATCGTACTGCTCGAGTTCTTTATTAATGGTAAGGAAGTCTTCATAAGGATCCCGACCTTCTGTTGATGCCATATCTAATACATGTAAAATGACCCGTGTCCGTTCGACATGTCGTAAAAATTGATGGCCTAGCCCGATTCCTTCATGAGCCCCTTCGATTAAACCTGGTAAGTCTGCCAATACAAAACTGCGCTGATCGGCTGTATCGACAACACCCAAATTAGGATGCAATGTCGTAAAATGATAGTCAGCTGTTTTTGGCCTTGCTGCACTTACAGTTGATAACAAGGTAGACTTCCCAACACTTGGGAATCCTACTAACCCAACATCAGCAATTAATTTTAATTCAATTTGGATATCACGTTCCACACCAGGCTCACCATTTTCTGCAATTTCTGGAGCAGGATTTCTTGGAGATGCGAAGCGAATATTTCCACGTCCACCTCGTCCACCTTTTGCAATGACTGCCTGTTGTTTATGTTCAATCAAATCTGCGAGTACTTCACCTGTGTTGACATCTCTTACTGTGGTACCCGGTGGTACTGACAATACTAACGGTTCTGCATTCTTACCATGCATACCTTTTCCCATACCGTTTTCACCACGTTTTGCTTTAAAGTGTCTCTGATAGCGGAAGTCCATTAGCGTGTTTAAACCTTCATCAACTTCAAAGACGATATCACCGCCATCACCACCGTCGCCACCAGCAGGACCACCCATCGGAACATATATTTCACGTCTGAAAGCAACAATCCCATTACCACCGTCGCCTGCTTTAACATATACTTTGACCTGATCAACAAACATACTGTCTCACCTTCTTTCGTTATTCTTGCCACTCTATCCTCATTTTTTCTTCTATTGTCACTTGTTGAATAAAGGATAAAGATTCTAATTTCTGTTTCAGCTCGTCTATATCGATCCAATTAAGTTCAAAGGTTAATTGAATATGTATAGTATGATTCACTTTTTTGAAAATAAGCGTGCCGATATATTCTTCATATTCCTTTTGATACGAAGGTAATATTTGAAATACTTTTTGTACTTTAGCTAATAACGCTTCGTCATCAATAATGGCCGGTTGCTCATCAACAAACGATTGAAAATGCAATTGAAACGTTTCGGAACGCCAATTCAGTTGGTAGAGCCAGACCATTGTTTTTGGTATATTTAATCGATCCAAACCTCGTTCCTGATTGGATCTTTCCATCACTTCAGTTATTTTACTTTGAATTCTATCTAATTTTCCCATTTGAGCATAGCCCAAAATTAATTGCAAATCATTTAACCAGTCATGACGATAATGACGCAACATTTCGACTACATCTTGTTCTTTCAATGTCTTCACCCCTCACACAATAAGAAAATTATAGCACAGAAAAACATAAGATTCATCTATATGACGGTCATACCTCTTTCGAAGATAATATAAAACTGCGAAGTTGTGAAAGCTTTCGGAGTGAGACTATCTTCCACTCTTTCTAAAGAGTGCCGAAATACCTCTTCAGCTGAATACTACGGTTTGATAGAAGTTCTATCTTTTGAAAGTGGAGATCCATAGGAAGTAATTCCATAGGTTCGCTCTTGTAAAAATCAGAACTCTACACTAAGCGAAGGCTAGATACGCAGACTGCGGGAACAGTGCAAGCCGAAGATCCCGTAATGCACTTGCGTCTTCTAGTAATGCTTCGGTCCTTGGATAAGGCCGTGCTCCTGCCCGTGGAAAGCGAAGTATCTTGCCGGAGCGTTCCCTAACACTCAGCATAAATCAGAATGACGGAAAGCAAATCCAATATAAAGTTATTTCACAGTTTATGTATTTTGTAAACTTTTTTTAAGTTCAAAATAAAAGGCTCTAACCTTGAAAGATTAGAGCCTTTTTTATTTCCTTATGCAGGATATACACTAACTTTTTTGCGATCGCGTCCTAGGCGTTCGAATTTAACCACACCGTCTGCTTTAGCATATAGTGTGTCATCTCCACCACGGCCTACGTTTACACCTGGGTAAACTTTAGTACCACGTTGACGATAAAGGATTGAACCACCTGAAACGATTTGACCATCTGCACGTTTAGCACCTAAACGTTTAGACTCAGAGTCACGACCGTTTTTCGTACTACCTACACCTTTTTTCGTTGCGAAAAACTGTAAATCTAGACGTAACATGTTGTTGCACCTCCTTATTTTTCAGAGATAGATATATACTGACCATAATCCCGCTCAACGGTCTGTAAGGATACCAACATACCTTCAAAGAGTAATGATGCTTTTTTTAAAAGTTGATCATCCAATGAATCAGGTATTGTGACTTTCAGATATCCGCCTTCATCACCGGCTTGGTCAATGTCCAAATCAATCTCACATAACGTAAACACTGCATTGACAGACCCAAAAGAGACAGCAGAAACAGCAGCACAAACTAAATCATGCCCCTCTGGCCCGCTTCCGGCATGCCCTGTCAGTGTAAATGATTTTATATACGTTTGCTCACGCTCAATTGTCAAATTAATCATAAAAACAAAACCTTACGCATTGATTTTTTCAATAGTAACTTTTGTGTATGGTTGACGGTGACCTTGTTTACGTGAATAGTTTTTCTTTGGCTTGTACTTAAATACAGTGATTTTCTTTTGACGTCCTTGCTTTTCAACTTTCGCAGTTACAGAAGCTCCGTCAACGTATGGAGTACCAAATTTTGCATCTTCTCCACCTACTGCAAGTACTTTATCAAATGTTACAGATTCACCAGCTTCAGCAGCTAGTTTCTCAACAAAGATCGCTTGACCTTCTTCTACTTTCACTTGTTTTCCACCAGTTTCAATAATAGCGTACATTCTCTGCACCTCCTCATATGACTCAGACTCGCCATACAGGTAGCTTATCAAAGCTTTAAAAACCTGTTCTGCGCGGTTGTAGCAACGGGTGCTACATAAACAACAAGACGATCTTACCATATTTTAAAGCAACTTGTCAATGACTATTTCCGGATTGTCGACCCTATACTGATCAATTAATTCCTTACTCCCGGAACGTATGATTTGATAATGTTGTACGGATTCATCTGTATAATAATACAGCTCCAATTGAATTTTAGATAAGACATTTTCACTTAATTTTTCTTTAAAAAAGATATACAAGTCTGGATGAAGTACAAGCAACAAACATTCTGTATTTCGATTCCACTCAAATAGTTCACGCTCGAGTTGATACCCGATCGTATTTAATGATAATACAGGTTCCATACTTGACGCCCTATTGGTTAACAGCTCCGAAAGTCCCGTTCTTTCTCTTTTTCTCGTCATTTCCAATAAGCCTAACTGTGTAAAACCGAACACCTCTGTTCTTATCGGATCCTCCCGTAGAGTCTTCTTTATTTCTCTTACTATGAAAGCTTCTTCTTTTTTTCCCATTTTCAAAAAATCAATCAGAATAATTCCTGATATATTCCGTTTGCGAATTTCCTCCACACAATATTTAACCGAGCGCTGGTTAATCCGAAAAATCGTGTCTTGTTTATTTTGGCGACTCGTAAACTTGCTGCTGTCAATGTCAATCACGGTTAATGCCTCTGTTTGTTCAACTGTTAACGTGATACCATCTTGCATTCGAACCACCGGTTGAATCGCTTCAAATACCCATTGATTTATATCTTTACCTGCAATCTGATTAGCATCTTTCCTAAGCCTCATCTTATTTGCCAACTTTGGAAAAGTGGCCTTCATTTTTTGTAGTGTATGACGCTCATCAAAGGTAATGTCATGGAAAGCTTCTTTTTGATATTGATTTAACATTTGATCTGGAACCATTGGATATTGAAAAAGGAAATATGGTGCTTTCTGTTGTGATGCTTTTTGATCCAACTCTCTCCATTTTTTTCTGATATTATTTAATTCATTTAATACTTCTTCTGTTTCCGCATTGACTATATCCGTTCGTAATATCGCTCCTTCATTAGCAGATAGTTGATCAGTTAAAAATCTTTTCCATTTATCTGAAAGTTCTTCTGTTAATTTTTTTGAACTTGCAACGTAATTTCCTTTGGGTAAGTAAATTATTCGTTGTCCTGTAAATGTTATATTAGCTGTAAGTCTTGGTCCTTTATCTTGATATGGCTCCTTGATAACCTGGACCATAATACTGGCGCCATCCGTCAGATAAGATGAGAGTTTTTCGTTTGTCTTTATAAAAGGCACTTCACTTTTTGGCAGAAAACCAACTTTCTTCTCCCCAATATCGATAAATGCAGCTTCAATGCTTTCATCAACATTTCTTATTTTCCCTTTATAGATGGAGCCTAAATGCGCATCTTTTGACTGACGATCAATAAAAATATCGATACATTGTTTGTCTTCAAACAGCAATCCGATTTTTTCCGAACAACTTGTATAAAAGTGTAATTTCTTCATTTTAATCCTCTTTCTATCCTGTAAGCAAATGACCTACACTTGCGTGAATATTTTTCTGATCAAAATAACTTTGCAAACAGTCGCGTTCTGATATCCAATAGACCTTGCCATGCTGATCATATACTTTGATGTGGTGGTAAGTATCTCTTTTAAATAATCGAAACAATTCCAATAAACTAATGGATGCAGGAACTTCAATATTCCTTTGTTTACGATATTTAGTGGTCTCACTATATCGACTCCATAAAAAACGCCACCATTTAAAATACCTTCTTTTCCATTCTAATCGATTTTCCCAAATTAAAAAAATCATAAGTAAAACAAAACTTAATGAGAGCCATGCCTGACTGTATACATAGACACTCACGAAAACAATTGTAACAATGGAAATCACAATCATCCATTTATGAGAAACTTGAAATGAAAAAAAAGAGTCCAAGCAAAGCTGGACGAGCTTTCCACCATCGAGTGGCCATATTGGCAATAAATTTCCTATAAGGATGAATGTATTGTATTGATAGGCAAGCAATAACGTTGATTCTGGCAAAAAAGCATTTATTTCGAGCATATAGATAACGCAATAGATAAAAACATTTTGTAATGGACCCGCCACCGTTACCAAAAATTCTTCACGTAATGGTCTTGTCCCATACTCATCTGTTTCCATCACTCCACCAAAAACCCACAAAAAAATGCGCCGAATTCGCCACTTGAAAACGCGCGCGCAAGTATAGTGTCCTAATTCATGAATGAAAACTATTAAAAAAATAATAAAAAATTCCACTAACATACCTGTAAGAATTGCGACAAGTAAGAAAAAAAATAAAATTGGGTGAATATGAATGGGAGGTAACTTAGGGTTGTTCATCAACATGCATCACCCGAATCGGATCAATAAATTCACGATTTTTTTCTATTGCAAAGTACATCGCTTTGTTTGTCTCGGAAGGCTCGTAGTTACCAATTTTCTGATTTGTCCTTATCGATTGATAGGAATGAACATCGATATTTGTTAAATTCCCATAAATCGATTTACTACGATCTGCGTGTTGGATAATCACCGTTTTACCAGTTTCGCGATCATTACCTGCGAATAAAACGGTACCTCCTTCTACAGCTATTACCTCTGAATCTTCAGCTGATGAGATTAGTATACCTTCTCCGTTTTCTTGAAAAGTCTGATTGACCTGACCGGAGACAGGCAGTGCTGTAGTCTCTGTCGTTTCTTTGCTACCGAGATCTGCTTCTAGTGCAAATGGAGCACCAAATCGCGCTTGATACCAGGCATTTACACTTGCAAAAGGGAATTCTACTGTCATTGCATAATTTGCCCAATTGCGTGGTTGCTCAAGCCACTTCTGGTTGGTATTCATTGAAATAACTGTAATAAAAAATATCAGGGCAGCCACAATGCTTTTTAAGAGAAACTGTCTTATAAATGGTTGGTCATCCTTGCTGCTTTGATATCCTCCTAAACTTGGTGAATAGCCATGTCGTTCTTCATCTTCCATGTAAGCCTGATTTAAATAATTGTGATGTTTAACATTTGATAAGCGTGATGATGTGATTTTCTTTTTGGATTCTTTTCTTTTCAAAATATTTTGGCGTATTTGTGATAGATTATCTTTTTTCATCAGCATCCATTCCTTTTTTCCAACGTTTGTACAATATATGTGGACAACCATCAGAATATGAAAAAGCGCTTAAAAAACTTAAAAAATTCGGTTAAAAGTTAAACTGCATATCTCATGAGGGGACTACCACAGACGCTTTCCATAGCTTAGTATAGCTTTCTAATAAAGTGACAGGCAAGCACAAGAATAAAGTTCCATGAATTCTATTCTTTGTCATATTCCAGAATATTAAGATAAGCGTAGGAAGATTTACGTAAGAAAAACTGGGCAAAACACGCCTATCCTTAACTATATGCTAAGTAAATCTGTGGCGATTGCTATGAGTAGCCATTTTGAAATATATCAACAGATTGACAACCACTCCGACTTCCTTGCACACAATCACATTTATAATAAATAACATCACTTGTCAACAATATCTTTATTTATGACTCATTTTAAATGGGATACCAAAATGCTGTTATACCAACAGTTATATACTATCCTCTCTTATAAAAAAAGAGTTTGCCGGTTAAAGTGTACCCTTTGTAAAGGACATTTTAGATCTGGCAAACTCTTTTTTTGCTTATTTGTTTATTCCGAATGCTTTTTTTACTTTGTCTATGAACGTTACTTTTTCCTCCAACGAGAGTAGTGGAACGGATTCTCCGAGAATTCTTCTTGCAATATTACGATAGGCGATAGAAGCTCTAGTATTTGGTTGAAATGCAACAGGTTCACCATGATTAGATGCTTTAATCACATCATCATCGTCCGCCACAATACCTAATAAATCTATCGACAATACTTGTATGATCTCATCTACATCCAGCATATCGCCATTTCTCACCATATGATTTCGTATACGGTTAACGATTAGATGAGGAGGTTCCATCTCTTCTTGTTCTAATAAACCGATAATTCGATCGGCATCCCTTACACTTGATTTCTCAGGAGTTGTCACTACAATTGATTTATCTGCCCCTGCCACCGCATTACGATAACCTTGCTCAATACCCGCTGGGCAATCAATTAATATGTAATCATAATCCGGCTTCAATTCTTCGATAATTTCCACCATACCTTCAGGAGTTAGTGCCGATTTATCACTTGTTTGTGCTGCTGGCAATAAATATAAACAGTCAAATCGTTTATCTTTTATTAATGCCTGCGAAATTTTACATCTTTTTTCCAGTACATCCACAATATCATAGATGATACGATTTTCCAGACCCATAATAACATCTAAATTTCGCAGTCCAATATCCGTATCTATTAAACATACTTTCTTATCTAGTAATGCTAATGAAGTCCCTAGATTTGCCGTAGTAGTCGTTTTACCGACACCACCTTTACCAGAAGTAATAACGATAGCTTCACCCATTCATAACTCTCCTTTCAAAAGCATTTAAATCTGGACGCGATCTTGCAATAGTACTAATGCGGTCCATTACAATTTGTTCACCTTTTGAATCAATAAAACCACATTCCATTGGGACACCATCTGAGTCAGCATCTGGTGATCTGCTAATAATTTCCGCTATACGTAATTGACTAGGTGCCATATGTGCAGCAGCTATTACTGCATTTCTATTACCATCTGAACCAGCATGGGCAATCCCTCTCAAATGACCCATCACAAAAATATTTCCCGTTGCAACTATTTTTCCACCAGGATTCACGTCACCAACCAATAATAAGTCGCCATTAATTTCTAGAACTTGTCCAGAACGAATAATCTTATTATGTAAATCAACATCTGTTTCTTCTTTCCATTTTAACGCATCTTCTTTTAAAATGACATTCGAAGAGATTTGATCAACTACTAACTTATTATGCTTGCGAATAACTTCTCTTAGCGTTTGTTCCTGCTGTTTCGTAACATAACGGTTCCCTAATTCAACTTTTACGGTGATCAATGGCTCATCAGCTACCATATGTTTCGTGGAAAGAATCTCTTCTAATTCTTGTAGTAACTCGTTCCATGAACATTGATCATTCACAAAAAGGGTTAGACCATCTCTCGTTCCCTTTATTGTAATCCATTTATTTGATGCCACTTCTATTCAACCCCTTAAAACATTCGCTAGCCATTATCAATCTGATCGCTCAAACTTAATGTACGACCATTTTGTTAATTTTTTTGCAAAGATAAGATAAATGAGCACACCGAATAAAATATTCCATATACTTGTGGGAATTAACCGGTGCTGCCAAAACATATCCCAACTGTCATCATGTACTTGAATAATATTATAAAGGAAAAAGAGCAAAATGTCTGTAGCTACAACCCCTAGAATCGTCATTAGTAACGCAATTATAAAGTTCGTCTGCAATACTTTCATTAATCCTCTTACTGCATATAACACTGCTGTATAAGCAAATACATAAACCCCAATCACATCTGTATACACTATATCGATAATAAAACTAAAAATTATCGATAATGAAATAGCATAATACGTTGTTTCTTTCTCAAAAAATATTGTTACATATAACAGAAACAAAAAAAGAAAATGAGATACAATTATCCATTCATCTTTCACAAACGGAAGATCTATTTTAGCTAATATCCCTTCCAGTATCACCAATATAAAGCAGATGAGAGCAATTAGAAAAGGGATCATGCGTTTCATGATTCATCCTCCTCTGTTTGCTCATCTATAGTTGTCATGGAACGATCAATGACAATGACATGATTTAAATCAGTTAAATCTGCTGATGGTCGTACATGTGCTATACTTGTTAATTCATAACGATCAGCCTCTACATCAACAACTTCACCAATTTCAAGCCCTTTAGGAAAAACACCACCAAGTCCTGAAGAAAATACATATTGACCTGCTTTTAACTCTTGGTTATTATCGTTCATTTCAAGTAAAAGTAACTCAGTCTCTTCATCATATCCGACAATAAATCCTGAACTATCTGTTTCAGTTTCATCTTTGTACACATTTACAGAAATTCGATTGGTACGGTCAAATCCGTTAAGTAATAACACAGTTGAGGTAAAAGGTGAACTTGATTGAACTTTTCCGATCATCCCTTTTCCTGTTACCACTGACATATTGGGCTCAACACCATGCTGTGTTCCTTTATTTATGGTGATTTGCTTAAACCATTGATCCTTACTTCTTGCAATAACGGATGCCTGAATTGCATCAAAATTCTGTAGGAAATCTGACTCTGTTTTATCTAGCAGTTCTTTTAATTCATCTATTTCTTTCGTTAGCTCTTGATTTTCATATTCTAACTGTCTTATCTCATCTAAGCTTGATTTTAAATGTTGATTTTCCTGATAGACATTGCGAATTTCTTTAATATTGGTTACCACGCCAGTAGTGAACGTAATCGGCTTATTGATTACTTCCTGTACCCATCCTACACTGTCATGAATAAAATCTTCAAATATTGTAAGGTTCGTACGGTCTCTTAACGAAAAACCAATCAAACCAACAATAATGATTAACGAAATCATCAAAATAAACAGTCGCCTTTTTTTATAAAACATCATAACACCTTCTTAATCTGATAAACGCTGCACCCCTACGTTTGGATGTGCCCGAAAATGCTCAATATATTCAAGCGATTTACCTGTTCCGATTGCGACACTATCTAAAGGTTCATCTGCTACAAATACCGGCATTTTTGTATCATCACTTATCACATCATCTAAATCTTTTAACAGTGCTCCTCCACCGGATAACACAATACCTCTGTCCATAATATCTGCTGCAAGCTCTGGTGGCGTACGTTCTAAAGTGTTTTTCACTGCTTCCACAATGGAATCAACTGTATCTTTTAATGCGGAAGCAATTTCAGATGCGGTCACACTTATTGTTTTCGGTAAACCTGTTAATAAATCACGTCCGCGAATATCCATTTGTTCCTTATCAGATGAAGCTTTTGCAGATCCTATGTCCATCTTTAATGATTCCGCTGTACGCTCGCCAATCATAAGATTATATGTTCTTTTCACATATTGAATAATTGCCTCATCCATATCGTCACCAGCGGTACGAATCGATCTACTCGTTACAATACCACCTAGAGAAATAACCGCAACCTCAGTTGTTCCCCCACCTATGTCAACAATCATACTACCAGTTGGTTCCCAAACAGGTAAGCCAGCACCAATAGCAGCAGCGAACGGCTCTGCAATCGGAAAAGCATCTTTTGCTCCCGCTTGTTTGGTCGCATCAATTACAGCTCGCTCCTCTACCATAGTAATACCCGATGGCACACATACCATTACATTAGGCTTTTTAGCTAAGCTAGATCTATTTTTCTGTGCCAATTTGATATAATATTTCATCATCGCAGCAGTTGTATCATAATCTGCAATAACACCATCTTTCATCGGACGAATAACTTGGATATTTCCTGGAGTTCGACCAATCATATTCTTTGCATCACTTCCAACTGCCTCAATATCACCTGATGTTTTATTTATTGCTACAACGGAAGGTTCGCGCACAACAATGCCTTTTCCTTTAATGAATACTAATGTGTTTGCTGTACCCAAATCAATCCCTAAATCTTGTGATAATTTAAATATTCCCAATCTTGTTCTTCCTCTCAACCTTTATTATACAAAACATTCACTTCAATATTTTATGCTTTTATTGACTTTCAATCAAGAAATTATACTCTTTTCACAATAATAAACGCCTTTATACAAGCAATCTTGTATAAGGCGCTATAAAAGCTTGTTTATTCTATTATACTTAACTTTAGCAAAAATAGATAGTGCTATAAGTACCCTTTTTCTTTTAATGAAATAAATTTATGATCACCTATAATCAAATGATCCAAAAGTTCAATACCTATCATTTTGCCACTCTCTAATAATCGCTTTGTAACATGGATATCTTCTTGAGAAGGAGAGGGATCTCCCGAAGGATGATTATGCGCACAGATGATCGAAGCTGCAGACCGTTTTATCGCTTCACGGTAAACTTCCCGAGGATGGACGATGGAAGCATTCAAACTACCGATGAATATCGTTTGTCGATGAATAACTTGATTCTTAGTGTTAAGAAAAATGGTAACAAAATGTTCCTGCTTAAGACTGCTCATATCTTGCATTACATAATTTGCTCCATCTTCCGGACTTCTAATGACATATCTTTCTTTTTCTTTAAATTGTTGAATTCTTTTGCCAAATTCAACAGCCGCCAGAATATTAACACCTTTTACCTGACCAATGCCTTTAATTTCAGTGAGTTCTTCAATAGTAACATCTTTCAACATTCTTAAACCTTCGAAATGTTGTAAAACCTTTTCCGCTAATTGGTGTACATTCTCCTTTTGTGTCCCAGAGCCTAATAAAATCGCCAATAACTCCTGGTTGGATAAATGACTTGGTCCATGCTCCAACAGGCGTTCTCTTGGACGGTCTTCTTTTGGCACTTCTTTCATTTTAGTGGTTGGCATCTCCAATGTATATTCCTCCTTCATTTCAATATCTACTATTTTAACGAGTAGGAATAACATCAGCAAATAGCTAATTGGGGATTTTCTAGCACCCTAAACAACAAGTTTTGCCATTTTCGTTATAAGAAAAAAGCAAAACTTGTTACCTACAAAGTGCGAAAAAGTGAATTTACTTATTTGCTAAATTTTCATACTGATTTAATATCTTTAATAATATCACTTGACTGGATTGTTCATCGTCTGCTGCTTTTAACGATTCTATCTCCTTACTTAAAACTTGGGTCTTTTCAGAGATATTGGAGGGTTTATCAGACAACCATTGATCAATCGCTGCCTTATCCGTATTACCTGCGATCATTTGTTCCAATAAACTTCCCAAATCAGTTAGCCAGGACTTCTCTTCTTCTGAAAGTGAGATTGAAACTGAATTGACGTGCCAATCCTTACCGGCATACATTTCGTAACTACTTGGAAAAGTATTGGTTGAAAATTGCTTTGATTCCTCAGAAGTAGACCTTAGACTAACAAATACATGATATTTTTCTTCACGAGACCAGACCATACTCTCTATTTGATCTCCTTTTAACTCTTGTACTAATTGGTTAGCTGCATCTTTATTTGAATATACACCTGCCTGAGTAACAAAAAAATCAAATGCTTTACTTTGAAAAGTTGCTTGTTCACTTTCAGCAGTTTTATCTTCCTTCTCAGAATTGTCACTTGTTGCTGAAACTGCTTGGCCATTAGAGGTATTTTGATCAAACGCCACTTCTTCTGGGTCTAAATCTACAAATATTTTTAACATCATTAATCCTAGAAAAGATCCTATTAAAATAGCCGTAATGGCAGAAAGAAGAAATGATTTATATTTTGACCAGAAAGATGGCTTTTTAGAACGATTAAATTCATTCTCATCAGGTGTATAGTTACGTTGAAATACCTGATGATCATCCATGACCGGATGATGATTTTCTCTGATATAATCTTCTAAGTTAGATTGATCAGTAGACTTATGCTCAGCTGAACTACTTTTACTCTGGTTTATCCGGACTGAAATTTGTCTTTTATTTTCCACGGTAATCCCTCGTTTCAAATCCTTTTCTATCACCCTATCATATCTATCTTGAGATGTAAGACGACTTTTGTCAGTTCTATCAAAAAAGCGTTCATCAAAATGTGACAGATAGTAGGAAAAACATTCATTTTTTTCTATTTCATTTACTTTAAGAAAAGGATAACAAAACGCGAATTACCATTCTGATTAAAAACGAGTGCATTGAGACTCTTTGGCAAGCTCCCCTGCAGCTTTCTTCCGTGCAAAGGAACCAAACGAAAGCGAAGTATGATGGAGGAGCATTCATCTTGCACCCATTTCAAAGAAGACGGATGAAAGCAAAACTATGCTTAAGTTACGTCGCAGTTAATAATATTTGATTAGCTTTATCCTATCTTCACGAAAAAAAGCACTTCCTTTATGGAGTGCTTTTTTCACTATTCGGTATTTCGAGTAAATTTAATTCGGGTGCATAAAAAGCGTGAAATTGGATGGTGAACTCAAATGCAGGTTCTTCGTTCTCAACTCGATCAATATTCATATCAAATAAATCTCATTATCTTTTATATGTGTAATAAATTGCTGAAAAGACTCATATGATGGCGCTAACCCTTCTATTTGATACACGAGACTTTTCAGGTTATTTTTTCTTCAGGCGTTATTTTTACCACTACCATCCGGCCAAACTTAATATTAGCATCATTTTAGCTTGATTTAGTATTCTACACTACTAGATCATTCTCTTTTTATTAGCAGTTTGTTCAAAGTAGCTGACGATATTCCCGAGACAGTCTCTTGCCAATTTTGGACATTTTCTATATACACTTTCTATTCACTTTCAATACCAGATCAGATTCATATATGCTTCGATAAGCTTATCACCGAACATAAACGTGATGATAGTACCTAATACAATCGCCGGTCCGAACGGGACTTCTTGTTTTGCTTTAAAACCTCTCTTAAACAGAACCACGCTGCTAGATAATAAACCTACCAATGTTGCCATAAAAAAAGCAAGCATTATATATGGAAATCCTAATACAACGCCTAACAGTCCTAACAATTTCATATCACCAGCGCCCATCCCACCTCTACTAACAAGGATAATAAGTGCGATCAAACCATATCCTGTTGCAGCGCCAGCAATACTGGACCACCATGGTTCAAGTGGTTGAAGGACTCTAAACAGAATAAATACAGGCAAAAAGAAAAGCAGAATTTTATTAGGGATAATCATAAAACGAAGATCTGTTACTAATATAATCGAGAACAAACTGACTAAAACAATTGCAATCCATAAATCCAGTGATAATCCTAGGTACAAATAGCTTAACAGGAAGCCAAAGCCTGTAATTAATTCAACTATTGGATAGAGAAAAGATATCGATTGTTGACAATGTCTACATTTTCCTTTTTGCATTAAAAAAGAAAAAACCGGTATTACTTCATACCATCTTAATGTATGATTACACGCCGGACATACAGATCTTGATGAGGATAAAAATGTATGTTGGGGAATTCTAAGACCTACTACATTAAAAAATGAGCCAAAAATTAAGCCAAAAACAAAACATACTCCACTATAAAATATATCCAACATCGATAAACTCCTATTTAAAAAAGTTGGGTCAAACGCAACTGGAATATTTAAATGTTCATAAAGGGTTTCACACTCCAATTGCTGATTATTTCCAAAGATTTTCTTTTGTCTCTTATCCTCTATTGACTATGAAAAAATTACTATGTTCCTTACACAATTAATAAAATTGATCACTGCTAGTAATTTTCAAGCTTTAATAACCGGATCATTTATAGGCTATTATGTACTGAGTTCATACACTTATTTTTCCATAACTTGTCATAATATTAAAACAATTATACTTGCTCCACTAATAAATAACAATGATTTTTAAATAACATTTGGTGGATATTTGTTACTTTTTAACTACACTCTTTATGAATTCGACAAAGTGAAGTGAACCTGTGATTAGTATCAAGTCATTTGGATTACTGTTAACTAATAGATTGTCTAGTGCTTGTTGCGCATCTAGGTAATAAACGACATGATTGGGTATTTCTACATCAGATAATGCTCTTGGATGATCAAAAGTAGTCACCATAATCTCGTCCGTGAGCTTGGATAATTCCTCAATCATCCTACTTATGTCTTTATCACGAAATGCACTAAATAAGACTTTAATGCTTCCCTCGATATTTTCTTCCTCAATTGTTTCTACTAACTTGCTAACACTTTGGACATTATGTGCCCCATCAGCGATAATTCTTGGGTTTTCATTAATAATTTCCATTCGATTCGGTAATTTAGCTCTAAATAATCCTTTTTTTATCGCTATATCATTAATATTAAATCCATTATCATTCAGTAGATTGAATGCTTGTATTGCTAAGGCTGCGTTCATGATTTGGTGACGACCTTTCATGGAAAGATCAATAGAAAAATGCTTTGATCCACTACTCCAGAGAAAATGGGGCATATCTATTTCTTCTGTCCAAAATTCCTTTTCATATTGATACAGAGTAGCACATTGTTGAAGTGCTACTTCTTGAACAACTTGCAAAGCTTCATCGTCCAATTCACCTACAATAACTGGCACGTTTTCTTTTATAATTCCCGCCTTATGCACTGCAATAGCTCTTAACGTATCACCTAAAAAGCTCGTATGATCAATTGCAACAGTAGTAATAATTGTTAACAGTGGCTCCACTCTATTTGTTACGTCCTCTAGACCACCCATACATGTTTCGATTACAGCGATATCAACATTATCTTTTAAAAATAATAACGTGATAATCATTAATATTTCGTATTCAGAAGGGGCTAAATCAATATGATCCATTTCATCTATTATAGGTAAAAGGTTATTAAGAATAGCCGTAAAATCCTCCAAGATAATGGGGTGATTGTTAATTGCCATATGATCCAGAATAGTAGGAAGACCTGGTGATTGAAAAGTCCCAACGATCCGTCCACTCTCCATTAATACTTCTTTTAAATACGTCAGAGTAGAACCTTTACCATTTGTACCGGCAATATGGATTGTAGGAATCGATTTTTGTGGATGATTAACTTTTTCTAATAAATAATCTAACCGTTCCAATCCAGGCTTTATCCCTAACTTTCTTCTTGATGCAAAAAAATCTTCCAACTCCTGTTCAGATTGAATCATAAAAACACACCTTTCTTTTAATTAACAAAGTAGATAACAACTGCGAAGCAATGAAAGTTTTGGGAGTGAGACTCTCTTCCACCCTTTCTATAGAGAGTGCCGAAATACCGTTCCTGCAGAATACTGCGCTTTCCGTGGGCTCAGGCTTTTCGCTAACTTTGTGAAGAAAAGCACTTCACAAAGTGGATCTTCAGCTCTCGCTGTCCCGCAGGAGTCTCCGTATTCTGCCTCCGCTATGATAGATGTTCTATCTTATGAAAGTGGAGATCCATAGGAAGTAATGCCATAGATTCACACTTGTAAAAATAAGAATTCTACACTAAGCGAAGTATCTTGCTGAAGCGAATGGTAGCACTCATCAAAATTCAGAATGGAAGAAGAAAGATCTAAAAAGTATTACTTCGCAGTTTAAGTTTTATACACTTGTTTTTGTGAAAAAGAGACTGTCGATGACAGCCTCTTTTCTTTATTTCTGTAACTCTTGAATACGTGATTGTACTTTTTCACGTTTTTCCATGTAATCTTTTTGTTTTTCCTTTTCTGCCTCTACTACCTGTGCAGGAGCTTTACTAACAAATCCTTCATTGGCTAATTTTTTGTCAACACGTTCAACTTCTTTAGTTAATTTGTCCAGTTCCCCTTGAAGACGCGCTACTTCTTTGTCAATATCGATTAATCCTTCTAAAGGTAAGAAAATTTCAGCACCAGTTACTACCGCAGACATTGCTTTTTCTGGTACTTCTACTTTAGTATCAATGGTTAAATCACTTGGATTACAGAAACGATCTAAATAGATACGATTTTCTTCCAAGTGTGATTTTATTGCTTCATCTGTTGCTTGCACAATGATAGGAATTTCTTTCGACATTGGTGTATCGACTTCTGCACGGATATTACGAACAGAGCGGATGATCGCTACAAGTTGTTTCATGATGTCAGACGCTGCTTGATTCGATAAACTGTCATCTACAGTTGGCCATGCTGCACATACGATTGACTCGCCTTCATGTGGCAGTTGCTGCCAGATTTCTTCTGTCACAAATGGCATAAACGGATGAAGCATGCGCATAGTATGGTCTAACACATATGCCAAGATCGAGCGAGTTGTTAATTTTGCTTGCTCATCTTCTCCATATAATGGTAATTTCGCCATTTCAATATACCAGTCACAGAAGTCATCCCAGATAAAGTTATACAGGTAACGTCCTGCCTCACCAAAATCATATTTATCAACGTGACGTGTCACTTGTTCAATTGTTTCGTTAAGTCTCGTTAATATCCATTCATCTGCCACGGACTTTTTCCCTGATAAGTCCATTTCATCATAACTTAAGCCATCCATATTCATTAATGCAAAACGGGATGCATTCCATATTTTGTTAACAAAATTCCATGTCGATTCTACTTTTTCCCACTGAAAGCGTAAATCCTGACCAGGACTTGATCCTGTTGCTAAGAAATAACGTAAAGAATCTGCACCGTACTTATCGATCACTTCCATAGGATCTACACCGTTACCAAGGGACTTACTCATTTTACGTCCTTCTGCATCGCGAACTAATCCATGAATTAATACATCTTTGAATGGGCGTTCATCGTTAAATTCAATCGATTGGAAAATCATGCGTGATACCCAGAAAAAGATAATATCATAGCCTGTTACTAATACATTAGTCGGGAAGAAATGTTTAAAATCTTCGTTATCTGTATCTGGCCAATTGAGTGTTGAGAATGGCCATAATGCTGATGAAAACCAAGTGTCCAATACATCCTGATCTTGTTCCCAGTTTTCAATATCTTCTGGTTCCTCTTTTCCTACATACATTTCACCTGTTTCTTTATGATACCAAGCAGGAATCCGATGGCCCCACCATAATTGTCGGGAAATACACCAGTCACGGATATTTTCCATCCATCTGAGATACGTTTTTTCGAAACGGTCTGGAACAAAATGGACTTTTTCATCATCAGTTGCTTTTTGAAGTTCAATAGCTGCATCTGCCAATGGTTGCATGTTTACAAACCATTGTGTGGATAAATATGGTTCTACAACGGCATCGCTACGTTCTGAGTGACCTACTGAATGCATATGTTCTTCAATTTTAAAAAGGACACCTTGGTCTTGAAGATCTTTGACAATTGCTTTGCGGCATTCAAAGCGATCCATCCCTCGATATTTACTTGCAACCTCGTTCATTGTACCATCTTCGTTCATAACAAGTATACGTTCGAGGTTATGACGATTACCAATTTCGAAGTCGTTTGGGTCATGCGCAGGCGTTATTTTAACAGCCCCTGAACCAAATTCCATGTCAACATAATCATCTGCTACGATTTCAATTTCACGGCCGACTATTGGCAGTTTCACTTTTTTTCCAATCAAATCTTTATATCTCTCATCATCTGGGTGTACGGCTACCGCTGTATCTCCAAGCATTGTTTCTGGTCTTGTTGTTGCAACTTCAATATGACCTGATCCATCTGCTAATGGATATTTCATATGGTAAAAATGTCCTTGAACATCTTTATAGATTACTTCAATATCTGATAAGGCTGTTTTAGTTGCAGGATCCCAATTAATAATGTATTCACCACGATAGATAAGACCCTTTTCGTATAATGTTACAAATACTTCTTTTACTGCGTCTGATAATCCTTCATCTAAAGTAAAACGTTCGCGAGAATAATCAAGTCCAAGTCCTAATTTAGACCATTGTTTACGAATAAAGCCTGCATATTCTTCTTTCCAGTCCCATGCCTTGTCGAGAAACTTCTCTCTGCCTAAATCATAACGTGATACGCCTTCCTCGCGTAATTTCGCTTCTACTTTCGCTTGGGTTGCGATACCTGCATGGTCCATTCCTGGTAAGTAAAGTACATCATAACCTTGCATTCGTTTAATTCTGGTAATGATGTCCTGAAGCGTTGTATCCCATGCGTGTCCGATATGCAGTTTACCGGTTACGTTTGGTGGCGGGATCACAATTGTAAAAGGTTCTTTGGCCTTGTTTTGTTCTGCTTCAAAATATTTTCCTTCTACCCATTTGTTGTAACGACCCTTTTCCACTGTAGTTGGATCGTACTTCGGCGGTAAATTAACTTCCTGTTGTTCTGACATTTTATATCCTCCTTATATTTACACTTATTTCATTTAAGAAAAACGGGCATGCCTCGCTTAGTCGAGCTATGTCTGCTTGACAATAGATGCAAACTACGAACCAATAAAAATTCATTTTGGGTGTAATGTTCTTTCATTCTTCTAACGGTGACTGCTAGTTCGGCGCTGCGGAAAAATACTCCCTTTCCGTGGGTCCGAAGCGATTGGCAGCACTCATCTATAATCAGAATGGAAGAAAGCAAATCTAAAAAATATAACTGCACAGTTTATGTTTTTTGTGCATAATTTCAAACCCTAGCATATAAAAAAATCCTTTCCGCCCTTGTGTTAAAAAGGACGAAAAGGATTGGGTTTCCGCGGTACCACCTTAATTTATAAGTAATATTTACTTATACGCTTAGCAGAAGATAACGGATTTCACCGGCTTTTACCTACTTGAAATGTTCAGTAAAGCTGCATCAGAGACTACCTTCCTTCACCTTTTTTCGAGAAAACCTTTCAGCCTATGGGTTTTCTTCTCTTGCGAACAGTGTGAAGTACTCCTTCTCATCATCGCATCTGACTAGTTTATGATTCATTATATGTTATTTTATCCAAAAGGAATCAATTAAGTCAAGTCTAATTATAATTTCAACTGTGCATAGTTGTTAAAAAAAGTTTTATAGCCAAAATACAAGAATAAAATAACAGATAACGAAACACTGCCGGTGATCCCAAGCATAATCGCAATTTGATATTTGATCGCATCCATCGGACCTGCCCCAGATAAAATAACACCGGTCATCATCCCCGGTAAAAAGACTATCCCCATACCAACCATACTGTTTATCGTTGGTAAAATTGCTGAATCAAAAGCATGATTAACGATACCTTGTGATGCTTTATTTGGTGGGGCCCCTAACATCAAAGCTGCCTCCACTTCTTTCTTTCGCGAGGTAAATCCTTCTACTAAAGAACTAACTCCAAGTGTAATACCAGTCATGGAGTTTCCAATTAACATGCCAGCAATCGGTATGAAATATCGAGGATCATACCAAGGCGAAAATTGAACTACAATAAAATCAAAATAGAGAAAGGCAAATAATGTTCCGGACACCATCGAAAACGCAATGATTTTCTTTAATTCTCTACTTAAGGATTGCTTTGTTCGTTTATAAATATTATAGACTGCGAATGTTTCCATGACAATAATGGTGATAACCGAATAAATCATTTTTTCATTTTCAAAAATAAACATAAGGACATAGCCAACTAATACGAGTTGTATTGTCATCCTTAGTGTCGCAATAATAATCTCTTTCTCTCGTGGGATTTTACGCCAGCGAACGATCGCTAATAAAATAACAATAAAAATATATGCAGTTACAAGTTGCCATATAGTAATTTCAAGCATTTCATTCACGAAAGAGCACCCTCTTTCGTTAGAATGTCATTCATATAGATAATTTCATCGCTATATGTTTCAGCGACTTCTTTCGAATGTGTTACCATTATTGCTGTTTTACCTGCGTTACGGATCTTCTTTGTAAATAAGTCCATCACTGCTGTTTCCGTTTCTTCATCAAGAGCTGAAGTAGGTTCGTCCAGCAAATATACTTCAACATTCATCAGAAGCACACGTCCGAATGCTAATCTCTGTTGTTCACCACCTGATAATTTATCAGCTTTTTCATCTAAATTTTTAGTCACATGTAACTCTTTTAATAATTTGGTAAGCTCCCAGTCTTCTACTTCTTCTTTATCTGCAAAGTGCAGGCCTATTAAAAGGTTATCACGAACCGTCCCATCAAAAACAACAGGGTCCTGCCCAAGCATTACGACTTCTCTTCTTAATTGAACTGGGTCTAAATCTGTGATCGGTTCATCTTTATATGTAATGCTTCCTTGGTCAGGAGTAAGCATACTGTTAAACATCTTTAATAATGTTGATTTTCCGCTTCCGCTTTCTCCAAATAAACAGTAAACTTTACCTGACTCAATGTCTAATTTCCTCACGGTTAAAATATCTTTAAAAACCAATTGATTGATCGAAAACATTCTGTTCCCTCCAAATACTTGGTCTATTATTTGTATCTGTCTACAAATAAATAGTATAAAAAAGAGCAGACACCCATTGTATCTGCTCTCATCCTTTAGCGAAAGTCTCGCTTATCTTCCATTTTTCTAGAAACGAAAACATAAGCAATGGTTGCAACTACTGTTAATAATGTATAAAATAATGTATTTTTCATTCGACTTCCTCCTCTATTATAGTTCTATTAAAATGGACGAAATTTACCCTTTTTCAGTACAAGTGTTGGTCCACCTAATAAGAACAGATAACGGTCATCAATCACATTTTTCATCACTTTTGCCTGCATTCCATATATTTTATTGCCATCAAATACAGTACCCATTGCATCACTTCCGCCTAAAGATGCAACCGTTCCTTTATCATCAAATTTAAATTCCTGTAATGTACCTCCGTAAATCATGGTCTTAATATTATGTGCACAAACATCTGCTTCTTGTATAGCAATTTGCGCAGTCGGAGGGTATGGTTTGCCAGTTTCGTTATTCATAACCCATGCACAATCACCTAAAATAAACACTTCGTCATGGCCTGGAGCACGTAATGTTGCATCCACATTAACTTTACCCTTAGTTAATTCAAAACCAGATTCTCCAACAATACGATTAGCTTGTACACCACCAGTCCAGACAATAGTACCTGCTGTAATTTCCTCTTCATCTTCACCGACGATAACTGAATCAGCTTTCACTTCTTTTATCATAGTTCCGAGCTTAAATTCTATACCGCGATATTCTAGAGATTCTTTCGCATAACTTAATAATTCTTCATTAAATCCAGGTAAAATCGTTGACATTGCTTCAACATCAATAATTTTCACATCTTGACGTGGAATATCATATTTTTTACATAATAGCGGAATACGTTCTGCTAATTCACCCAAAAATTCAATGCCGGTGAAACCTGCACCACCAACGACAATTGTTAGCATACTTGGGTCTGGATTTGTCTCATTACGATAACGAGCAAACTGATACTCAATGTGATCTCGAATCATGCGACTCGTATCAACACTTTGAATGGAAAAAGCATGCTCTTCCATTCCAGGAATACCAAATGTGGCCTTTTCAAAACCTAAACCTATGACTAAATAATCGTAGCTTATTTCACCGTTTTCTAGTTGGACTGTTTTGTCTTCTTTATTGATTTTTATAACCGTATCATGCACAAAATTTACTCGACGAGTATTAATGACATCTGAAATCATGATTCGAGAACGATTGACATCAATTGTTCCTGCAGCAACTTCATGTAACCATGTTGTTTGATAATGATAATTGTGTTTGTTAACTAATGTAATCTCAACTTCTTCTTGTGAAAATTGTTGAGTTAATCGCTTAGTTGTCATCATTCCTGCATAGCCTGCACCAAGTACAACTATTTTAGGTTTGTTTCCTATCATCGAATCCTTCCCTTCCTGTTTTAGACCCATAATAAACTACGATAGTTTTCACCTTTTTTACAATTTGTATGTATCATATCAATCGCTGTCAGTATATCAAAATTAAATTCCCTCGTCTAATAAAGTGAGACTTCCATCACAGGGTTTTATGGACAATTTGCGCTATAATAAACTATACCCCAATTTGAGACAATAACACATTAATTATATCGTGGAAGTGGTTAACCATCGATGCGGAATAAATCTCTCGATAATTCGTTTAGTTTCTCGATGTTAGACATCCTCGTCTATACATTCATAGTTTTAAACAAAAAGAAAAAACCCACTTTTAGGTAGGGTTTTATTCGTTGTATTACACATTGGATTTACATTCATTCTTTTTTAGGAATTCACGCACTTCTTCTATCGTATAACCACTCTCTTTCGCTTTTGCCATCAAGTAAATCCATTCATAATCAACGTTTATTTTTGTTGGCATAAACGTATTCCCCTCCTAAAATACACTACAGTATTTCAGGCAGCTCAGCCATCCGAAAACTTATGTATTATTATACGGATCTGTAACTTTGCGTCCCTACCTCTCAATAGGTTTGCCTTTTTCTGATCATTTCTGTACAACATATAACTTCAAAAAATAAGGATATGATTTTATCTATGGTTACCTTGTTATCATACCATTCCTATCATTACACTTCCATTACAATTACATTTTAGGTATCAAAACTGGATTTAAAACCGAAGTGTTCCAAAAGTTCTCTGTATTGTAATTCTTTTTGCTTTTCACCTATGTTCTGATACCAGTCTACAAGAAACTCTGCCATTCCGGCCCAAATTCGTTCTAGTTGATGATAAATTTGTTGAAAATAATCTTCATAAAGACCAGGGAAAAAATTATCTGAAGCAATTTTTAGACATTCCTCATATATCTCAACTTTTTCGATTCCCTTTGACAATTTTAAACCATTCTCAAGTTTTTGCCGATATACTAAATAATCAGTATTAATAGTACCACTGATTACTACATGCTCTCTTTCTGTAACAACTATTGGTTCATCTTGACTTATCTGAGCAGGCTCAAGTATTTTCTTTAAATGATGTAAAGAGACCCTCAATTGATTTTTAGCTTTAGTTAAAGATAAATTAGGCCAAAAAGCATCGCAAAGCTCATCTCTTGTAACCGATTTCTGTAAAATTAAATAAGTAAAAATTACTTTTGCTTTTCTTTTACCCCAACCTTGAACAATAGCCAGACCATTTATAATAACTTCAAAACGGTGTAACATAAGAACGGAAATGTGATTTACACGCTTATCCAGTCGTTCAATTTGTGCTTCTAATTCTCTCTCCATTTCAAATTTTAACTCAGATAGATATTTGTATTTAACCTTATTTTTAATACTTTTCTGTTGAATAAACTGATGTATCCATTTCGCCACGATAGATGGTTGATCCAATTGAACGACAAAAGATGCATCAGGTACGGTTAAAAACCTTGCAGAAGGCACAGCGTTTAATGTCGCACTAAATAGTTCTGGAGGGTAAACAGGGTCTTCTGAACCAACTAAAAGCAATAACGGCTTATTCATCGCTTGCAATTGCTTCCGTGCCATTTCAATATGACTTGTATTAAACAATTCAAAATAGACTTCTTTGTTAACTTTACGATATCCTTCTCTTAATATACTTTTATTTTCTTCCGTGGTATTATAACAAATCTGTGGAATTAATTCTTCTCCCAACACCTCTAGGCTCTTAGAATGATTACTAATTTTTTTTCGATTGGTAACTTGCTTCTCTCCCAATTTCTTAGGATAGTTAATGGGAACTGCGATTAATGTTAATGAAAGAATTTCTTCTCGATACTGATGGGCATATTGAATGGCAACAAAACCACCTAAACCTTGTCCAATTAGATGAAATTCATTAATTTGGAGGTAAGTTTTTAAATGCCTTAGATCACGGCACATACGGTCTAGTATTGGCTTCTCACCAGAATAATCACTAAGCCCATGTCCTGGTAAATCCAACAGAAGAATATCATAATCCCTTTCTAACAATGGTAAAATAGGCCCCCATGAATTAAGATGCAATCCTAATCCATGAAGCAAAACAAGTACATTTTTCTTGTTTGATTCATTTGAATGAAGCCATTTGTAATGAATCATAAACCCTTCACTATTAAGATATGATATATTATCACCCCCATCAAAGAACACCGACACATTTCATTAACTCCATATTACCTATTATCATGTATATATTCGACATTCATCTATAATATTCCTGCATGACAACTTTGTTTTAAGAAAATGGGACTAGGTATTTATTATGAAATTACAAACGTCACATACATAGTTAATCTTTTTATTGAAAAAAATTCTTTTAAATTTGCAAATAGGTGTACGCTTCGATTTTCGCTGCATAAGCTACAATATACATTTCTTTATTTTATCGTGAATGAGGTGATTTTTTGGCTCGTTATTATCGCTATCGTCTACCACCTTGGGCTCGAGAATGGATATTAATTTGTGAACGGTGCACTCCTCCAATCGTGATTTTTCAGGGGATACGAACTTTATTTATACCAACAACGTTCGATGTTTTATTGTTAGGAATTTTGATTGGTATCCTGATTGCTTTTCAATTAGAATGGATCTAGTAAGTTTCTTCAAATTGCTCTGATTTTAATGTTTCATAAATAAATTCCTGTAACTGAAATGCAAATAATAACTTACGATATTCCCGTTCAATTCTAATAGAGCATGTTACATTATTTTTATTTCTGGATGCCTGCATACTTGTTAGTACCTCTTGAATCCAATTAGATGGTGAAAGCAATTGTAAAACTAATAAAGATTTTTCATAATCCGATAAATCAATATAACGACAATAGATAGAAAACGAATCAGTTATTTTCCCCATATCACAGTCATGGAATTGAAATAAATATTGATAATATTTCACTAAATCATATGTTGGAGAAGTCATAAAAGCATCTTCCCAATTCAAAAAATACGTGTTGGTTTGTGTATTGACATAATGGGAAGGTTGTATATTTCCGTGGCATAATGAATATTTCATCTTCTCGGTTTCTTCCATTACATCCAAATAAATTTCTTGCCACCTTTCCAGTTGATTGAATGTTTGTTCTATATCCCGGTAATACATGCAAACTTGTAACTCATATGGGGACATAAAACGCTTTGCTTCAAAATATCGAACGTACTTCAACATTTGATCCCGATAGGTAGCTAACTCTTGCTGAAATTGTTGCGCGATAGTAGTCTTATTTTGTTTCAGTGGTGCAATCTGATGATAATCCATAGTGGCAGCGTGAAGACGACCGATTGCATGCATAGTAGTTGCATACTCATCAACTGGTTGATCCATGTACTCTTTTTCCACCCATGGCATCAGGTAATAGATATGTTTTTGATCCTGTACAAATGGTTGTTTATTTTTGGCATAATGAATGGGAACAAAGCCAAGTATCTGTTTTTGTTGTATAAATTGTTGAATCGCTTGCCATCTTCCTAGATCATCAGGATTTAGTCTTGACTTTTTCAAAGCATACTGTTGGGAATTCGCTTTAATTTTAAACACTCTTTCAGTTACCTGCTCGATTTCTTCCGGTTGTAATTGAAATCCATCTATAATTTTTGACCAATCCATTTTGTTTCCTCCTTCCAAATATGAAACAAAAAATCCCTTGACTGGCACCAAGGGATTAAAGCTTTATTCCTCTGAGATTATTGGAATATAAATTAATTGACCTGCAGATACATCTTCTTCTTCCAGACGATTCGTTCTCATAATTTGTCTTGGAGTTACTTCATAACGCTCAGCAATGGTTTGCATCTGGTCATCAGGTTGCACAATATATAATTTTAGTCGAGTATAGTTTGAACTTTCTTCTCCTGCGAAAATATTCAATAAATAGGATGTATCATCATTTGTCCGCTCTTCTCTCGCTTGGACATGAAGTTTTTCTTCCTCTTCTTCCAGTTCTTCATCTTCACTTTCCAAAACGACATCTTCTTCTGACTCTCTAACTAACTCCGGTTCCTGTTCATCTATGCTATCGACTACTTCCATTGATTCCTGATCACTTCGTTTACTGTTGATAGCAACAACTTTCTCTTCTTCCGGTGAAGTTTCCAATTCTTCATCTACTTTAATATGAAATGTATCCTCTGTTTCGTCTTGTTGTTCTTCCATGCGATTTTCTTCGAAAGCTGGCAGAGTATCTTCTTCTTGAATTTCAGATTGAACTTGCGTTTCATCTATACCATGAATAGCAAGGGTTGCTTCTATTAGCATTTCATTCGCAGAATCTAATGCATAATCGAAATGATCTACTTCAATAGAGACATCATCTAAAGATGGAATTCTCTCCATTGGAATCGATACATCAATAAGGAATTTATGAAAAAATTCGTTGACTTCATCAGATAAAGATTCTACGCGTTCCACGTAAGTTGCGTCAGTTAGTCGTTCTTCACTCTCATCAGGAGTGTCGTTTTTAATATACTCTCCTTTCAGTTCCATCACACCTCTGATGGAAAGTGTATTACCTATTTCTTCCATTGATATCACTGGTTCTAATCCAATGCCTAGCATTTCTTGGATTTGTTGATCCTTATCGAAAGCTATTGCCTCATGAATATTAAAAGTAAAAGTTTCTTGCAAAGCACTTCCCCCTTTCTTTTGCTTAGCTAAGGCGTACTAGCATCTCAATAAACTATATGTAGGTACCCAAGGAAATATGCTTGATCAAGAATTATTCAGCTTGCTTATTTTCTTGTATTAGTATCTGGTTTTAAAATAGAACTATCTTTCCACGCAACTCTATTTAATAATACATAAAATGTAATAGCATTTCGATTTTGCTAACCAGTTGTTTTTTATCATTTATGATTAATGTTAAAATAATTTAATATAATAAGTATTTATGGGAGCTAAGAAATGAAAAGGTGTATTTTGTTGATCTTGGCATTACTTATAGTAGCTTGTTCTGAAGAAAAGTTATATTCAGATATTCCTGATTTTATTGGGATTGTTGTATCTTTTGAGGATAGTAATCAAATACGAATGAATATTAAATCAGGTACCATTACTGAATATGGTTACAATGGTACAATATTAATTTCAGTTGAGAACATGAAGGATATAGAAAAACTTGAAAAGAATGATGAAATTAAAGTATGGATAGACGTTCAAATACTAGATCACCAACCTCCCCATGCTAAATTAGGAAAATACGAATCAAATGAATAGTCTTCAATTAATTTTCTTTTAAAAAGATTTCTCTATTTTATACTGCAGTAAACATAAACTCCGTAGTAATTCCCCTTAGATTTGCTCCCTTCTCTCTTCTCAGAAATGAGTACTAGGGATACGCTGTTGTAACATATTTCGCGTTCTGCAGCCTCCTCACTCACTAAAAGACCGTTCACGGTGGGATCTCACTTTGGTTACAGTTCCCTTAGGAGTCGAAAGCTTGCTTGAGCAGATGTTGACTTATGTCCATTTGGGTGAAAGCAGAGTATTCTGCCAGAACGTATTCTAGCACTCATCACAAACCAGAATCGAAGGAAACTAACCCAAGACAAGTTTTCGTACGTTCGTAGTTTTTATCAACTTATATTATGCTCAGTCTTTACAGAAATCAACATAAGAAAAACTAGGCAAAACCCGCCCCGTCTTACAACAATATGCTAAGTAGGTCTGTGAATATTACTATTAGTAGTCATTATGAAATATATCGACCGTTTGATCACCACTCCGGCTGCCCACTCCCCTTTCCGTGGGGTTTGCCCTTCAGCTAACTTTTTCGAGCAAAAACCGCTCAAAAAAGTGGATCTTCAGGGCAAACGAGTCCCACAGGAGTTGAAGTGGGCGCCTTCGCGCCATGCATGCGCTACAACATTTGTCAGACCTAGTAGCTTGGGTTATTAACCCTCGTAAAAGTGTAAAAAAATGGCTCTTGTATCACTTATATGGTTATAAAAGCAATATGCTTTTTCTGATATTCGTTGTAGAAAAAGGTATAGAGGAGGCCGACCGTTTCGACTCCTAAGGGAATAGCATGATCTGAAGATCCACTTTTGCAGGAGCGAACTCCTCCTGCAAAAGTTAGCTGAAGAGGATGCCCCTTGGAAAGCGAAACGGTCAGCCGCAGCGGGTGGCTTGGACACTTTAACTTTCATCATAAACAGCATGACTAATCAACTAAATCTTTATTCATTACACTTTTTAAACGTAAATAAGATACAAAAATACTATGATACCAACGTTTATATGCTTTCCTACCTTATTAAAAAAGCTTGCAAACCTTTTAGGCTTACAAGCTTTTGGATTAGGATAGTTTTTCGAATGCTTTTTCTGCTGCTGCGATTGTTTTTTCAATATCATCTTCTGTATGGGCAATAGACAGAAATAATCCTTCAAATTGTGAAGGTGGAAGAAAGATTCCTTCTTCCGCCATTGTTTGGTAATACGTTGCAAATGCTTCAGTATCTGATTTCGATGCCGTTTCATAATTAACCACCGGTTCATTTGCGAAAAAGACTCCAATCATAGAACCAGCACGATTAATTTGTAATGGTACATTATGTTTGTCAGCTGCTAATCTGTAACCTTCCACAAGACGATCTACTTTCTTATTAATCTCGTCATATGAGGCACGATCCATCGCCTTTAATGTTTCTAAACCAGCTGTCATTGCTAGTGGATTCCCAGACAACGTACCTGCCTGATAAATATCACCTACAGGAGCAATGCGCTCCATTATCTCACGCTTACCACCATATGCACCAACAGGCAAACCTCCACCGATTACTTTCCCTAAACAAGTTAAATCTGGTGTAACCTCAAAATGACCTTGTGCACTATGATAGCCAACACGGAAACCTGTCATTACTTCATCAAAAATAAGTAAAGTTTCGTGCTGTTTGGTAATATCACGTAAGGATTTTAGAAATTCCTGATTTGGTGGAACAACTCCCATGTTTCCTGATACGGGTTCCACAATAACGGCTGCTATATCATCACCAAATTGTTCGAAGGCATAACGAACACTTTCTAAGTCGTTGTAAGGTACTGTAACCGTATGCTGTGCAACACTTTCAGGTACACCAGGACTATCCGGAAGACCTAAAGTCGCAACACCTGAACCAGCTTTAATAAGTAATGAGTCACCATGACCGTGGTAATTCCCCTCAAATTTGAGAATTTTATTTTTCCCGGTATAACCACGAGCCAACCGCAAAGCACTCATCGTTGCTTCTGTGCCTGAATTAACCATACGAACCATTTCGATCGAAGGCACACGATCAATCACTAATTGTGCTAATTCATTCTCTAGTAACGTCGGAGCACCAAAGCTTGTCCCTTTTTCTGTTGTTTCTTTTAACTTTGAAACTACACGGTCATCCGCATGCCCTAATATTAATGGTCCCCAGCTTAATACATAGTCAATATATTCATTACCATCAATATCATAAATTTTTGACCCTTTTCCATATTCCATATAAATAGGATTCATGCCTACTGATTTAAACGCTCGAACAGGTGAGTTTACCCCTCCCGGCATTAAACTTACCGATTCCTTGTATGCATCTACCGAATTTTGATTTTCACGCATGGATTGATCGCCTCCTTATTTATTTTGAAGCCATTTTGCCACATCTTTTGCAAAATAGGTAATTATAATATCCGCACCAGCTCGTTTCATTGCGGTCAGTTTCTCCATGACAATTGCCTGTTCATCAATCCAACCTTTCAAACTAGCTGCTTTTACCATGGAATATTCTCCACTTACGTTATAAGCAACTACTGGTACAGGATGTTGGTTCTTGACATCACGTATAATGTCCATATAGGATAAAGCAGGTTTGACAATTAAAAAGTCGGCTCCTTCTTCCACATCAGATGCTGCTTCACGCATAGCTTCTAAACGATTTGCAGGATCCATTTGATACGTTTTTCTGTCACCGAATTGTGGCGTACTATCTGCTGCGTCACGGAATGGACCATAAAAAGCAGAGGCATACTTAACGGCATAAGACATAATCGGAATGTGTTCAAAACCTGCTTCATCTAATCCTTTGCGAATTTCAGCTACAAAACCGTCCATCATATTAGATGGAGCAATAATATCAGCACCAGCTTCAGCTTGAGTAACAGCTGTTTTCACATGTAATGGTAAAGATTTGTCATTATCGACATCCTGGTTTTCAATAATTCCGCAATGTCCATGAGATGTATACTCACATAAACACGTATCTGCAATGACTAGCAGTTGATCTGTCTTCTGTTTAATCTGACGAATTGCAAGTTGAACAATACCGTTCGGATCATAGGCACCAGACCCCACTTCATCTTTCTCTTTTGGTACACCGAATAAAAGAAGAGAAGGAATTCCAAGTGATAATAACTCATCCATTTCTTCATCGAGGCGATCTAATGATATTTGAAAAACCCCTGGCATCGAACTAACTTCATTTTTAATATTTTCCCCTTCAACAACGAATAATGGATATACTAAATCATCTACTTTTAAATCTGTTTCACGCACAAATCGTCTCATGGCACTAGAGTTTCTTAAGCGACGATGGCGATCAAATTGTGTTTTTGCCATTATGTATCACCTTTTCTTATGTAATCAATATAAACCTCTACCATATTCTCCAAAGTAAATGTTTCAGGATAGAGAATATGACAGAATGACCGTTCACGTAAAGCCTCTGCTGTTGTTTCTCCAATCGCAACAGTCAACAAACTATTTTTAGCTTGTTCAAACAGGTGAGGGTCCAAAAATTGTTGAAAAGCATCAACAGTTGATGGACTGGTAAAAAATACAGCATCAACTTCTGATACCGACTTATTTAGCAATGATTTTGATTGCTCATTTTTTATTGTACGATAAATAACGATTTTTTCAAAAGATACCCCTGCTTCCTCAAGTAACTCAGGAATTTCCCTTCTGGCATTTTCTCCACAAATAATCGCTATCCGTTTGTTACCAATTCTATGTAAAAATTCTTCGACCATTGTCTTACCACTGTAGATAGAAGGTTGAAAATCAACGGGATAACCATATTCGTTTAGTGAACTAGCTGTTTTTTCTCCAATAGCTGCAATGTTATTTTTCACCTGAATACCAAGTGCAGTAATGTATTTATGGAAAAAGCGAGCAGTATTTACACTGGTAAAGAAGAGCCAATCAAATGAAGCAATGTTAATTAATTGATCACGATTCACATCATTGAAATTTGCTTCGAATCGGAGTAGTGGTACACGTTCACACTTTGCACCATATCCTTTAAGTAAATGGATTAAGGGGAGCGCTTGTCTCGCTTCCCTTGTCACCATTACTTTTCTACCTTTTAAAGGTTGACTCATTCTTGGTTCTCCTCGATTGCTTCATCCACTAGCTCTTGGGCACCTTGGGCTTGCAGTTTTTCCGCTGCTTCTTTCCCTACTTGTTGTGGATCTTGACCTTTTACAGTTTCTTTTAAGATCGTCTTACCATCACTGCTTGCAACTAATGCAGTTAATACAATCTCTTCATCATCAAGGTATGCATAACCGCCAATTGGAACCTGGCAACCTCCATTTAATAAATGCAAGAAGGTGCGTTCCGCTGTTACCGTTTTTTCCGTGTACGCATCATTAATTTTTTCTAATAATGCTAATAGTTCACGATCATCTTCTCTACATTCAATCGCTAAAGCACCTTGTCCAACAGCAGGTACACATACATCTGGTTCTAAATATTCCGTAACAATATCTTCGCTCCACTTCATTCGTTTCAATCCTGCTGCAGCAAGAATGATGGCATCAAAATTCTCTTCTTTTAACTTTCTCATTCTTGTTTCAATATTTCCACGAATCCATTGAATGTTTAGATCAGGACGTTCCGCTAAAATTTGTGAACCTCTACGCAAACTACTGGTTCCTACAATGGACCCTTCTGGTAAATCCGCTAATTTAATATGATCATTGGAAATAAAAGCATCTCGATGGTCTTCCCGTACAGGAATGGAGCCAATTATCAAACCATCTGGCATTACTGCTGGCATATCTTTCATACTATGTACAGCAAAATCAATCTCTTTGTCATACATCGCTTTTTCAATCTCTTTCACAAACAGACCTTTCCCTCCGACTTTCGAAAGAGTAACATTGAGAATTTGATCACCTTTGGTTACGATTTTTTTAATTTCAAAATCATATTTATTACCAGCATGTCTCTTTAACTGCTCGATTACCCATTCTGACTGAGTCATTGCTAAATTACTTCTTCTTGAACCTACGACAATTTTACGCAATCTGGTTGCCTCCTTAGTGTTATATTACATATGAAAATTCGATAAACTGTTAAACAGGAAAAAGTTGATTAATAAAATCAGAAATGCGAATATATTCCAGCTTAAAATAGCTTTACCTTTATAGCCTTTTTGAATCCGCATGTATAAATAGCCTGCATAGATGATAAACACAATAATGGAACCGAGTGTTTTACTGTCACCCCAATAAAATTCTGTCCCTGTCATATATGCCCAGACTACTCCTAGAATAATCGACAACAATAATAGTGGTTCACCCAGAACAATTGACTGAAATGCTCTTTTTTCCAACCCTTCTAAGTCTTGGAATCTTCTCAACCATTTATACCCTTTTTTCATTTTAAGAAACTTATATTGCATATAGTAGAGACATGCTAATATAAACGAAATGGTAAAAAGACCATAGGATACGAGCGCAAGTACAATATGCGCAAAAAGCAATTCATCTAATACTAATGGGATCTGAGTAGAATCCGTGATTTGCGTCGATCGTAATGTATGAATAAGCATGATAAAAAAACCAAATACACTGATAAAGAACATAAAAAATTCGAGACGAAACAACCGATGGACAACTAGAGAAAACGTAATAATAATCCATGTATACGTATATAATCCATCGTTTAAGGTTTGTATCGGTATACTTGATGTCTGCCAAATTTCTGTTAATAAAAAAATGGTTTGAAAAAGCCAAACCATTGCAAGCAACCAGAAAGCGGTTCTATTCGCTTTCCGGTTATGGTATAGAAAATCTAAGAAATAAATAATAACGGTAAAGCCATAGATTAATAACATACTCTCTTGTAAAAATCTTTCTTCGAACATATTGGGAAAACCACCCGATTAATGTGTCGACACATTTTGTAGTTTCTGTACAACGCTTTCCTTGTTTTTTTCAAAGGTAATAACCTTATCATTTTCAGTTTTTTTCACTTCTTCTTTTACTCGATCCTCTATATCAAATATCTGCATAAATAATGCTAATGCTTGATCAGCATTTTTCTGCCCAGCAAATTCTTTTGCCTGTAGAATAGGTTGTTTTAATATTTGATTAACAATACTTTTTGTGTGTTTATTCAACACTTTACGTTCACGTTCTGTCATGTTAGGCATTTTGCGTTCTATACTTTTCATCGTTTCATGCTGTATGGATAATGCTTGTTCACGTAAAGCTGTAATAACAGGTACAACACCAAGTGTTTGTAACCATTCATTGAATGCAACGATCTCTTCTTCTATCCACAATTCAATGATTTCTGAAGCTTCTTTACGAGCCTCTAGATTAGCATCTACTACATTTTGCAGATCATCGATATCATATAAGAATACATTATCCACAGATTCCAATGCCGGATCTAAATCTCTTGGCACGGCAATATCAACAAGGAATAATGGACGACCTTTACGTTTTTTTTCTACACGTTGATAAAGGTCTTTCGTAATAATGTAATCACTCGCTCCAGTAGAACTGATCACAATATCAGCTGCCACTAGCGTGTCTTCCAAATCTGAAGTTGATTTTGCTACACCATTAAATTGGCTCGCAAGTTGTTCAGCTTTCTCCTTGGTACGATTTACAACCGTAACTTGCTCTGCACCAGAACCATAGATGTTTTTTGCAGCTAATTCACCCATTTTCCCAGCACCAATAATGACAATATGTTTTTCTTTTAAATCAGTAAAGATCTTTTTCGACAATTCTACCGCTGCATAACTTACAGACACAGCGTTCTCATTGATTGATGTCTCACGCTGACTTTTCTTACCGATCGTTATCGCTTGCTTAAAAAGCTCATTAAAAATAGTACCAGTTAATTTTCGCTTTTGCGCATCTAAAAAGATTTGCTTTACTTGACCTAAAATTTGTGTTTCACCCATTACCATGGATTCCAATCCACAGCTTAAACGGAATAGATGTTCCACCGCTGCTTCGTTTTCATACATAATAAGGTGTGGCGCAAATGTGTCTTTTTCCATATCAAACCAATCACCCAAAAACTGTTTGATAAAATATCTTCCTGTATGAAGTTGATCAACTACCGCATAAATTTCCGTGCGATTACAGGTAGAAATAATAACATTCTCTAAAATGCTTTTTCTGCTGTTTAATTCTGTCATCGCATCATTAATCGTATCCTCACGGAATGCGAGCATTTCCCTTACTTCGACAGGAGCTGTTTTATAATTTATACTCGCTGCTAAAATATGCACTGTATCTACCCCCAAAAAAGCAAAAGCCTAACACATAAGTATTATTATTATAACATGTTTTCACTTCGAAATCGTGATGATTTTATGAACAGTTTACGAATCATCTATGATAAAATGAAAGTTGTTGTTATGTGAATTGAATTCAATAGTACTTTACCATATTCAATATATTTTATCAAGAAAATAAATCTAAGTTAATAATAATTTTAATCTAGGAGTGTTTATTTTTGAAAAATAATGGACTTGTAGCATATTTATTGATTGGAATTGGCGTCTTTTTCTTACTTAGAGAATTACGATTACCTATCTTTACTGATTTCTACTCTTGGCCTACCTTATTAATTTTGGTAGGAGTTGCTTTTCTCATTCATGCTTTTTCAACTAAAGATTTTAAAAATGTTTTTCCTGGTATCCTCTTACTTGGTCTAGGAATCCACTTCCACGCTCTAAGCCACTATGGATTTTGGATTGATCATTGGGGCATGTATACAATGATTGTAGCTATAGCGTTTCTAGCACGTGCAGTTAAAACGAGACAAGGATTTATTCCTGGTATTATTTTATTAGTCATTTCTATTTTTGCTATCTTCGCTGATAATCAGCCAGGATGGTTTAGCTGGATCAATCAGTTTATGAGTTGGGTTGAACGATTTTGGCCAGCCATTTTAATTGGTTTAGGGGTATACTTACTGTTGAAGAGAAAATAATATGTGCTATGATGACTATGCTTCTGAATATAAAAACCTTTGAAAATAGATAGAGAAAAGAAGGTGAAAGTATGAAGAACTATTTTGCATATTTTGTTACGGTTATTGGTGCAAGTTTATGGGGACTGACTGGCTTATTTGTAGACGGATTATATGATGAAGGTTTTACAGCATGGGAGATCGTCGCCATCCGTTTGACTACTTCGACCGTGATATTAATGAGTTTAACCGCTATTATTGCACCAAAAAAGTTACGAATTCAGTTGAAACATCTCCCGCATTTTATTGGCTTAGGGGTATGTGGTATAGTTTTGTTCAATTGGTTTTATTTTACTGTAATGAAACAAACATCCATATCTATAGCCGTTGTGTTGCTCTACACTGCTCCTGTTTTTGTTGCTTTATTATCTAAATATTTCTTTAATGAACCATTGTCGAGCAGGAAAGTTGTTTCTTTATTATTGACTATATTTGGATGTGCACTGGCTATTCAACTTGTTCCTCTTGGGCATATGCAAATCCCTCTCATTAGTGTAGTTTTAGGATTATTATCTGCCTTTTTCTGTGGTTTGTACAGTTTAATTGGCAAACAGATCAGTAGACAATATAATTTTCTTACTACAACAGTATATGCCTTATGTATGGGCAGTATTTTTATATTTCCGACGAGCGGCTTATGGAACAAGGCAGTTGCTTTTCAATCATTTGACGTCTGGTTTAATATTGGCGGTATTGTGATTATTTCTACCATTGGTGCTTATACACTTTATACGTTTGGACTTGCTCATATTGAATCGAGTAAAGCGGCTATCTTAGGAGCGATGGAACCAATTGTTGCTGTACTCATTGGTGTAATCATTTTTGGTGACCACTTAAGTTTTTTACAAGTCATTGGTATTATACTCGTAATCGGCGCAGCATTTCTTTCTGTTTATCATAAGAATAGAAATATAAAGATGTATAAGAAAAAACGGGCATAATCCGCCATCTCTAATTCGTACTTGATGCAAACTACGAACCAATAAAAATTCATTTTGGGTGTAATGTTCTTTCATTCTTCTAACGGTGACTGCTAGTTCGGCGCTGCGGTGGGCACGGCTTCAGCTAACTTGGTAAAGAAAAGCCCTTTACCAAGTGGATCTTCAGCTCGCGCTAGTCCCACTGGAGTGTCGCATTTTTCCGGAGCTTAGTATGTATTTCTCATCAAGTAAGAAGAAATACACAGAATAAAATCCAAAAAGTTCTCTTCCTTCGATAATCAGAACACTGCCTATAGCGGAGGCAGAATACGGAGACTCCTATGGGAACAGCACGAGTCTGAAGACCCCGTGATGCACCTGCGTCTCCTAGTAACGCTTCGTAGTAGGCTTCCTCGGTGCAAGGGGACAAAGAAGTTTATTCAAGTAGTTCCCTGGCTGAAGCCGTGCCCATGGAAAGCGCAGTATTCTGCCGGAGCGATTGGCAGCACTCACCTATAATCAGAATGAAAGAAAGCAAATCTAAAAAATATAACTGCACAGTTTATGTTTTTTGTGTACTATTGTATAGGTCGCTTGAGTAGACACGTGCTGTATATTTTTTCTAGATAAAAAACCGAGCAATTGCTCGGTTTTTTTAGTAGCTGAACTGCCCCCTGTCAAGTAGACAGTGGAAATAATAAAAAGGATTTATGCGGCCTTATTCCTACACTCCATAGGACTGAGGCCGTTTAATCTTTTCTGGTATCGCTCCACATTATAGAAATGGATG
>NZ_JBQQCK010000011.1:0-153410 GCF_052246695.1 Gracilibacillus sp. D59 | reverse complement strand
CATTCACGCTTAAAAGGTTTTGATATCACAAAACCAGTGATAAAAAAATTGAACACATATCGTGAAAAATGTGGACTAAAACCAATCACGCAATTTCAATTCTAATTAAGTAACAAGGAACTTATAATTCAGTACATATTAGTAGATGGACCGCCGAATGCTGGGAAACTAGCACGTTCGGTGCGGAGCAGGGGAATAGCTGGAGATAACTTCAAACGCTTACCTATTGCTAACCATTAGTGAAAGATAAACAATCTGTTATTGTACTATAGGGCAGGTAAATTTATAATTTTATTGTAATATTTATCCTATTTTGGACATTCCCTTAATATAGGAGAGGGGATTTTTATGTATAAAAGATTATTTATTTGCTTGTCGTTTAGTTTATCAATTGTGACTGCTTGTAATGCAGAACCCCAAGTTTTTATTGGAGAGCAGAACGAAGTTCAAGCAGGAACCGAGGAAGTAAAAGTTACTCCGTCAAAAGAAGGAAATGATGAAATAATAAATTTACTGAACGAAATCAAAAAGGAACTAATAGTATCCATTGCAAAACAACCGGGAATTGAAAAGGAATCGATAGAAATAATAGTAGGTACTAGTTCTGTTGAAGGGAATATTGACGTTGACGTATCAGTAAGTTTACCGAAGGATGCAAAAATTGATGATGCGACAATTCAACAAATAGTTGAAGATATTATTAAGATCGTTTCTAAAAAAGAAAACGTAACAATTAGCGAAGAAAATGTTGAGATAAAAATAAAATAAAAATTTCAGCCATGGTTTTCCACGCCAAGGCTTTTATATCGTACAGTAATTATACTGTTTGTGCTAAAGCGTAGGATATTTTAATAAATAATACATACCTTCATATTTCTTGAAGAAATTAGAATTAAGGAGGTGAAAAAATGTCTAACCCATTTGAGGCTGTCTGGAATGTGTTAAAAACTTCAATTGACAATACGAACGAACCAAAATCTCCTCTTCATATAATAGAAGTGGGGGATTGTTGGAAGTATTTAGCTTTAGTTGAAGAATTTATTCGTTATGAAGAAATTGGCTTAAATACGACTTCTGATGATGAAGTTATAGAGTTACTTAATGATGTGATTAAAACATGCGAATCACACGCAAAAAGGTTAAACGAATTTATGAAAAAAGAAGGAATACCTTTACCAGATGTCGTGTCCGCTAAACCAAATTCTAATCCAAAAGAAATACCTTTAGGTGTAAAGTTATCAGATGATGAAATCACAAATGGTATTGCTTTTAAGCTAGTTACATGCTTGAAAACATGTGCAAAAGGACAAGCTGACGCTATTCATAATGATGTTGGAATAATGTGGCTCCAATTTTATTCAGAGTGGGTAACGTTTGGTACAACGCTAAAAACTTTAATGCGTAAACGTGGTTGGATTAAGGTCCCACCTTATTATTATCCGCCTGGTTCTCCAACACAATAAGTATATAAAACAACTCGTAGCGTTAGCAATTAAGGAGCACTTTTCCACGGTGCTCCTTTTTAAGTTACATTTAGATTCTTGTATGTACGAGTTAAAATTATAATGTACCTGCATTCAACTGACGTTGTAACTCTTCGACTACCTAGGACGGACGACTTAATTTACTGTCAACAACAGCGTCTAAATAGTTCTGTAGTATTAGGTCCAAGTAAACCATCATCTTTAGAAATGCTTTAATTACTATGCTATCCTTTTTACCACTGCCAAAATCAATAGTCGTGCCATAAAAAGCGTTTGTTACGCTATTGTTACTTGATAACTTATAATACCATCTACTTTAATACCTAGATATTTTTGCAATGCGGTAGTAGTTGCATTACCCCCTTTACCACATGCTCATTCAAGAAAGATTAGGACCCTCTAAAATAAGCACCACAATGGACGTATATGGACATGTATTACAAGACGCCGAAAAAAGTGCAGCTAACCATTTTAATGATTTATTTAAAAAAGCATAAAAATGGTCCCCGAATGGTCCCCAGAGAGGAAAACTGATTTTCTACCAAAAATAAAAAAACCTCACAACGATTATCGTTGCAAGGCTTTGGCTAACGTCCCAGGCAGGATTCGAACCTGCGACCCACAGCTTAGAAGGCTGTTGCTCTATCCTGCTGAGCTACTGGGACATGGAGCGGGTGAAGGGAATCGAACCCTCGACATCAGCTTGGAAGGCTGAGGTTTTACCACTAAACTACACCCGCATTATGTATAATTATTAATTTTTTTTTACACGCTCTGTCATGTTCCTGCATCTGCCAGCTATTTCATTGATGGTAATGCTTCGGAACAACTCGTTGTTTACTCGGTGGATGTATTGCTCGTGGCTGAGGTTTTACCACTAAACTACACCCGCATCTCTATGTAAAATATGTATGTATCTCGTTAACGGACAAGTACCATTATATTAACTTGAGTTAGAATTGTCAATATAAAATCACAAATTTATCTTTAGTATTTTAGAACATGTAATTATAAAACTAAAATCCAGCCAGCAGAATCCATATCTGCTGGCTCTTTATTTTATGTTAATGATGTTTGATAAGCAAGACTAGAAATCTCTTGATCCTCTTTTGTATAGAAACGAACTTCGATATTTTCCAATTGTTCATCCGCTGTCAGAATTGCATATGAACCTGGATGTGCACTCCTAGGTTGGCGGATACTTCCCGGGTTAATAAATAATTGATCTTTAATTTTTTCAGCACCAGCAACATGCGAGTGACCAAAGCAAATAACGTTTGCCCCTAACTCTTCAGCACGATATGAAGCTGGCATTAAAGTTGATTTAATTTGAAATAAGTGACCATGCGTCACGAAAAAGTGTAAATTTCCTACTTTGAAATCAATTTCTTCTGGCAACCGGAAATCCATATCCATGTTTCCTTGGACTGCTTTAAAGTCCGTGAGTTCCTCACTATCTATATCAAGCTCAGAATCACCACAATGGATCATCGTATCCACTTCATTTTCGTACCGATCTTTTATTTCGGATACTTCACTTGTCCAACCATGACTATCACTAAGTATTAAGATTTTCGGCATGTCCTCCACTCCTTTTACAACTGTTTTACCCAGTTTTCGATTTTGTCTAACGCTTTTTTGCGATGACTAATCTGATTTTTTTCTTCTGGAGTCATTTCTGCCATCGTCTTTGCGCTACCAGTTGGATAAAAGATAGGGTCATAACCAAAACCATTCTTACCAATAGCTTCATAACCAATTGTTCCTTCACATTCACCACGTTTAAAGATTGTTTGCTGTCCTGGTTGAGCTATTGCTAATACACATACAAAACGACCAGTACGTTTAAGCTGTGGCACATCTTGTATTTCAGTTAATACTTTTTCTAGATTGGCTTTATCATCTTTCTCCTCTCCAGCATATCTAGCTGAATAGACACCTGGAGCGCCATTTAACGCATCAATTTCTATTCCTGAGTCATCTGCTATCACCGGGATATTAAATTTTTCACAAATCGCTTCTGCCTTAATTGCTGCATTTTCTTCAAACGTTGCACCAGTTTCTTCAATATCATCAATTGGTTCTGACAAATCTAATAAGGAAGAGACTTCGATTCCTAAAGGTTCAAATAATCCTTTAAAATCTTTCATTTTTCCTATGTTTTTTGTTGCAATTATTAATTCTTCCATGTTGAAAAAGCTCCCCTAGGATTGTTCAATATGTTCTTGATAAGGTTTGATTGCTTCTGCCTGCATTTCAAAAATCTCTTTTAAGCCTTTTTCAGCTAAAGTTAACATTTTAGTTAGTTGAGTACTAGTAAATGTAGCTTCTTCACCTGTTCCTTGCAGTTCGACAAATTCTCCTTTACCTGTCATCACCACATTCATATCGACGTGTGCTTTGGCATCCTCGGAATACTCGAGATCTAAAATTTCTGTTCCATCAGGTAGCACACCAACGGAGATTGCTGCAAGATAATCTGTAATAGGTAAAGATTTTATTTTTTCTTCTTTAAGTAATTTACCTAGTGCATGGACAACGGCGACAAATGCTCCAGTTATCGATGCAGTTCTAGTACCACCATCTGCCTGAATCACATCACAGTCTACCCAAACCGTACGCTCTCCAATTGCATCTAAATCCACAACCGCTCTTAGAGAACGTCCGATCAATCGCTGAATTTCCATAGTTCGTCCAGAAACTTTACCCTTTGATGACTCACGGATATTTCTAGTCTCAGTTGCTCGAGGTAACATCGCATACTCTGCAGTAATCCAGCCTTTTCCTGAACCCCTCATAAACGGTGGGACACGATCCTCCACACTTGCATTACATATAACTTTCGTGTCGCCGACGGTAATTAGTACGGACCCTTCGGCATGTTTAGTAAAATTAGTTTCAATATCGATTGATCTGAGTTGATCAACTTCTCTCCCTGTTTCACGCATTCTATTTCCTCCTTACATACTGTTCTATCTTAACATATTTTCTCAGAAGATGGGTTTTTCATACATAAGAAAATCAACTAAAAAGATACACCCGTTTCAAACAAATGAAACGGGTGTAAAATTATCTATATAAAACTCAACTCAAACACAAATGGATTATCGTCCATTTAAATGCTTTCCGTTGGTGTAACCATATCTCTTGAAACAGGTTCTGTGTATGGTTGTCCACTTTCACTAACTACTTCTTCATGGTTTTCAACAGATACTTCAACAGCCTCTACATCTTTCTGTTCTGTTAATGTGAGCACGATCGATTGCATTACCTCATCAGCAATCATACTTTTCGCGCTGTTAGATAGTATATTTTCATTAAAGTTTACTGACAGTACTCCATCCTTAAAGACTGGTTCGGACGCAAGTTGTGATCCCGTATTAATGAAGTGCTCTAGAGGTAAATCAAAAGAAGGACCTTCCAACAAAGCTTGTACAACAGATTGATATGGATTCTCTTCATTCATCGGAATATGCTGTGTAATTGGAACAAAGTATACCATTTCATCTCCTTGCATTGGAAAGTAAAGCGTAGTAGCTTTACTTTCCATTAAATCAACACCTACAGCTTGATGAACATTAATGCCATTTGCTCGAGAATACCCTTCATTTATTGGTGTTCCGTTCACTGGCATTGCTTCTTGTTCTTCTCCTTCGATCCATAACTTAACGCGGTTTACATTTTCAAATTGTGTTAGCGTATGTGTCATTGATTCTAAAATCTTTTGTTCATTTTCAGCTTTATAAGTTTTAAATTCTTCCGAAACATTTACAACTAATGTCCCGTCAGCTTCTAAATTCAAGTCGATAATCTCTGTTCCAGCAGGTAATACTGCCTGGAATCCGCTTGGTAACATAGATGTAACTGGACCATCCTTAACAAGGTACTCTAATACCTGCTTTGCTACTTCTTTTGATTCTGGAGATGGAAGCTGCACTTCTTGAGGAACTACTAAACCATTTTGATCTAGAAGGTATAACATTCTAGATACAGAGTCTGCAGTATTTCCTGTATCTTCACTATCTGTTTCATCACCTTCAGCCGGATCTCCTTCTTCACCTGAATCTTCTTCCGGAGTGCTCTTTGATTCATCGGAACCTTCTTCCGGAGTATCTTCCAAATCATCTGTTAATTCTGCATTTTCAGGTGGCGCATCTATTTGATCTAATGTCTGTTCTCCTTCAAAAACACCACACCCAACTAACAAAAGCAAACTTAATAATACGACTCCTGCATACTTTTTAGCCAAATCGATTTTCATAACCGATACCTCCTACGATGGTTTGTACTATTATGTATACGAGCTTATAATTAAAATAGACCAATCAAATAATCAAAAAATTGTCATAAAAGAAAACTCTGCTTTAAGCTAGGTTTTAAAACAAATAGGAGCATCTAAATAAGAATAGCGCAAATTTTATACTTTCTTGTATTATGAAGAAAAAAATAAACAGATAGAAAGACCAACATTTTGGCATTCTATCTGTTTACCTTTATTTTCTACTATCCATTTAAAACTATCTCTATGACTTACTGATGACTCCTCTTCCTAAGCTTTTTACCGTATTTAATTCGATCTTATCTACTGCATCAATTTTCTGATTTAACCACCGTGATGCAATTTCACGAAATACGTCAACATTTCCAGTTGTATAAAAATGATATTGTGGTGCCTGCTTGCCTTGATAAAGCTTATTTTGATATTCTAAAATGGTACTGACTTCTCTCGCCGTTTCCTCTCCTGATGATATCACTGTCACGGTTGACCCTATCTCCTCTTGGATCAATGCTTTAATCATTGGATAATGAGTACAACCCAAAATAAGCGTATCCATGTTAGAAAATTGCTTCAATGGTTGTAATGTTTCTCTTACCACTTGATACGCTTTTTCTCCTTGCACCATTCCTTTTTCCACCAATGGGACAAATCGTGGGCATGCTAAATCGTGCACTTCAATATTTGAGTTTATTTGTCTTAATGTGTCAACATATGCTTTACTTTTAATCGTTCCTTCGGTTCCAATCACTCCTATTTCAGCTGTACGGGAATTTGTAATAGCTGCACGTGCACCTGGTTGAATTACCCCGACAACCGGAATCGTAAGTTCTTCTCTTAACTGGTCCAATGTAAATGCAGTTGCTGTGTTACAAGCAATGACTAACATTTTAATATCTCTTTCTAATAAAAAGTGGACCATTTCCCAAGTGTACTGTATCACTTCTTCTTTAGGGCGTGGTCCATATGGACATCTTTTGGTATCGCCCAAATAAATAATCGATTCTTTTGGTAATTGACGTACTAATTCACTTGCTACTGTAAGTCCGCCAACCCCTGAGTCAATAACTCCAATAGGTTGCTTCACTTTCATCGCCTCTTTACAATTTTGCATTTTCTGTTTGTTGTCTCATTTCCTGATGAAGGATATGTAAAAGTCTTGATAACTGTTCCATATCCTCTTCTTTAACATTCGTTAAAACTTCCCCTAAATATTTCTGTCTTTTTTCAATTACTTCTTGGATAATTTTTCTTCCCTTTTCTAATAAGTGGATACGAACTACTCGACGATCTTTGGTATCTTTCACTCGTTCCACAATATCATTCTTTTCCATACGATCAACTAAATCCGTTGTCGTACTAAAAGCGAGGTAAATTTTTTTGGATAATTCACCTAATGTTAAATCTCCATGCTCTAATAAAAATTGTAAGGCAATGAATTGCGGTGTTGTAATCGGATAATTATTTAAAATTTCTCGGCCTTTTTGTTTAATAATCCCAGAAATATATCTTAACTCTTTTTCTATATCAGCAATTTGTTCTACTTCTTTCTCATTAACCAATTCAAAACGCTCCTTCATACATAAAAATACATAAGTTTACTATAACATTTTTTCTTGATTAAATGTTATACAGAATCTATTATGGTTAACAGAAAGAAAGCGTCTAGCCTTGGTCATACGCTTTCTTATTTCTTATTAGCAAATGAACTAGCTAATGCTGCACACACTTCAGCAATCATGTGGAATAATGCGACGATCAAATATATCCCCTCCAGACTAGGAAATAATCTTCTTAGTAGGATGTATCCGTTGATAACTGTTGATTGGAACGATTACGAACAAACATGTTAAAAAGGCTACTAATGAAACAAAAATAGCTACCATTAATCCTAATCCTGCCATAAATAAGTCTTCACCAGGATAGGATGGTTCTAATGTCGCATACCAATAACTAAAAATAATAATCATGATAAAATAAAAACTGCTCCCTATTGAAGCAAATATCCATCGATTCATCTTTGTTCCACACCAGGAACGGCCAAATACATACAAATAAACTGATTATTACCGCTCCAGCCATAACAAATAAGTGTACATAGGGAAGCATTAAATAGCTTATACCCATTAGTATTAATATAGTAGATGAAAAAAAAAGAGCATTTACTCCGAAAAATACCCCTCCAGTAATCCAATAATTGTTTAACCACTTATGTTTCTCACTGTCTATCTTTAACGTCCCGAGAGATTCTAATTTTTTAATAATTGGATGTCGAAAGAATAAAAAAAGGATAATTGCTAAAACTCCAAATAGCAGAAAAGAACTCATAATGATGACCTCCTATACTAATAAATCCGGAGATGGTTTTATGCCCTTTACAAAAGATACTCCTGCCATTCATTATCAAAAAACTGGCAGAGGAACAGCTATAATATTCATTGCCCCACCAGGAATGGGACATTTAACATTCCGTTATCAAACCTTACTAGAACATAGCTTTACCGTTATCACATTTGATAACAGAGGAGATTGCAGTAGTGAACATTCTGATGCAAAATTGACTTTTTCACAATACGTTGATGATGTAAAAAGAGTCCTTGACGAAAATGGGATCTCAAAGGCTATTGTTTGTGGCTATTCTAATGGTGGGTTAATCGCTCAACAATTTGCTATATCATACCCAGAACATACATTAGCACTGATGTTAATTGGGGGCTATCATTCGCCACAGAGTCTTATCCTCCGTACCGAATACAAAATAGGGATAAAAATTGCCAGGAAGGGGTGGATTCCATTATTGGCAAAAGGGCTTGCTTTCAATCATTTCTCCGATAAAAAGAAAGCAAAAGAAATAGAAATGGAAATCAACAAAACGAACGCTGACATGCTAGCTCAGCAATATCAATTAGGATTAAATTACGATAACGAGCAACACCTACATCATATCGATGTGCCACTTTTGATTATCTACGGTGCGAATGATCATTATGTACACCCTTATCAAAATATATTCCGAAATAAGTTAAAAGATGTAGAAGTTGCCTATGTTCACCGCTCCAAACATCAAGTACCAACTAAATATTTTCATGAATGTAATGCCATTATTTATGAATGGGCAAAGCGAAAACAATTAAAGTAAGCATTTGTTCATTCAAACAAATTATACCACTTAATTATATGTAATTAGAATAGTGGGTAATTTATGTATATAAAACTGCCTTGGTTGAAAGAAAACTTATTTAGAAGACAAGCTTTGTTAGATGTTACTAGATGAAATCTCATGAAAATGGGATCCCATTAAGGTTTCCTCTTTTTCCATATTTTTCACGAAGTAATTCACATCGTTATCAATTCCGTCCATAACATCTTGTTGCAATAACAATCTGATCAATTACCTTTGAACGTTTTACTCGCTCGATCTGATATTCAAGTAACGGTTTACCTAAAACTTTTTTTAGTATTTTGCCCGGAAGTCTTGTTGATCCCCATCTAGACTGTATAATAGCAACAAATTTCATAAGAACCTCCTATTTTCCGATAAATAAGATTAAACACTTTTAGTCAGTTGTGAGAATAGTTTTTATGAACCTGCCCGAGGGCAGGTTCATAAAAACTATTCTCACAACTTGAGATACTATTAAAAAATTCACTCCATCACTGGTATTCTATTAAATATCGTTCTGGTACCTCCGCTAATCAATATATTTTTGTCTTTAAAATACACAACTTCTCCCTCTTTCCTAATGATGTTATTCGATTATGCATTGCAAAGATAATTACTTACTTAATTATGTATATTAGAAAAGGAGATAATCAGTTCAGGCAAACTATTTGAGAACGAAAATCTGTTGTTTGAGAGTAGTACACCAACGATTCTCCATTCCAAAATAAGAAAAGCGCAAAGCGGCCGTTCAGCAACGTTCAAACTGGATTGAACCGGAAGGAGATAAAGGAAACTCTTTGGGAGCTGAAAGCGAACCGATGTTGACTTTCGCCCAAGGGCATAAAGCGACTATGCTTCTGTCTTCGCTCCGCTCATATATCAGCAAGTCTTCTTTATCGTGCGGAGATGAGGGAAGTTTCTAGTTGCTGGGCGCTCAGAGCTGGCCGTGGATTTATTCCGATAAGTTATCCATAGCAACTATATTTTATAATTTCCAAAGCAAAGAATAAAGAGAGGATTATTCCTCTCCCAGCTTATAGAGAAAGTGGGTGTTTTTTCTCTACAGGCTTTTTTTATTGGTAAAGAAATTTAGTTTAGTTCGGTTATTTTTATGAAAATAGACTCCCACACACCTAGCTAATCCTAGCTAGGTGTGTGGCAATCTTCTTCATGTTTTGGCAGGCTACGGTGAGTAATACCTGCTCACTCGCATTTGGTAATCCGCGCAACCTGCAATAGCGAAGCCCATGCAGCTGTCTCGAATCTGCAAAGCTTCGCTCAATCTTTTCTTTTCGATATTTGTAGAGCATTTTGCCGGAGGGGGAAAGGCGGTTCTGACGAACCTTCTCCTTGTGTTCCTCCCAAACATGCCGGGTTACCACCTTTTGATGATTCCTCGACCTGGTGCACTGATCCAGTAATGGACATGTTGCGCACTTCTTGGGATCGGACTTATATTCTCGGTAGCCTTCTCGAGAGGCATCCGTAATTATATTGTATTTCATATCAGTGGTTCGGTGGTCCAAGTAACAGAACATTTCCTGTTTTCGGTCCCGGGACATAAACCGTTATCTGGATCAGTAGTGCTTTTGCGGACCGTTTTTTTATTTGTCACGTCCTCTCTTTCCTTTAATGGCTTTTTTCCGTATCGTTGCCTATCTTCCTCAATTGCTTGGTTGAGGTCGTGTATGTAAACTTTGGTTTCTACCTCAACTTCTTCTCTGGTGAATTTATGTTTATTCGCATTAGCCTTTAGGTGAGTAGAATCTGTGAAGAGGACCCTGCCACCAACCATTCTGTGGTTGATCGCTTGGAGCAGGATTTCATTAAATATCTCCTGGAAAATATCCGTATCGTTAAATCTTTTGCGGCGGTTCCAACTAATAGTTGTGTGGTCGGGAACTGGATCTGATAATCTCAATCCCAAAAACCCGGTAAGCTACATTCAACTGTATTTCCTTCTCCAGTTGGCGTTCGGAACGAATGCCATAAAAATATCCGATAAACAAGTTAGGTTATTTCACTGTTTACCGAAAGTATTATTCATTGGAAGTAGGCTAAAATCACGAAAGGAGATCAAAAAATGAACAAAAAAAATGACCACTTAAATATACAAAACCTAAGTGAGATGCTCGTAGAATTGCAAAATGAAGTGCAGTCCATTAAAGGGGACGAGGAGAAATTAAGATTTGCAAATTTGATTGATAAATTAGAACTATTTATTAGTGAAATGAATGACGTCACACAGGATGTGCATCACTTACAGAAAAGATTTGCACAAATGAAAAGACCGGTAACATCACTAAAGGCACACTATCAGCCATCAGAGTACAGCAAGTTGCAAAGAATGTTCCAATCAGTTCAGAAGGATAGCTCTGCTTCCATGCAAAACAATACGAATAGAAAGTGGACTAATCCAACGACTGAGATAACAGATGTTCATACCAATAAACGATAAACACCTAGTTTTTGAGCAATACTTCCATTCGTCCAAACCTTTTTTAAACATACAAATATAATAAGATAGACAATAATTAAAGGAGATGTCTCTATGAAAGCTAAACAAATTACAAAAAAAGTAGGCAATTATTTTAAAACATCAAATGAACCAATCGTAATCACTTCTCAAATTAGGAAAAAAGCTATAAGAAGCAAAGGTGGATGCTGTATGAAATGATTTATATTGGTTTAATATGGAACAGATTTCGTGAAATTTGCTTGATCGTTCGCTTTGGCGATTGGCCCTCTCTCTATATCGTCTAATTTTTGAAAAAGGGATGTAATTTCTTCTTCAAGCAATGAAAATTTCCGCTTTTGCTTTCGAAGGTTTTTTCTGTTGAATCTTTGGATTCGAACGTCTAAGAGTCTAAGAGGTGGTGATGGCAGCGAAATCGTATTACATAAATCTAGAATATAATCAAGAGAATTTTCCCTCTCTTTATCCCTATGTTGATAAATTATCCGTTATTCCCATTACTAGGGAAAACTACAGGGCATTGTGCTGGGCATGGTGGGAATGGTAGATGTCACGTGGTTGACAGAATTCTGCAACAAGTTCTAATGTTACGTCAAAAGTTGATTGGATGCTTTGGCATAGGCGTACAGTTAAGGTAACATCTAATTCATCTGGATCAGTTGAAGTTCCTACATCATCACATACAGCAGTGCATACAAAGCAATCTTAATCTGTTAAACGTTACATCTGCCTGTTCCTTCTGGCGCACAAAGAATTACTTGTGCACAACGAGTAAATACTGCCGTACCAACCTCTACCTGATTACCACCAAGTTCTGGCACTAAGTTTACAAAAACGGTTACCTCGAGATTTTTACGAATGTAAACAATTTGCAATGTTACTTCTTCCTCATCCACCATAAATACTTGATCCTCACGGTCCAATACAACGATTGGATCCGGTTCAGCAGGAGCAACATCATAAGTTACTGTGTCTAAATCAATATCATCACATTCTATCTGTTCTTCAGTTACAGGGTTAATCGGTAATTCTAAGTCTGGTAAGTTTAAATCGAATGTTGCTTCATACAAGATCCAATCAATACCTTTTTCGTATTAATACACAGAAGCTCTTGTCCTCCTGTTAGATTATCCCTTTGCATCGAGCAAACACCTTTAAATAAGATTACTGTCCATATAGCCTATGACAACACACCAAAAAATGTTTTAGTGAATTTGCGGAAATATCATGATATTTGGGAAGTTAGGCGAATATCATATGATAAAAAGAGTCCGCAATCATTAGACAACCGTGAGCTATCGTACCAATTATTAATTCCGAATAAAATAGCACATTTGTCACGAATTGGTGTTTCATCAATATTATATTAATGTGCATTTAAAAGGGTGAATCGTAATGTATCAATATAGGCTCTACAATTATGAAGAAGTTGAAAAATTAAGTCGGGATCTTGAAGTTTATAAAAAAGCAATAGAAACATGGAATGAAAGTGAATCCGTTTTATATATGGAAGCCCAGGAAGAACTAGAAGCAATGAAAGATGAATTAGCTAAGTATAAAGGAGAAATGAAGGTTATGGAAGAAACCTATCAAAAGCAAATACAAGGCTATGAACAGAAGGAACAGAAAGTTGCTGCTCAAATCCATGCGATTAACCATTCCATCCAACAATTAAAAAAAGATGTTCATAGCATAAAAGATGATGTTAAAGAAATACGTATCAATGAATTACTTGAAAAAATTGACCAAGTAATAGGGAATACAGATACAGAATTACACGAAGTAAAGAAACAAATACATGATCAAAAAAATACATTCAGTCAAGTCAAAAACCAATTTCAACCTAATAAACAACAGCAACAAACGAAAAGACGGACGAGTGAATACCGACAATTGCAAAACATGCTGAAATCTGCGACCCCTAAAAATCATATTAGTCCTCCACCTAGTAATAGTATAATGACAAATCCAAAACCAAGAAGACGTCCTGCTAATATGAATATGACTACTGTCCAGAATGGCAAGAAAACATTCCATAATGCAAAGTACGAATTAAACAAAAATATTATCGTCAAAAAGAAAACAGTGAGTACTGGCCAAAAAAATGAAAATAAAATGTCAAAAGTTAAAGAAAAGATTAATGAAAAGGTTAAAGAAGAGAAAGAGATAATGAATATACCAGAAAATGAAGTGAATGAGGAAAATATCCAGCAAGTGGAACAGGTACAGGAATCACCTCAAAAACCAGCTGTTAATCCTGAAAATCCAGAACAAAAATCAGTAGTTACCTCAGAACCAAAACTACAAGAACCAGCTGTTGAATCAGAACCAAAAACAACTGTTGAAAAACAAGAATCAAAAACAATCCAAGAGGAAAGTAGCTCCCCAAGTGGCATTAAAAAAACATTGTTATTAGCAAAATCTTTATGGAAAAAATAATCTCTTTTCCTGATGAGTTATATCAGAAACTTATTGCGGAAGGTGAGAAAAAATTGCCTTATGAAGCATGTGGATTATTAGCTGGCACTCATAATCAAGTAAAGTCATTTTGGCCCTTACAAAATCAATTAGCATCAACTACTCGCTTTTTTGTACCCAAGAAAGTGGTATCCGAAGCATTAAAATGTATTGAGAACAGGAAGGAACAAGTTTTAGCTGTTTTTCATACTCACCCTTCAACTAAACCTGTTCCTTCCCAATATGATTTGAGCCATCACCCTGATGAGGATGTTGATATGGTGATTGTTTCCTTTAAATATCCTACTCCGGAAATAAAATGGTATCAAATAAAAAGCAAAAGATGGAAAGAATGTACAATCCATATAAGTGAGGCTTTCCAATAGATTTAACTGTATAAAGCTGAAAGTGTAACGTTCAGCCTAATTGTTTTTTAACATCCAACAAACTGCTTCAAATAGATCCTCCGCCACATAATCAGGTCTCACTTCTGCCCAAGTGCCAAAGTAATGCTTATTTTGATAATGACGATTTGCCTCAGTGCCAGCACCGGTTTTTACTAAGATTTTGTAACATCCAGCTTGATGGGCTGCTAACATATCTGTCCATCTATCACCAATTACAATACTTTCTGTTAAATGAAGATCATTTTCTTTTGCTGCTTTTATAAGCAATCCAGTAGCAGGTTTTCTACATTCACAGTTGTGTTCAGGTAAATGGGGGCATATATAACTTTGGTGAAATCCAAATTTTTTTAATTCTTGTTCATAATCATCCATACTTACTTCACCCATAGCAATTACTGGTTGATTGGTAAAAGCAAATATTTGTTTACCAGCATTTTTCAGGAGGTTAAGAGAATCTTGTACTTTGGGATACAATGTAAAGTCTTTCGGCAGTTTTACCTCTTCACCTCCACCAATTGTGCCATCTCTATCAATGAAAACTGATTTTATTTTCATTATTCCCTCACCTCCAGAAATAAGCTTTTGACATTTCTTATAAAATTCTTCTTAGTTAGTAGTGATCACTTGCTACTTTCTTGGTTAATCTTTATTAACTCTTTTAAAAGACGTTGGATATTTTGAAGACTGATCAATACAAAGCCTAACATGAGAAAAGTAATGATCTCACCAGTAAAAATGGAGACTATCCCTAAGATTAAAGCATACAGTCCATATAACCAATTTTTCATTATTTTCCCCCTTACAATTGAAACTACACTATTTGTTTTATTATTAAAAGATAGGCTCCTCTTGATTTGATAGCTCAACTAATGTTGGATAAATGGCGACCATCGCAGTTAATGTTATCAATAGAAAAAGAACAGATATCATAATGGATACGTCGAATAATGACGGTAGTAAGATTACCAAAGCTGGAAGAAAATTCAGTATACCTGTTTTTCTCCTGGTTGTTTTCGTTAAAAATTGATTTGTACCGCAATATGGACAAGGCATGGCAGGATCAAGTGTGAATGACTTTTTTAACGTTTGTAAGTAGGACCAGTCATTATGGCAAGTTGGCATTATATCTCCTCCTCATTCTGTTAATAACTTTCAAGATATAAAGATACATATTGCGATCACCTTTGCAGTTATCACAGTATCGGTATATTAAAAGATTTTTTTATTTCTCTCTTTATCTGGAAAAATATATCAGTTTGTGACAATGTCCCATTTATGATTACATCACAATTCGGCTTGATTGACTCTAACATGTTTATATATCCCATTCTTCCTTTTTCCAAATAAATATGTAAGTCATTGTGTACTTCTTCTATGGTTTCATTGCTGTAATCTCTTAGCATTCTTCTTGCCATCGCAACATCAAGTGGCGTATCTATAAAGATGGCAAGATCAATATATTTTGAAAGTTGAGGATGCTGATAAGCAAAAGGATAATCTAAAACAATGACATCGAAAGAATCGGTTAATAATTCCTGTAAATCGTCTAGTAATGGTGTTATGTCCCATTCATTCGGTTCTGCGCCATTTTCGATCCAGTCTAATATATTAACTGGACCCTCAAAATCGTAATCATCGTAAAATAACGCGGTTGTGTTTGGTGTGTTTTTCTTTAAAAATTCTGTCATGGTTGTTTTTCCACCGCCAGAAACTGCAGCAATTGCTATGACTAAAGGCTGTTTTTTCATTAATAAACTCCTTCTAAAGCTTTAATTTTAACCCTTCATGTGTTGCCTGAAAGCCCAGTCTTTCATAAAATCGCAAAGCATCTTTTCTGGTTTTATCTGTTGTTAGCTGAACTAGGTGACAGTTTCGAATTTTCGCTCGCTCAATCGCCCATGTTATCATATTTGTTCCAACACCTTTACCTCGTACAGTCTCACTGGTTCGTACTCCTTCGATCGTTGCCCGCCATCCACCTTGATGTGTTATGTAAGGTGTAAATGTGATTTGAAGAACACCGATAATTTGATCATTCAAAACTGTTACAATTAACTCGTTATTCCGATCTGACCTTATAGACTCAAACGCTTTTAAATATTGATCCGGCAAAGGATGCATATAATTTTCACGCGTTTTGCCTAATGGATCATTCGCTAACATTTTTACAATTTCATCTACATCTCTTTCTTCCGCTTCTCTAAAAATCAAATCATTTTCCAATACATAGCCAACTCCTTTTATTTAGGTATCATTATGTCAGGATGATAGGAAATCTTATTGATGATGTATTTCTATTTCTCAACATATGGAAATTTATCAGGATTACTAAAAGGCATAAAGGTCATTTGGTGATTCATTTCATAACCCCCACCTTCCTTTGATGTATATTAAACTACTCCATTAAAGTAAACATTGACATGTCACCAAAAGTGGATTGTAGTTCTTTTCTTAACATTAAAAAATCCTTTTCAGTTAACCACTCTTTGTGTATCTGTTCTTCTTTCCCATCTTTCATTACCAATAAAATCATATCTTTCATTTCAACTACGCGTTTTATGTTAGAGTATTCGATTTGTTTTTTTGACAATACATTTGGTCGGTACATCAATAAGTAGCCCTCTTCCATTCTTAAATAAACTTTATTTGGTAAATTATAATAATATATCACTCTATTAATACCAAATACAACAAGTAACACTTGTAATATGATAGTAATCATTAACTCAGTGGAGTTACTCGTTAGAAAAGTAGTCACAACCCCTGTAATAACAATAGCTAGCACATATAGTAACCACCCAATGCTGTATTTTTTCCATTTGAAGTTGGGACTAAAATTAAATTCCAAATAATCACTCCTAGATTGACACTCTTTTCTCCATTATTATACAATTCTTCTATATTTTCAATGCTTGCAAAATTAGATTATAATGGAAGGATGAAATTTTCAACTTATTGAGGTGCAGCAGAATGAAGCAGATATATACGAATGTGATTCAATTTCGCGGATCACATTATGATTTTGGCTATCTACAAGGAAAACAAATAAAAGACTCTTTTCTTGTTGAAAATCGTAATAGACAATGGAAGATCAGAATACCTCGCTTTCGAATTGACGTGGAAGAAACAAAAGCAATATTTAAGCAACTAGGCTCCTCAGTCTGGGACGAAATGGAAGGGCTAAGAGATGCGTTGGATTGGCCTCTAGAACGAGTGTTGTTAGAGTTTGGCGGCTATCGAGTAAAATTACAGCGATCAGGTTGTTCTATTTTCGTAGGAGAGAATTATATGATCCGCAATTATGATTATCACCCGAAGACATATGATGGCCGTTATGTAGTATATCAACCAACTGATCATGGTTATGCAACAATCGGTGTCAGTCAACGTGTTTCGGGAAGATGTGACGGCATGAATGAGAAAGGACTTACTTTGGGATATACGTTTATTAACCGCAAACGTCCTAGTGACGGATTTGTTTGTCATATGGTTGGCAGACTTGTTCTCGAGTTATGTGCAAATATTTCAGAAGCAGTGAATCTATTAAGGGAGCTACCTCATCGTGGTTCGTTTAGTTATGTATTGTTTGATTCCGTAAGTAACGTTGCGTCCATTGTGGAAACTTCGCCGCGAGGTGTAGAAGTACGTCAAGGAAATACCTGTACTAATCATTTTGAGATGATGAAAAAAGAAAATCGTCATTTCTTAGATGATTCCAACAAAAGGTTAACAGTGATGGATGGCAAACAAAATCATCATTTAACCGGAAAAGAAGCATTCCGAATGTTGAATGATTCTGATCAAGAACTTTTTTCGAACCAATATCGTAATTGGGCTGGAACGATTCATACATCAGCTTACTTTCCAAAGTCACTATCATCTTGGCTTGCATTAGGTGGTGACCAAGCGCCGACTGCATTTGATTTTGCTGAGTGGTTAGAAGGGAACGACTTCTCCTTGGAGGGAATTCAAGGTGAAGTGGATACAGATATCCCGTTTCTACATATGGAAAAAGCAGATTGGTTTAAGAACTAGAAATGTTATAACCAGTTACTCCTTTTTACGGAATAACTGGTTTTAAATTTATTAGCCGTTTTCCATTATGGCAAAGTAGTTATCCTCATCATCTGCAAAGTTAAAAACTCTCCCATTAGGTATATCGACCAATTCCCCGACAGTAACTCCTTTACTTTTCAAGTCTTTATAGAATGCATTAAGATTTTCAGAGAAGAACATTAAAGAAGATGTATCAAGAACTGCAAAAACAACTCCTAATGGACCAATAAGATAAGTTAACATCTAGAAAGGACTGCTTATTTCAAAAAGGATGTTTGGAATCCATAATATTAAACAAATACTAAAACAGATCTACGATAAATATATGTATTATTTCTATTTTGTCATATCCTCACACATTCTCTGTTAAATAGTATAACTTATTCTATATGTACTTTTTTATGTTCTTTATCTAACAAGTATTTAGCGAAAAGTTCACTGGCAAAAAATACTGCCAATCCTGATAGCAGTAAAACAATTGATTTAATATCGATAGCATTACCAAATAACTCAAGAAAGCTATTCAACAATAAAAAACCGGACCAATAGACAAATGTACAAAAATAAGCAATATTAACACTTCTAGTGTCTTTACTTTCACTAGGTTTAAAAAACATGTGTTTTACTCCTAATCTAGAAATTTCTATAAAATGGAAGTTACAAGTTGATTATAAGCTATAAAATACCATCCATCAAGTTTAATAAGTTTCAACAAAACTTGGAACCTATTAGTATTAAAATAAATTGTGAGCGCTTTGGCGTTCAAATATATGATCGTAACTAATAAGGTGAACTACTTCTTTTCTCAGAGGTAGTTATTCAAATAAATACGCTAACATACAAAAAAGTTATTCCTATATAACTAATTTTCATCTAAAGCTCTAACTCGCCCATTCGCAATAACTCCTCTATAGCTTGTCAGTCCCCTTAACACTCAACTTCTGCATTGCGTTTGTGGTGCACTATACATTCCGTAATAACTGTAACTAGCACATCATTATATGCAATTGCCAAAAATGTTATATTTGTTATAATTATAGTCACTTTATTCACAAAGTTAAGGGGGTTTGTCGTTGCGAGATACAATAAAATCAGTAATAGAGTTTCTTCCTATATTTCTTCTTTTAACTGGGATTGGTGCTTTTATTCAAATAAGTTCTATTGCTCTAAAAATCGATTCTACGTTCACGAGCACTTTATTGTATTCGATTGCATTTTTATTATTAGGAATCTGGTTATTCCGTTTAATGAAAAGACATCAATTAAAAATATCGATTTTATTAATAGCATTTGCCATACTTTTAATTCTTTCAAGCATAATACCGGATCAAACACCTACATTACTTCACACATTTGGCTTTCCATTTCCATTTGTAACCATTTACAGCGAAATTAGTTCTGGCTTCATTTAACAGCATTTATCTGTAAACAATTCTTATTCAGTTAACATAGTCTCTTTGATTGCAAATATTATTTTATTCTATCTAGTCGTAATATGTATTCGGAAAATTATAAATAAACCACAATTATCAACCACTATTTCTCACATGCATTCCTAACCACAGAAAAACCAGTTATTCCTTTGTAGAATAACTGGTTTTCATCTAAAGCTTTAACTCGCCCATTCGCAATAACTCCACTACAGCTTGTGAGCGCCCCTTAACACCCAACTTCTGCATTGCGTTTGAGATATGATTCCTCACAGTTTTTTGCGAGATAAATAATTCTTGGGCGATTTCTTTTGTTGTTTTGTCCTGTACTAGTAGCTCAAATACTTCTCTTTCCCTTTTCGTTAATAATTGCTTCGGCTTGTAGTCATTATCTTTCAAATGTGAACCCCTCCTTGCTAACTTTAGGGCGTTGAAAATAAGAGGGTAATTACTTAGTCAATCTTATAATATGTCAACCACAGAGAAGTTGTGCTCTACAAACGTCTAAATTGGCAACAAGTTTTATTGTTAGTTGTTTAACTTAATAAGGTCCATGCTACATATCCCCATATTCCTCACACCTTCTTATGGTATATCATAGCATATGATTGATTGATGAATTTTGTTATCAACTGTCGTCCATTTATTATTTTTTTACTCGTATTTATACTGTCAATGGACTGCTGGAACTATCCGTATTTTAATGGCAACTTCAAACTCTTAGTAGCAACAAAAAAACCCTTCTCCATCAAAAGGAGAAAGGTTTTTCATTTTCGTTAATATGCGTTATCGCTTCCGAAGAAGTTTTTGAATGATTGGATATTGGTATCGCGGTTTAGTGCTGCGATGGAGGTTGTTAAAGGAATACCTTTTGGACAAACTTGCACGCAGTTTTGTGAATTACCGCATCCTGCTAGACCGCCATCTTCCATTAATGCTTCTAAACGTTCACTCTTGTTCATTTCACCTGTTGGATGTGAATTGAACAAACGAACTTGAGATAATGGTGCAGGTCCAATGAAGTCAGACTTGCTATTCACATTTGGACATGCTTCCAAGCAAACACCACATGTCATACATTTGGATAATTCGTATGCCCATTGACGTTTTTTCTCTGGCATTCTTGGTCCAGGACCAAGATCGTGTGTACCGTCGATTGGAACCCATGCTTTTACCTTTTTCAAGGAATCAAACATACGACTACGATCTACCACTAAGTCACGAACAACCGGAAATGTCGACATCGGTGCAACACGAATTGGTTGTTCTAGTTTATCTACAAGTGTAGAACAAGCTTGACGTGGTTCCCCATTAATTACCATCGAACAAGCCCCGCAAACTTCCTCTAAACAGTTAGATTCCCATTGAACTGGTGCTACAGATTGTCCGTTTGCATTAACAGGATTTTTTTGTGTTTCCATTAATGCGGAGATGATATTCATATTCTTACGGTAATTTACCTTGAAAGTCTCTTCATAGGCAGGAGACTCAGGGCTATCTTGACGAGTTACTATCAGTGTTAATTTCTCCTCTGCCATTTCTCCTCGCTACCCCCTTTTATTTTTTCTTACTGTAGTCACGTTTTCTAGGTTTTATAAGTGATACATCAACATCTTCGTATTCGAATTTTGGTGCTTTATTTACTTCGTCAAAAGATGCTTTCGTTGTTTTAAGCCATTCTTCATCATTACGATCTGGGAATTCCGGTTTGTAATGTGCACCACGACTTTCATTACGGTTATATGCTCCTTGCGTAATAACACGTGCTAAATGAAGCATATTTTTCAATTGACGGGTAAACATTACACCAGAATTATTCCATCGTGATGTATCATCCATATTAATATTTTCCCATCGTTCTATTAATTCCTGGATTTTTTCATCTGTTTTTAACAGTTTATCGTTGTCACGTACAACAGTTACGTTATCTGTCATCCATTCCCCAAGCTCTTTATGGATTTGATATGCATTCTCTTCGCCACGCATATTTAATAATGATTCAAATTTTTCTTCTTCTTCTTTTAAATGGTTATCAAAAATAGTGGAAGGTACGTCTTCAACTGTTTTTTCCAGACCGTCCATGTATTTAATTGCATTAGGTCCGGCAACCATACCACCATAGATAGATGACAATAATGAGTTTGCACCTAGACGGTTTGCACCATGTTGTGTGTAATCACACTCACCTGCAGCAAAAATACCAGGAATATTTGTCATTTGATCATAATCAACCCACAGACCACCCATTGAATAGTGTACTGCTGGGAAGATTTTCATTGGTACTTTACGAGGATCTTCCCCAACAAACTTCTCGTAAATTTCAATGATACCACCAAGTTTAACATCTAATTCTTTAGGATCTTTGTGTGAAAGATCAAGGTACACCATGTTTTCACCATTGATACCTAATTTTTGATTGACACAAACATCAAAAATTTCACGTGTTGCAATATCTCGAGGTACTAGGTTACCGTATGCTGGATATTTCTCTTCTAAGAAATACCATGGCTCCCCATCTTTATAGGTCCAGAGACGACCACCTTCACCACGTGCGGATTCACTCATCAGACGAAGTTTATCATCACCTGGGATCGCAGTTGGATGGATTTGAATAAACTCTCCATTTGCGTAAATAGCTCCTTGCAAGTAAAGTCCTGCAGCTGCTGAACCTGTATTGATAACGGAATTCGTTGATTTACCAAAGATAATACCAGGTCCACCAGAAGCAAAAATAGTAGCATCTGCTTTAAATGCTTTTAGTTCATGAGACTTGATGTTTTGACCTATAATACCTCGTCCAACACCTTCATCATCAATAATGGCTGAAATAAATTCCCAGCCTTCATATTTTGTTACTAAACCTTGTACTTCAAAACGACGAACCTGCTCGTCTAAAGCATATAATAATTGTTGCCCTGTTGTCGCACCGGCATATGCTGTACGGTGATGCTGTGTACCACCGAAACGACGAAAGTCCAGTAAACCCTCTGGTGTACGGTTAAACATAACTCCCATACGATCCAGCATATGTATAATTCCAGGTGCAGCTTCACACATTGCTTTTACTGGCGGCTGATTGGCTAAGAAGTCACCACCATAAACTGTATCATCAAAGTGTTCCCAAGGAGAATCTCCTTCCCCTTTTGTATTCACTGCACCGTTAATTCCACCTTGTGCACAAACAGAGTGAGACCTTTTTACAGGTACAATTGATAATAGATCAACGTGTACGCCTGCTTCTGCTGCTTTAATTGTGGCCATTAAACCTGCTAGACCACCGCCAACAATAACAATATTGCGATCACTCATTTATACTCACTCCCTTTACTCCCTACTACTTATTAAACGAACGCGAACAAAGCACGAATTCCGATATATGTTACGGCTAAGAAAACTAATAGTGTTGCATATGTAGCAATTTTTTGTGAACGTGGTGTAACGGTAATACCCCAGCTTACTAAAAAGCTCCACAAACCATTTGCGAAATGGAATGTAGTGGAAACTACACCAATCACATAGAACCAGAACATTACTGGATTAGCTAAAATATTTTCCATTAATCCGTAATTTAGTTCCTCAGTACCCATTCCAATTTGAACACGTGTCTCCCATAAATGCCACACAATAAACACAAGTGTAATGATACCTGTGATTCGTTGCAGATAGAACATCCAGTTACGGAAGAAGCCATAGCGACTTACATTATTTTTTGCAACGAATACAATATACACACCTAATACTGCATGGAATAAAATAGGAAGAAAAATGATAAAGGTTTCAAGCATGATACGGAATGGTAAATCATGCATAAATTGTGCTGCTTTATTAAAGCTTTCAGGACCATATACTGCAAAATGGTTGACAACCAAGTGCTGAATTAAAAAGATCCCGATTGGCACAACCCCTAATAGTGAATGTAACCTGCGATAAAAGAATTCCCTATTCTCCACCTTTTGTGTACCCCCCTCTAGTTCATCATAATTTTCAACATACGAGTCTTTTTTGCACTTAAAGTGTTGAAGCGCTTTACATCCCGTTGTACGGTTTCTTTTTTTCGTTTCATCCCTCTCACGGGACATCCCATCCAAAGATTTTCGTATATTGTTACCACAACTATTGTACTTCTATCAGGAAAAAGCGTCAAGAAAACGAATTCTTTTTCTTCAAATATTTGTCGATTAATCATACTAATTGGAGAAAGTTACTTTTGAACGATTGCAGAAAACATTAAAAAAGGTGATAATAGTTAATGTAGTATTAGGTTCTGATTGAGGTAAGAGAGGGGACAATCAAGTGACAAATAAAAAGACAAACATTGCTACAGTACTTGCCAACCTTCAAACAACTAGCAGTGGCTATGATTTAATTCGCTATGTTGGATTACCAGATATGCTGGGACAGGAATCCGACCTTATTTTATATGTCATGGGTAAAAACTTAGCTAGACAAGCAGAGTGTGCAACAACAGAAGAAGTGCAGGAATTTTTTCAACATGCTGGCTGGGGAGAGTTGCGGTTAGCAAATGAAAAGCGCCGTGGTTTTATTTATGAATTAGGTGGAAGCCTGATTCAAGCTCGATTGCAAACGTTAAAGGAAATCGACTTTCAACTAGAAGCCGGATTTTTAGCAGAAACAATGTATCATATAACTAATAAAAGCTGTGAATGTGTAGCAGAAGTGAATAAAGATCACATTATTTTACATGTTCTACATAATTAATGCCCCATAACTTTTAATAGTCGGAGTTGGCCACGTCCTGTAGCCAACTCCGATATTTGATATTCCTGATCTTCAGGGTATTATTTTTCCGCCTGAAGATGATCCAATATATTCTCTGCCACTGGTTTTGGAATCCCTAACTTTACAATGGATTCTACCGATGCCTGTTCTATTTCTTTTACAGATTTAAAATGAGTAAGTAATACTTTCTTCCTTTGTGCTCCGACACCTTCAATTTCATCTAATTTTGAACGAAAGGCACTTTTTCCTCTAAGCTGCCTGTGGAAAGTAATTGCAAATCGGTGTACCTCATCCTGAATACGTTGAATAAAATAAAATTCCTGTGAACGTCGATCTAAATCAACTACTTCTGGTGGATCCCCATATAATAATTCGCTTGTTCGGTGTTTATCATCTTTTGCTAAACCACATAACGGAATATCTAACCCCAATTCATTTTCTAGCACATCTATAGCCGCCGACATCTGTCCTTTTGCCCCGTCAACAAGGATTAAATCTGGCAATGGTGCTCCTTCTTTCAATACGCGTGTGTAACGCCTTCGTATAACCTCACGCATTGTCTCATAATCATCAGGACCATCCACCTGTTTAATTTTATATTTACGATATTCTTTTTTAGCTGGCTTACCATCAATAAACACGACCATCGCTGATACCGGATCAGTTCCCTGAATATTTGAGTTATCAAAGGATTCTATACGATGTGGTGTCTCTATGTGCAATTTTTCGCCTAGGCTTTCTACAGCACGAATGGTTCGTTCTTCATTTCGTTCAATCAAACTGAATTTTTCCTGTAAAGCTATTTCCGCATTTTTCTTGGCTAATTCTACTAATTCTTTCTTGCGTCCTCGCAATGGTATATGAACATCTACATCTAATAATTGCTTTAATAAATCCACATCTGTTGGAAGCGGCACGAGAATTTGCTTTGGTTTTGGATGTTGATGGTGCATGTAAAAACTTCCGATAAAACTTAGGAACGTTTCCTCTGCTTCATCATAAAACGGAAATATCGAAATATCACGCTCAATTAATTTCCCTTGGCGTATAAAGAATACCTGAACACACATCCAGCCTTTATCATAGCTAAAATTAAACACATCTCGGTCGACCTGGTCTTTCATGGTCATTTTTTGTTGTTCCATTACCGATTCAATATGCTGGATTAAATCACGAAATTCTTTGGCTCGCTCAAAATTTAAATCCTCAGAAGCTGTGAGCATTTTTTCCTTTAATTCCGTTTTTATTTTTCTGTGACCACCATTTAAAAAGCTTGCGATTTCTTGTGTGATTTTTCGGTATTCTTCTTTAGACGGAGGAATATCGGAGCAAGCTAAGCATTGACCCATATGATAATATAAACAATGGCGCCCTTTTGGGTTTTTGCATTTTCGCAAAGGATATAATCGGTCTAACAGCTTTTTTGTTTCCCTTGCCGCCAATACATTAGGATAAGGACCAAAATATTTACCCTTGTCTTTTTTGACTTTTCTCGTAATAATCAAACGTGGATGTCGTTCGTTTGTAATTTTTAAAAAAGGATAAGATTTATCATCTTTCAACAGTACATTATATCTCGGGTCATATTTTTTGATTAAATTCATTTCAAGAATCAGTGCTTCAATCTCTGAACTTGTAACGATATATTCAAAGTCTCTGATCTCCCGGACGAGACGCTGTGTTTTTTGATCATTGGCCCCAATAAAATAAGAACGAACCCGGTTACGAAGAATTTTCGACTTGCCAACATAGATAACAGTCCCATGCTTATCCTTCATTAAATAACAACCCGGTTGCGCTGGCAATACCGCCAATTTCTCCTTAATATGTTCGTTCACCACTTCACCTCCCCTGGTATTTCGTGATGTCTATCTATATATTCTAGATTTTTTGATATTAACATTATTATAATACAAAAAAAGACTCTTTCCGTAAAGAATCCCTTATTATAGGATAAGTTCACTATAATAAGGGATTCTCACGTTTTATTATGCATGTTTGTTGATTAATTCAACAAGTGCTTCTTTTGGTTGGTAACCAACAACTTGGTCAACTACTTCTCCATCTTTGAAAAGTAGAAGCGTTGGAATACTCATAACACCGTATTTACCAGCTGTTTCTTGGTTTTCATCAACATCAAGTTTTACGATTTTAACAGTATCGCTCATTTCACCATCTATTTCTTCAAGGACTGGTGCAATCATTTTACATGGTCCACACCAAGTAGCCCAAAAATCAGCTATTACTAATCCCTCGCTAGTTTCATTACTAAAAGTGCTATCGTTTGCTGCTACAATTGCCATTAAGAATTCCTCCTTTATTCCGATTTCTTTACAAGTATAACATTGACAAAAAAATCATCCTAATACTTTGCTTATAGTATTATATGATGAGAAAATACTATACAGTCATCACATAATATATTCCAACAGCTAAAAAGATGACCGCTATTACAATTAAAACATAGGCTAAAGTTTTCACAATGCCACTCCTTTACTGGATGCTTGACCCGATAACATAAGATAATCCAACTGAAATAACGAGGGATATGAAACCAACTGCACGGTTATCGTTGGCAATTTCCTGATCGATTTTATAGGTTGGCGTTAGAAACTCAAAAATAAAATACCCAAACAACAGTAAAAGAAAGCCATATCCACCCCATGCAATGCTTTCAAGAATAGTATCATTGTGTTGTATGGAGTAACGGATGATATTAGCAATTCCAAAAATTTTCCCGCCTGTTGCCATCGCAACACTGAAATTGCCTCGTTGAATTTCTTCCCAATTTTTATATGAAGTGACAAGTTCAAAAATAACTAAAAAGACAATCAAACATAAAATGGCAACACTGTAACGAGCTGCGGTTTCGACAAATATATTTCCCCAAAAGTCAGACATGACATGGCCTCCTTTTATTTTAATTCTAGAACGGTAACACCAAGACCGCCTTCACCCATATCCCCATCACGCGCACTCGTAATTTTAGAATGTTTTCGGGCAAAATCTTTAACCCCTTTTCGTAATGCACCTGTTCCTTTTCCATGGATGATTGATACTTTGTTATAACCAGCAAGCAGGGCATCATCAATATATTTTTCTAGCTGTTGAACGGCGTCTTCGAAACGTTCCCCACGTAAATCTAACTCGGGTTTGACGTGATATCCGGAACCTCTGACAGTTGCTAATGGTTTTTCCAGTTTAGGCTCTTCTCTTCTAATAAATAAAAGATCTTTTCGTTTTGCTTTCATTTTCATTATACCAACCTGGACTTGAAATTCATTTTTTCCTGTTTGTTCAATGATGGATCCTTTTTGATCTAGTGATAATAAACGTACCTCATCACCAGGCTTTAACGTTTTCGCTTTGTCTTCATCAATAGTTGGCGCTTGTTTTTCCTGTTTTTTCGTTAAATTTGGTCTAGCTTCATTTAATAATTTTTTCGCTTCAATCCATTCATGTTCTTTTAATTCTGCCTCTGTTTGCATATTGCGTAATTCCGATACGATTGTTTCAGCTTCTTCACGTGCTTTGGCGACTGCTTTTTCTGCTTTTTCTTCTGCCTTCTTATATAAAGTTTCCCGTTCTTTTTCAAATTGCTGCCACTCTTTTTCTAAGTCGCGTTTTAACAGTTCTGCACCTTCTAAAATGTCTTGAGCATCTTCATAATCTGTTTCTGCCTTTCGACGTGAATCTTCCAGAGAAGCGATCATATTTTCCACACTTTTCGAATCTGTGCCGATATGACTTTTTGCATTGTCAATAATAGATTCATGCAAACCTAGACGCTTGGAAATTTCGAATGCATTACTCCGTCCTGGCACACCGATTAATAATCGATATGTTGGTTTTAACGTTTGAATATCAAATTCGACTGACGCATTAATCACGCTGTCACGGTTGTATCCATATGCTTTTAATTCTGGATAGTGTGTTGTTGCAATAACACGCGCCTGTTTACTCAGCACATGATCGAGTATAGACATTGCAAGCGCTGCCCCTTCTTGCGGGTCTGTGCCTGCGCCAAGCTCATCAAATAGAAGCAAGGATTTTTCATCAAAGGTATCTAGAATATCGACTATGTTTGTCATATGAGACGAAAAAGTACTTAAGCTTTGCTCTATCGACTGTTCATCCCCTATATCTGCGAAAACATCCGAGAATACTGCTAATTCACAACCATCCAGTGCTGGTACCTGTAAGCCAGACTGTGCCATTAACGTGCATAGGCCAACCATTTTTAATGTAACTGTTTTACCACCAGTATTAGGACCTGTAATAACAATAGCCGTAAAGTCTTCTCCTAATTCAACATCGTTTGCCACAACTTCATCAGTTGAGATTAACGGATGACGTGCCTGCTTCATCTTAATCAAGCCACGATCATTCATCGTTGGTCTACTTGCTTTCATCTGATGACTTAATTTTGCTCGTGCAAAAATAAAATCTATCTCTGCTAGAGCTTCAACATTTTGCAGCAAAAACCCTTCATCAGCTGCTATTCGTTGAGACAATTCCTTTAATATCCGTTCGATTTCTCGCTTCTCTTCAACTCGATCTGCTTGTAATTGATTGTTTAATTCCACAACAGATTGCGGTTCCATAAACAATGTTTGACCTGATGCTGATTGATCATGGACAATACCACCAATAGCACTTCGATATTCTTGCTTCACCGGTAATACATAACGATCATTACGAATGGTAATAATCGCATCAGAAAGCATTTTTGCTTTCGTTTTTGTTAAATTATCTAAACGGTCACGTACTTTATTTTCATTGGTACGAATTTTGGAACGCAGTCCGCGTAATTTATCAGATGCTCCATCCATCATATGTCCATGATCATCAATACAACTTTTAATCTCTCGCTCTAATTCATTCAATGGTACAATTTCATCCGCTAATTCTTGAATGATCGGCAACTCAATATCTTCCAATTTATCAATAAAGAGTTTCAGCTGTTTTCCACCATAAATGGTACTTGCTACATCGAGACATTCATGCGCGCTTAAAATACCACCAATAACAGCTCTTTTGACACTAGGTTTTATATCAAAAATCCCACCGAGCGGGACATTTCCTTTTAAGCGGATAACGTGATAGGCTTCGTCTGTCTCCTCCTGCCATTTCACGACTTGATCGAGATCCGTTGATGGTTTCAGCTTGCGTATTTTTTCGATCCCTAGAGAGGAAGCTGCTTTTTCAACTAGTTGTTCAATAATTTTATGAAATTCTAAAACATTGAGAATTCGTGTGTTCATAAACGGACCTCCTTTTCATTTATTTCGCTAAAAATTGTGTTATTTGTTTTTTCGTCCATGTATTAACAACGGTTTGCTTTTTTAGTTTACCTCTTCTTGCCGTCCCTACACCTGTCGTCATGTCTTCTAACATGGCATAACTATGGGCATCTGTATTAATTGCAATGTTTACCCCTTCTTCCTGTGCCAGTTCTACCCAGTTAGAAGCTAAATCAAGACGATTAGGGTTAGCATTCAATTCTAATATGGTATTGGTGTCTTTTGCTTTCTCAATCAACCACTCTACATCGACAGCATATCCATCTCTTCTCCCCAGGAGTCTACCTGTTGGATGTGCAATCATGTCAACATTGGGATTTTCGAGCGCATTCAGTAAACGCTCATGAATCTTATCTTGTGATTGTCCAAAGCTTGAGTGGATCGATGCAATCACAAAGTCAAGCTCTTGTAAAAAGTCATCATCAAAATCTAAGCGCCCATCAGGTAAAATATCCATTTCAATTCCTGCAAATATATGAATGTCAGGGTGTTTGGACTGTACTTGCTCAATTTCTTTTCGTTGTAATCTTAAGCGTTCTTCATTTAAGCCATTAGCGACACGTAGATACTTAGAATGATCGGTAATAGCAATATATTCATATCCCTTTTCTTTCGCACGAATCACCATCTCTTCCAATGATTGAGCACCATCACTCCAAGTGGTGTGCATATGCAAATCGCCACGTATAGCATCTTCATCAACTAATTCAATCGCAGTTTTGGCTAGTTCTATTTCATCTTTTCCTTCACGTATTTCGGGTGGGATATAGTGAAGACCAAAACTTTCATAAAACGCTTCTTCTGTATCAAATGTTTCTACTTCGCCTGTTTCTACATCCTCCACACCATATTCACTTATTTTTTTACCTTGTGCCTTCGCAAGCTGTCTCATTAACACATTATGATCCTTGGAACCAGTGAAATGATGTAACGTTGTAGGAAATTCTTTTGCCGTTACTAAACGGAAGTCAACACTTATATCATAACGCCCCTCTACCACAATGGAAACCTTCGTATCGCCTGCTGCAATTGTGTCGATACGATCTTCGAATTGCAATAACTTTTCGCGGACCACTTCCGGTTTATCCGTCGCAATAATAAAGTCCAGATCTTTAACTGTCTCACGGAAACGACGCATACTTCCAGCTATCGAAAATTGTTTGATCTCCTCAATGGTATGTAGAAAAGCTTGAATTTTTTCTACAATGGCTACAACCATTGATACCGGTAGCCGTTCTGGTCGGTCACCTGCACTGTTTAATGCTTCTAAGATTTTTTCTTCTGTTTTTTTACCAAAGCCTTTTAATACTTGAATTTCACCTTTTTCACAGGCTTCTCTTAACGATTTCTCATCTACTACATGTAACTCATGATATAGTTTTGCTAATTTTTTACCTCCTAGACCTTGAAGGTTTAAGAGTGGAATTAATCCTTTGGGTACTTCTTTTTCTAATTCTTTTAACGTATCTGATTCACCATTGTCAATAAACTCGGTAATTACAGCAGCCGTCCCTTTCCCAACTCCTTGTAATTTCGTAAAATCATCTATTTCTGTTAATGAACGGTCATCTCGTTCCAGTGCTGTTGCTGCTTTACGATAAGCAGATATTTTGAAAGGATTTTCGCCCTTTAACTCAAGATAGGTTGCTATTTTTTCTAATAGTTTGATGACATCTTTTTTATTAACAGACATCTTGTTTCCCTCACTTTTTAGTATTCTACATGTGAAATACCCTTGCATAATCCAGTGGCAAGGGTATTTAGATTAACCATTATTGAATGGGTCATTCTCAAACCAATACGTCGTTAGTTTCTCCGAAAATACGGGTGTATGTTCAATAATAAAAGTGGCAATACTCGAACCATTAATATAATCCTGAACAAATGACACAGGTGCAAGTGCTAAAATATAAAGTGCAACAAAAATAAGTAAATAAACTTCTATAAAACCTAGAATAGCTCCTAGCCAACTATTGATAACATTCAACAATGGTAAATCCGCAACAAAGTCAAGCATTGTTGCTACTATTTGTAATATAATTTTTGTTACAAAGAATAATGCACCAAATGCAATCGCATTATAATACGCTGCTTCTAAAGGTAATGACTCTAAAAATACAGCCCATGAAGAATCAGACATTAATTCTGGATATGGTATCCATAACTCAAGTTTCGAAGCAACATCATCATAATATGTAGCTGCTACGATAAATGCAATAATAAATGCAGTTAGATGTAGTACTTGCAGAATAAAGCCTCTTCTCAGACCAACAAGTACCCCGATAATTAATAAAACAATCAATATAAAGTTCACCATGACAATATTATTCCTCTTTCTCCTCTAGTAATTTTTGCAATACCTCAAACTCTTCTTTCAGTTTAATATAATCATTCATTGTATTTACAGCTGTCAGCACAGCCAAGTTAGTGGAATCTAATGATTTATTCACAGCATGAATTTCACGCATTTTTTCATCTACTAAATTTGCTACAGCACGGATATGTTGAGGTTTTTCATTTCCTATTATATTATATGGTCTTCCATATATATCAACGGTAGTCCGTGTTTTTTCTGGCTGGGACACCATGATTCCCCCTTCTAGACAAATAACCTTAAAATTAATATTAACATGAAGCATCCAAATAGAAAACTATTCTGATAAAACCTATATCTGTTATACTTATAGAAAACTACTTAGAAACGTTGGACTTAGACTAAACCTAGATAGGAATCACGGCAATTTTCGAGCCTATGTTTAACTTACGGAGGTAGGAAAGCTCCAAGTTTTTTAGTACACAACTAACTAGCAAATTTATACTCTTATGTTTAAGAAAGGACGAAGCCTGTTGTCAAACATCGTATTACAATTTTCCAAAAATGACCTATCCAAAGTTAAAGATTACTACGAGAAATATATTACCAAAGTTCCGCCGAATAGTCTTTTCTTAGCTAAAATCAATAATACCACGGTTACTGCCTATAAAACCGGAAAAGTTATGTTTCAAGGTGATCAAGCTCAACAAGAAGCGAAGAAATGGGACGCAAAGGCAAAGGGAAATTCTTCTGGTAAGGGTTCTAAAGTTTCCGTTAATGATCATGATTATCAGCCGCCCGAAACTCTTTTTACACATGGACATATTGGTACGGACGAAGCGGGAACTGGTGATTATTTTGGCCCAATCACCGTTAGTGCAGTATATGTACCAGAAGATAAAATTTCAATGCTAAAAGAGATGGGCATTACCGATTCCAAAACATTAACAGACGATAACATTGCCCGACTTGCCAAAGAAATTGTCCGAGAGAACATTCCTTACACTTTGTTAACGTTAGACAATACGAAATATAATAAATTGCAGAAAAAAGGATGGAATCAAGGCAAAATGAAGGCCATGCTCCATCAGCATGCCATCCAAAAATTGTGGACAAAAATCGATCGGATCCCTATTCATGGTATCTTAATTGATCAATTTTGTCAGCCATCTTCATTCCTGAAACATATTGGCCAGGAAGGATTAAAATTAGAAAAAGATACTTTCTTTATGACCAAGGCTGAAAGCTATTCAACATCTGTTGCTGCTGCCTCGATCATTGCCCGTGCTAAGTTTGTGAAGGAGATGGACCGGATCTCCAGTCAATACGGCTTTACCATTCCGAAAGGAGCTTCAAGCAAGGTCGATGAAGCTGCTGCTTATATTATCAAGAAAAATGGACTCGAATCCTTATCACAAGTTGCGAAAACGCACTTTGCGAATACAGAAAAAGCGATGCGTTATCTAAAAAAATAACTAGGAAACTCTCTTTCAACAGTTTAACTATTTCCATTTATCAAAAGTTGGAATACTCGGCACAAACCACCTTATACCCAAATTTTTAATTCAAAAAAGATACGAACCAGTAAAAATGAAGTTTTTTACTTTTCCATTCTACTTATAGATGATTGCTATGTAACGCTCCGTCAAGATACTTCGCTTGGCGTAGTGTTCTGGAGCTATTCTTGCACTTCTCAAAGGGTTGAATGGAAGAAAGCAAAGTTAAGACACAGAAACTTCGCAGTTTATGTTTTTAGTGTGTAATTTGATTATCCATCATTTATTAGTTCAAAAATGAAAAGTCCATTTAATCACCGTTGGCAGATGCAAGGAACACCTAGATAAATTAAGATAAGACTGCAACTGATGAGAGTTGCAGCCTTTTTGTTTTAACCTCTTAATTCGGCTTGGTGTTCGTTTGATACTGCTTCTAAAATCGCTTGGTAAGATGCCTCTACTTCGTCGTCCGTTAGCGTTCTTTCCGGATCTTGATAGAATAAGCTAAAAGCTATCGATTTTTTACCTTCTGCTAAATGTTCACCTTGATAGACATCAAAAACTTGAATATCCTTAATTAATTCTCCACCAGCTTGTGCAATCGTTGCTTGAAGTGCTCCTGCTTGAACAGCTTCATCAACAACTAATGCAATATCTCTTGTTACACTTGGGTAACGTGGAATCTTAGCAAAACTTGGTTCGTTTTCATGAATTTTCAGGATATAATCAAAATTGATATCAAATACGAATGTCTCTTTTAGATCATAGTCTTTTTGCAATTGAGGATGGACCTGACCTGCAAAACCAATCGCACGGTCATTGATGAACAATTGTGCTGTTCTGCCTGGATGCATACCATCAACTTTCGCTTGGCTAAACGTAACATCAAGATTTAGTGATTCAAACAATGCTTCTAAAATCCCTTTTACAACAAAGAAATCTACTGTTTTTTTCTCCTGTTGCCACTGATGCGAAAGCCATTCACCTGTCAAAGCACCTGCTAAGCGCAACTGTTCGTCAGGTTGTTTTGTTACTATTTCCTCTTTAGAAATAAAGACACTACCTAATTCGTAATACGCCACATTTGCTTGCTTTCTTGCTAAGTTATATGCGACAGATGATAACATTTCTGGCAATATACTTAAACGTAACGTACTATGCTCTTCACTCATTGGCATTGCTAGTGAGACAGATGATACCATCTCCTCAGCTACTTCCGGACTAACTAGCTCAGTTGCTCGTTCCTTGCTAGTTAATGAATAAGTTACCGTTTCGGATAATCCAGTACCTTCTAACAGCCGTTTGACATGACGTTTAAGTTCTTGTTCTTTCGTTAGCCCTCCAGCTTGTGCACCACCACTTGGTAGGGTGAAAGGTAAGTTGTCATACCCATAAATACGAGCCACTTCTTCAACCATATCTTCAAAAATGACGATATCCTGACGGCGAGTCGGTGCATAAACAGTATATGTTTCGCCGTCTTGATCATAGTTAAAGTTTAATTTTCTTAAAATATCAGCTATTTCATCATTAGAAATAGTAGTACCTAATCGGTTATTAATGGTAGGTGTCCAGATCGTAACTTTTTTTTCAGCGTAATCTAACTGGTCATATTCCACTACCCCGTCTAATACTGTTGCTCCTGCATATTCCTGAAGCAATTGACAAGCACGTTCACCAGCTTTGCGAACACGATTTGGGTCTACGCCTTTTTCGAAACGATTGCTCGCTTCACTGCGTAAGTCAAATTCTTTCGATGCTTTTCGGACTGTTTGACCAGCGAAATAAGCAGCTTCTAATAAAACAGTAGTGGTTTGTTCAGAAACCTCAGAATCAGCACCACCCATTACACCTGCAAGGGCAACTGCTTCTTTTCCATTAGTAATTACTAAATGTTCACTAGACAATGTCCGTTCTTGATCGTCCAGTGTAACGAGCTTTTCCCCTTCATTTGCCATTCTGACAACTACTTCAGTTGATCCAAACTTATCAAAATCAAATGCGTGTAAAGGCTGACCATACTCTAATAACACATAGTTCGTGATATCTACCACATTATTAATCGGACGGATACCAGCTGCCGTTAGGTAATTTCGCATCCACAATGGCGATGGACCGATCTGTACATCTTTCACTAAAAAGGCACCATAATAAGGATTTTGTCCTGTAGCTTCTACTGTAACAGAAACTTGATCTGCTGCTTGTTCACCATTTGTATGATAATTCGTATGTGGCAGGCGAATGGGAACATCTAAAATTGCCGCTACTTCATAGGCAACACCTAGCATACTTAAGGCATCTGAACGGTTTGGTGTTAAACCAAGTTCCACAATAATGTCGTCTAAGTTCAATAGTTCCGTTACATCTGCACCTATTTCCGCATCTTCCGGAAATACGAAAATTCCACTAGCAAATTCTTTAGGTACGAATTTCTCTTCGACACCTAATTCCTGTAAGGAGCAAATCATTCCATTTGATTCTACACCGCGAAGTTTTGCCTTTTTAATTTTAAAATTACCTGGTAAAACAGCACCTGGTTTTGCTACTGCAACCTTTTGTCCTTTTGCGATATTCGGTGCACCACAAATAATTTGCAATGTTTCGTCACCGACATTAACCTGACATAAATTTAATTTATCTGCGTTTGGGTGTTTTTCACAGCTTTCCACATATCCTACGACAACATTGTTCGCCGGGCTTGCAAAGCGTTCTAATCCTTCTACTTCAATCCCTGATTTGGTAATACGCTCTGCCAAATCTTCTGGGGATAATTGATCGATATCTACATAATTTTTTAACCAATTTAATGATACATACATGTTTTTATTGCCTCCTCCTTACGCTTGATGATATTGCTTCAAGAATCTAATATCATTTGTGTAGAAATGACGAATGTCGTCTACACCAAATTTCAGCATAGCAATTCGTTCTGGTCCCATACCGAATGCGAAACCACTGTATACTTTTGGATCATAACCTGCCATTTCCAGCACACGCGGGTGCACCATTCCAGCACCAAGTATTTCGATCCATCCTGTTTTCTTACAAACGCTACATCCTTCTCCATGACATACCTTACAGGAAATGTCCATTTCAACGGATGGCTCTGTAAACGGGAAGAAGCTTGGACGTAAGCGAATTTCGCGATCTTCGCCAAACATTTGCTTTGCGAAACGATCTAATACCCCTTTTAAATCACTCATGCGGACATTTTTGTCTACATAAAGCCCTTCAATTTGAGTAAATTGATGTGAGTGTGTTGCGTCATCTGTATCACGGCGATACACTTTCCCAGGGCTAATCATTTTTACTGGACGTTTATCCTCTATTGCATTCATGGTTCTTGCCTGTGCTGGAGATGTATGGGTACGCAGCAAGATTTCTTCAGTAATATAGAAGGAGTCTTGCATATCACGTGCCGGATGTCCTTTAGGCAAGTTTAGTGCCTCAAAATTATAATAGTCTGTTTCAACTTCAGGACCTTCACGGACTTCGAATCCCATACCGATGAATAAATCTTCAATTTCTTCGACAATACTGGTTAGAAGGTGTGGACCGCCTGTTGGAACAGGTCGTCCTGGTAAAGTAACATCTATCGTTTCTTCAGCCAGTTGTTTTTCCAGCTCTGCTGCTTCGATGTTCGCCTTTTTGTTGTCGATAGCTTCAGCAATATTTCCTCGAACTTTGTTGGCTAATTCACCGATGACAGGGCGTTCTTCTTTTGATAATTTTCCCATTCCTCTTAATACTTCTGTTATCGGGCCTTTTTTACCTAAATAGGCAACTCTTACGTTTTGTAAATCTTTAAGTGAAGATGCTTCTTCTACTTTTTGTAGTGCTTCATTTTCCAATTCTTGTAGTTGTTCTTTCATTTTTGAACCTCCTTTTTATTCTGAAAAATGGCTATACTTACCGCCGTAAAAATAAAAAAGTCCCGCCCCTATAGAAAAAGGGACGAGACTGTATGTATCGCGGTACCACCCTTGTTGATACAGATTATACTATATCCACTCAAGTTAAAAGATAACGGCATAAACCGGAACACCTTTACTCACTAACGCAAGGTCTAAGTGTCAGCTCCAGAGTGAAATTTCAATCTGTGATCGTTAGAAGCATTTCCAGTCTGTGATGCTTCTTCCCTTGAAACGATTTTCACACATTTACTAGCTCTTTCAACGCTTTTATAAATGTATTTACTTCATATAGTATAAGCAAGCATTGCAAATGATGCAAGTCCAACTGTTCATTTTTTTGCTACTTCATACATAAGTATAGCAGCAGCAATGCTAACATTTAATGATTCTGCCTGCCCATATATCGGAATTTTAACATTTCGTGTTGCTTTTTCCATAAGTTCCGAGTCTACGCCTGCACCTTCATTTCCCATGATGATAGCAAGATTGTTAGGCACTTCCAATTCATGATAATAAGTTGCATTCTCTAACCCTGTTGACCATACTTCTATACCTTCCTGTTGTAAACGATCAATTTCATCATGTAAATTCGCTTCATAAACATGAAGGTGAAACATTGATCCTTGGGTAGAGCGAATGACTTTATCATTAAATAAGTCGACAGTTCCTGTTCCTAATATCACTGTATCAAATCCTGCTGCATCTGCAGTTCGAATCATCGTCCCTAAATTCCCGGGATCTTGGACGCGATCTACCAGTAATGCTCGTTGACTCTGTTTTTCACTGCACTTTTTTTTGTGGACAACAGCCAATATACCTTGTGGTGTCTTTGTATCCGTAAGAGCTGCCATCACATTATCTGCCACTTCATATGAAGGATAATGAAGCCAGTCAGCACTTACCTCTACTCCTGTTTGAAAAATAATTTCTATTATTTCCCAATCACTTTTGTGTGCTTCTTCCATTAAATGAAAGCCTTCGATCATAAACTTTGATTGTATATCTCGTTCTTTTTTCTTTTTTAATTTTCGCCAATTCTTTACTTTTTCATTCTTAACAGATGTTAGCATATGACTCATTCCTCTTTTTTGATGTTTCTATCATACATATTTTTCTCTATTCAGGTCAAACTATATTAAGAAAAGCGCAGAGCGCACGCTTAGAAACGTAGCGACAAGATCGAAGCAACTGAGATAAAAGAATCACGGTAAGTAGTACGCTTAGGGAAGTCGCCTAGTTTCAGGTACTCGGAGTTAGACATCTCCGTTAAAAATGTAAAAGATGGGGTGATAATATGGATTTAAATTTAAGAAAAGCAATCATGTCCAACGTGTCTGGTAATTCTGCTAATGATTTAGAAGCAACTATTGTCGATGCCATTCAGAGTGGCGAAGAGAAAATGCTTCCTGGTCTTGGTGTTTTATTTGAACTATATTGGCAACAAGCAGATGAATCGGAAAAAACAGAAGTGCTCGACGCTTTAGAACAAGCTGTTAATAAACAATGAGCCAAAAGGACTTGACTTTGTTCAAGTCCTTTCCCTTTTTAAACATGATATTGCTTTTTGATGTGATAAATTGTATATTTATTATAGATATATTCTACTAAAAAGGGAGCGCGTTTCATTGAACGTACAATCAATTTATCATTTAATGCAAATGCAGGCGATGTCTACTTTAACAAGCACCTCCAATTCGAATAATACGAGCACTGATTTTAGCCAATTATTTCAATCCTTAATCGGAAATTCATCTTATACAAATAGATCTAGCAGTAACGAAATTCCTGCTGAATACTTTTTGAGTAATCCTGGATTGGCTCAATCGATAAGATCACAGATAACTAACAACCCGGCTACTAATAGTTCAAATACAGCAATTAATCCTGATATAACTACTATTATTGAACAAGCTGCAACGGAATATAATATAGATCCTAAATTAATTGATGCGGTAATCCAAACAGAATCAGATTACAATCAACAAGCTGTCAGCAATGCCGGAGCTCAAGGATTAATGCAGTTGATGCCTGATACAGCAAAAGGATTAGGTGTTCAGAACCCATTTGATCCAGTTGATAATATTTTTGGCGGAGCAAAATATTTAAAACAAATGTTGGACCGATACGATGGAAATAAAACATTAGCATTAGCTGCTTATAACGCAGGTCCTGGAAATGTTGATAAATACAAGGATGTTCCTCCATTTACAGAAACACAATCCTACGTCCAAAAAGTACTCGGCAAATACCTAGCGTAGCACATTAAGCTGAAAGTATCGTATAACAAAACCATTTCCGTATTTCCGGAAATGGTTTTTCTATTGATTACGTATATTTCTAATTCTTGTATTATAAATGTTGGTTGCAGCATTTGGAAGAGTAAATCCGTAAAATCGGGATTCGTGCTCTCTTTTGCTCTTTGAATCCCTTTTAAGTCCATATAATCGGGATTCGCTCTCTTTTTTGCTCCTTGAATCCCTTTTAAATCCGTATAATCGGGATTCATGCTCTCTTTTGTTCCTTGAATCCCTTTTAAGTCCATATAATCGGGATTCGCTCTCTTTTTTGCTCCTTGAATCCCTTTTAAATCCGTATAATCGGGATTCATGCTCTCTTTTGTTCCTTGAATCCCTTTTAAATCCATATAATCGGGATTCGTGCTCTCCATTCACTTGGCGAATCACTTAAAAAATGCAAAATTTGACTTGCTTTAACAAGTGGCGTGTTGGAACGTCTTTTATCACTTAACAATCATCAGAGAAATAAAGCGCAAATCTTTTAAGAAAAGCGGATAACGCCTGCATAGAAATCTCCGTTTATGTATTCTTACCCTCTTTATAAAAAGACCACACATACCAGCTATGGCACTAATACGTGTGGTCTTTCTTTTATCAACTCATATTACTATAATCTCTTACGAAAATGTGATGTTGTCGACCGTATCTTTATCCAATTTTTTAATTACTTTAACAATTAGTTGCACAGCATTCTCGAAATCATCTTGATGTAAAATCGCGGCATGTGTGTGTATATACCTTGTAGCAATGGTAATTGATAATGCTGGTACTCCGTTTGCAGTTAAATGAATGGCACCTGAATCAGTACCTCCACCTGCCAAATGTGCGTATTGGTACGGGATTTGATGCTGATCTGCAGTGTCGATAACAAAATCTCTTAATCCTTTATGGGATACCATAGACGCGTCGTACAGGATTATTTGTGGGCCATCCCCAATTTTACTGTCTGCTTCTTTATCTGATACTCCAGGTGTATCTCCCGCAATGCCAACATCCACTGCAAAACCAATATCTGGTTCAATCGCATGTGCAGATGTTTTAGCACCTCGTAATCCAACTTCTTCTTGTACTGTTGCAACGCCATATACTCGGTTAGGGTGATCTTCTCCTTTTAATCTGCGTAATACTTCTATCGCAATTGCACAACCGATTCGATTATCCCATGCTTTAGCTAATAATAATTTTTCATTTTTCAATGGTGTAAATTCGAAGTATGGTACAACCGAATCACCAGGTTTCACTCCAAATTCAGCCGCTTCTTCTTTACTTGAAGCACCAATATCAATAAACATATCTTTGATGTCTACAGGTTTTTTGCGAGCTTCAGCAGATAAGATATGAGGTGGTTTTGAACCAATTACACCTGTAACATCTCCATTTCTGCTCAAAATTGTTACACGTTGTGCTAGCATTACTTGGCTCCACCAACCACCAACTGTTTGAAAATAGACAAAACCTTTATCATCTATACGCGTTACCATAAAACCAACTTCATCTAAGTGGCCAGCGACCATGATTTTCGGACCTTTTTCATCCCCGCTCTTCTCTGCAATTAAACTTCCAAGGTTATCGGTATACACTTTGTCTGCATATGGTGAAATCCATTTTTTCATTACTTCACGAGCTTCTTTTTCATCACCTGGAATCGAACGTGCATCTGTTAACTCTTTTAACATGGTTAATTGTTCATAGTTTGACATTTTATTTTCCTCCTAGAATTAATAACCTTGATTTTGTCGGTCAAAGTTAATTTTATTTTTATCTACATAGGCTTTTTTTATATCATTTGCTGTAAAGCCTAATTTTTCACCTAATTTTAAATATGTATCAAATACTTGTTTATATGCTTCAACCGTTTGTTTTTCCTTTAAATCAGTAATCGAGTGGAAGACCTCATGAAATAATGCTGTTAAGTCTTTTTCATCAGTGTGACTATCAGACTGATATTGATCTAGTCCTAATTCCAATCCTAAGGATAAAATAAAGTGAATACCATCCACATACTCTTCTGCAATAACTGACTTTTCACTAGCTGGCTTCACACTCCAGTACTTGAAGCATCTTGTTTCATTTGCTAATTCTCCTACTTCTACTAATAATGCTAATACCTTTTTATCAAAAACATTTTCGTTTTTCAAATCATGTTGTGCTAAAATATAGTTATCTAATTCTCGTTGCATATCAAAAAGTGTTTGCCAATTCATATTATTCTCCCTTTAGTTTTTGGATTTATTCTCATATTATAGCATGTTTGATTTATTTTTTTGAAACCAAAGCATCGCCAGATTCGTAAGCATACTTAGAAGTCTTGTATATTAGGAGTTGATGTCTGTGATCGTTATTCTTTTTCGTTTTTTAGTTGTTATTGCTATGATTGTATTAATATATACTGCTTATAAATATATCGTCAATCCAAAAAGGAAGCTTGAAGTAGCTCAGGAAAAAAGTGAATTTTATTTCCTTGATTACAATGATAATATTAAGAAAAACTTTTTCATTACGTATAAAGGGTTTATATTTGAAGGAGAAAAGTATTTGGGTACCACAGAAGATGCCTTTGAGGTTATTAACATAGTGATGCATACAAGAAACCCGGAGAAATTGAAAGGGTTTGAGCGCAAGGATATATACTTCTTAGAAGAAGAAATATTGATTCGTTATCCTCACGCTGAAATTGAATGGAAATATCCAATCAATAAACTACATTTAAAATAATTCAGGCTGTTTTTTGCTGGAAAAAGGTTTGCCACTTAATAATTACCTTTTTCCTTCTCACAAAATACGCAAGGATTAAAACCATTACTACAAGTGGAACCGCATAATAGATAGATATTTCTTGAATGGTTTTACCTAAAGTAGTATAAAAACAGGCTACAGGTATAACAGTAAAAAAAGTTGTCCGTAAGTAAGACGAAAAACTTACGGATTTTTTATATATACAAAAAGACATAAGATGGAAGTGGATAAAAGGCAGCATCCTTAATAACATAATTTGAATGGTATTTAACGATAATTCATTACCTAATAGCTTTTCTTCCAATCGTTTACAGCGCTTTTCTAGGGCAGGTAACAAATGAATGATCAGATAGAACAAAACGCTCGAAATCATTAAACCAATAATGGAATATACGGTACCAGCTAATAAGCCAAACACAACCCCTCCTGTAATACACAATAGTAATACTGGGATAAAAAACAGAGGGCGGAGTATATGTACCATTATAAATACCATAGGGGCAACAAATGCATAGCTTTCCATTACTTTAATTTGGCTAAGCATTTCAATTGGCATCATTCATCAGCTCCTTCTTTTTAATAATATGACAAGAGACGAGCCTTTATGACAGGAACTATTTGTAATAGATAATGATCAATACACATTGAATGATTGCAATAACAGGTAACCCTATGACAAAAAGTGTATGTTTTGTTTTATGTCGAAATACATGCATCCCGATCGTAGCTCCAAGAGCACCGCCAATGATGGCAAATAGCCAGATACGTCCTTCAGGTATACGCCATTTCTTCTTTCTTGCTTTTCTTTTATCTATCCACATTGTAAATAACGAAATAATATTCATAATTGCTACGTATATTAACATTAGTTTCACAACCTTAACGAGTTTGTAGTTGTTGATATAATCTATCTATTTCTGCTTCTGTATCTCGGTTAAAAATAATCGTACCTTTCTCTGTTTCTATAACAAGATAAGGATTGGCATCACCTGATATAAACAGTGTAACGGTTTCTGAATATCCTTCCATACGGAATTCACCTTTTAATCGATTAGTCATTGCAAAACCATTTGTTTTTGCAATCACCTCTGGAAGCTGGTTAATTTTCTCTACCTGATTAATATCTTGAAATGGAATCTCTTCCCCATACATCCCGGAGATCACCAAATAGCCATCTTCGACAGTAATATCATTTTCAGTAAATCCAGATATAGATAAGCCTGTTATAAGAATCAAAGTAACTGGAGCAACAATACCGATGATCCAGTAATTTTTCTTTCGTTTATGCGGGACTTCATACCGCTGTATCCAGATAATACCAGCAAACAGTATAATCATAAACAAAGTTAAACTAATTTCGAAACCATAAGGAACAGAAAATAATCCTAGTACAAATGATATTGCTAATAAATAAAAAGTATAGGTAAGTAACTTGCCCATTGCATTGATGTAGCCATTTTGTTCTAAATACTCTTGTTCTTCTTTTGGACGATTTGAAAAGCCAGAAATCAAGTAGTTATGTTTTTTCTTTACAATGAAAAATGTAATTCCACCATAAATAATTAATGTCCATCCCATTATAATGACAAAAATGATGAGACCTGTATCCAATTTTACCCCCTCCTTTTCATTTTTACGTTTTCAATGATCAAAGGTTTCGAAATATAAAAAAACGGATAGCTCTAATCAGAACTATCCGTTATATATTACGATCTTATTTTAATGCAGATTTTGCTTGGTCTGCTAATTGTGCAAATGCTTTTTCATCACTTACAGCTAAGTCAGCTAGCATTTTACGGTTTACTTCAACACCAGCAAGTTTCAAACCGTGCATGAAACGGCTGTAAGAAAGATCATTCATACGTGCCGCAGCATTGATACGAGAAATCCAAAGTTTACGAAAATCACGTTTTTTCTGACGACGGTCACGGTATGCATATTGACCTGATTTCATTACTTGTTGTTTTGCAGTTTTAAACAATGAATGTTTTGAACCATAATAACCTTTAGCTAACTTTAATATACGTTTACGACGTTTACGTGTGACTGTTCCACCTTTAACACGTGCCATAATAATTCCCTCCTATAAATCAACGAATCTTTTCTGTTATTTGAAATCAATTTAGTGCCTTATTTAGGCAACATTTGTTTAATGCGTTTGTAGTCTCCAGCTGATACTAGACCTGCTTTACGTAGTTTGCGTTTTTGTTTTTGAGACTTGTTTGCAAATAAGTGACTTGTATATGCGTGGGAACGTTTTACCTTCCCAGAACCTGTCTTTTTCATTCTTTTAGCAGTTCCGCTATGTGACTTCATTTTTGGCATTATTACTTCCTCCTTGAAACTAAATCTATTTAACTTATCGCTTTCTAGCGAGTTATTTCTTTTCGTTTACAGGTGCAAGCATCAGGAACATACTACGACCTTCCATTTTCGGTTTTTGCTCAACAGTTGAAAGATCTTGACATTCTTCTGCCATACGTTCTAATACTTTTTGACCTAATTCTTTATGGGTAATCGCACGTCCACGGAAGCGAATAGAGACTTTTACTTTGTCTCCTTTGGTTAAGAATTTACGCGCATTACGAAGCTTCGTATTGAAATCATGTTCTTCAATACCAGGGCTTAAACGAACTTCTTTCACGTTAATTACTTTTTGTTTTTTACGTGCTTCTCTTTCTTTCTTTTGTTGCTCAAAACGGAATTTACCGTAGTCCATGATACGACATACTGGTGGTTTTGCTTTTGGCGCCACCAATACTAAATCAAGGTTTCTTGTTTGAGCAATGTCCAACGCTTCTTGACGAGTTTTAACTCCTAATTGATCCCCATTTGAATCAATGAGACGCACCTCACGCGCTCGAATACTCTCATTGACGTTCATATCTTTGCTAATAATCAGCCACCTCCGAAATTTAATAAAAGCGTAATGAAACATGATCATTTTAACTAGACAAGTCTAAAAATTTCATAAAAAAAAATGTCGGTACACATACTGCACCCACACATCCTGAATTTCATTACAAAAAGTCGGATTTTATACCTGTCAACTACACATCCTGCGTCAATCAGGTGAGAAGCGGGTGCTTCTACTTGTCTCTTGTGATCATATTAAATTCACTTCTAATATAATAACATCCGACTTGCAGATTGTCAACATCTTTATTACTACAACTCTGCGAGGTTACTTTTATACTTAATCAACATAATCCCTTTTAACGAATTTAAACATAACTCTATGTATGCCAAAATTTTTATGGTTACTTTGTCCATTCTTGCAAGTAGTAAAACCCCTCTATAATAAAATAGAGGGGAGCCATTTTATTTTTTTCGTAATGTTCTGTGTTGTATTTCGTCTACAACCCTTTGCTTAAATGTATCAAGGCCTACTGTTTCTGAATCTTTTTCGCCATATCGACGGACATTAACCGCATTTCCTTCTACTTCTTTATCTCCTACAATTAAAGCAAACGGAATTTTGGCAGTTTGTGCTTCACGAATTTTATAGCCGATTTTTTCGTCACGTTCATCTACTTCGACACGAACACCAGCGAAACGTAATTCTTCTTCGACCTTTTTCGCATAATCATAATGTGCCTCTGCAGATACTGGAATAATTCTTGCTTGAGTTGGAGCTAACCAAGTTGGGAATGCCCCTTTGTACTCTTCAATTAAGAAGGCAACAAACCGTTCCATTGTTGATACAACCCCACGGTGAATAACCACTGGACGATGTTCTTTACCATCTTCACCAATATAAGTGAGGTCAAATCGTTCAGGTAAGTGGAAATCTAATTGTACAGTAGATAATGTCTCATCCTTACCTAAAGCTGTCTTTACTTGTACATCCAGTTTCGGTCCGTAGAAAGCTGCTTCTCCGTCTGCTTCTACATATTCCAATTTCATTTCTTCCATTGTTTCTTTTAACAGAGATTGTGCTTTCTCCCACATTTCATCATTATCAATATACTTTTCTGTATCTTCTGGATCACGATACGATAAACGGAAGTAGTAATCATCAATTCCGAAATCTTTGTATACATTTTGCACTAATTCTACCACTCGAATAAATTCATCTTTCAATTGATCCGGACGAGCAAAAATGTGTGCATCATTTAAAGTCATGGCACGTACACGTTGAAGACCTGCTAATGCTCCAGACATTTCGTGACGATGCATTGTTCCAAGTTCTGCAATACGAACTGGTAAATTACGATAACTATGAAGCTCATTCTTGTATACCATCATATGATGTGGGCAGTTCATGGGACGTAAAATCAGTTCTTCATTATCCATCTCCATCGGTGGAAAAATGTCATCTTGATAATGATCCCAGTGACCACTTGTTTGATATAATTCTTTACTCCCCAGAACTGGTGTATATACATGGTTATAACCAAGACGCTCTTCAAGGTCGACAATATAACGTTCAATTGTACGACGAATAGTTGCTCCGTTTGGTAACCATAATGGTAACCCTTGCCCAACTTTTTGGGAAACCGTGAAGATACCTAATTCTTTACCTAATTTACGATGGTCACGCTCTTTCGCTTCTTCACGTAAGCGTAGATATTCATCTAACTGGCCTTGTTTCTCAAATGCAGTTCCATAAATACGTTGCAACATTTTGTTATTACTATCTCCACGCCAATATGCGCCAGAAATACTTAACAACTTAAAGATTTTGATTTTGCTTGTTTGCGGAACATGAACACCACGACAAAGGTCAAAGAATTCACCTTGCTCATAGATAGTTACTGTTTCGTCTTCAGGAATAGCATCCAACAACTCCAGTTTTAAGTCATCACCGATTTCTTCATAGATCGCTTTTGCTTCGTTACGACTTACTTCTTTGCGGACCACTTCTAAGTTTTCATCCACAATTCGTTTCATTTCTTTTTCAATTCGTGGTAGATCTTCCGGTGTAATTGTTTCTTCCATATCAATATCATAATAGAAGCCACCATCAATAGTAGGACCAACACCTAACTTTACATTGTCATAAAGGCGTTTGATCGCCTGGGCCATGAGGTGTGCAGTAGAGTGTCGTAAAATTTCTAGACCTTCGTCATTCTTTACCGTTATGATTTCGATAGCACCATCTCTTTCAAGAGGTGTACGCAAATCATAAAACGTATCATCTAATTTAATAGCTAATGCTTGCTTCTTTAATCCAGGTGAAATGGAAGATGCAATTTCCTCACCAGTTGTCCCTTTATCAAAAGGTTTAACTGTTCCGTCTGGAAAAGTAATATGAATCTTGCTCATGTGACATACTCTCCTTTTTATTTATTCTCGATGTTACTTTTGACAACCGTTATTGTCATCATTTTAGGCAAATAAAAAACGCCCATCCCCCTACTAAAAAGTAAAGGGACGAGCGTTATACCCGTGGTTCCACCCAATTTTCTACACGTCTAATGTAGCTCATTGAAAAGTCGATAACGATGACAAAACGCTACTAATTACTTACTAAGAGTGTTCCTTAGTAGAGCTCAGAGGTGGTAATAGAATGTGGTCATACAGGAAACTTCCAGCCAAGGCTTCCCTCTCTAATAATATGCCTTACACTCTATCATGTCCTCTTCAACGCAAGTTTTATTATTATGCGCCTTATTATAACGATTGTCAGCGAAAAAATCAAGATTCTTTTTCATCAACATGATAAAGTAAGAGGTTTTGTTACCCCTTCTGATGATTAGCGAAATTTATCAGGGGCATGGTATCCGTTTTCGCCCCTATGATTTACTTGAAACTTGCGTGATAAAAAGGAAAGTAATCAGTCGGATAAAAAGAACATCTTTCTTGAAAAATAGTCATAATTGTATGAGTCCTTGATTCTGTTTGATCCTCACCATACATGTGAATATGGTTTGGTGCCAACATAATAAGCGGTGATATATCCCATTCTTCTTGTTCTAAACCGAAAATAAATAATGGAAAACGTGATTTAACTTGTTGTAAATCTTCTATTGTGTAGAGTTCCCCATTATCCCTAAAAATCTGGAATCTTTCCCCTTGCAAAACATGAACAACTTCTTCTTCAGGTGATTTGCGCCTGACAAATTCTCTAATGGAATGAATAAAATCTTGATATTCTTCTTCTCTTTTAAATTCATCTATTGCCAGACCGACCATTTCCGTTAATTGGTCGATATAGTGATGTAACCTGAAGTGAACAATGGAATCAAATCGGATAAAAGATGCGTCTATTTGCATGGAAAAAATCGTCGTTAATGTGTCACGCAATTCATGTTGATGAATTCGATCCTCATATACAGATTCATCTTTTTCAAGTAAAGATCTGGCAATAGCTGTTATTCTTTCGATCTCCTCTTCACTTGAAAAATAATACTTTTTCATAAGTATATGTTGAATCATAGGTAGTTCTCGACACTGAATAAATACCATACTTAACAATGGAGCAAGCTGGTTCTTCCTTTCGCCCCAATTCAAGTCTTCCAACAAATGGAGCTGCACTAGATTTTTCTTGGTTCGTTTGCGTGTTGCTTTCCATTGGTCAACTTGTTTTGCTAATTGATAAAACACCTCAGCTTCATTGTCTTGCTCAAAATATACTTCTAACACATATCATCACCCTCACCACCATCGAACTGGTATATTATATGGGTGATAATGAAAAAAAATAACCTCTGTCCAAGGATTAGACAGAAGTCATGGTTATTCATTCGTTCGGTAACGTTTCGTTAATTCGACTGGTTTACTTAACTGGGTCATCCGCTCGATTATTCTTCCAGCTTTTATCGTTTCTACATCCCCTCTATTGGACGTCGATAAATGATCTTCTAATTGTTCTAAATTATAATTGGAAGTAAAGAATATAGGTAATTCTTCCATCATCCGATATTGTAGAATAGCGCCAAGCACTTCGTCTCGGAACCATGGAGATATCGACTCAGCACCAATATCATCAAACATTAAAACCTGTACCTTTTTAAAGCTTTCAATCTTGGACTGAAAACTGTCATTTCCAATGGAAGCCTTTATCTCTCTTACAAACTCTGGCATGTATATGATGTTTGACTGAATATATTGTTTTTTGAGTTCATTCGCAATAACTCCAAGTATATAAGATTTCCCCGTTCCAAAAGGTCCATGAATATATAAACCTCGATGGAATTCCCCTTTGGAGAAATTTTGTACAAACTCGATTATCTCTCTAACTACTTCTTTACGCTCATAGGAGTCACGATCCATATTTGCTAAGTCAGCTTCTTTAATCTGTTTAGGTATATATAAACTACGAACCAATGATTCCTTTTCGAGCTGAGCTTCTTCATGGACTTTATTTTTACATTTCTCATATCGTAAAGAAATATCTTTCCCATCAATATCCAAATGCGGCGTATAGCCTTTTAATATATTTTTACAGCCGTCTAGATTAGGACAATCAGAACAATTTTTTGATGCTTGTTGGTATTCATAAAGCTTCATTAAATTACGATTAATATCCTTTTCATCTATTTCGACATGCTCGCTTAACTTTTGTTTAATTTCTGGGTCATTGATAACCTTATTCCGTTGCTGGGTAAAATTATCTTTTATTTTTTTATTATCGTTCATCCATTTTTTCATGGCTGATTGAATTGGTTCCATAATTATCACCCTATTCTTCATTCGCTTGCTGTTTTAAATATTGCGCAAGCATTTCATCCGCTTCTTTAGCAAGTCGTTCTTTTTCTTCTGATGATGCTTCTCTTTTTGTTTGCTGTTTTGTTTGTTGTTTCTGTTTTTTATACCAGTCTGGAACAATATCTTTCTTTGTATTCTTAGAAAGGTAGCGCTGATTATTTTTTGAATTTGTTGTCCATTGTTGATATTTCTTATTTTCAGACTTCGCAAGCGTCATAGCTTGTCTCACTGTTTTGACATTTTTTCGAGCCCAGTGACTGGCGATTTTCTCTAAATAACTTTTTGACAGTTTCATATCTGTTTTTAATAAAACATAATGAATCAATACGTTCATAACACCAGGATTTAAGCTTTGATTGGTCATCACTTCACTTACAACTTTTAAATCCTGTTGTGATGCTTGATTTCCGTCTGCTAGGTCTTCCAATAATTGTCGTGGAGATATGTGTTCCAGCATCTCAATAAATTGCTCTTCTTTTGATTTCGTTGTTGTTTTCGATGATTTCTCAGGCAATTTTTGTTTATCAGAAGCAACTTGAATAGACACCTGCTTATTAGTTCCACTAATCAAATCCATACATGCATTTTTAAACTCTTCTGTTTGTAGTTGATTTTCATCATTGATCGACCAAATCAATGCTTTTTCAATATCTTGATTATGCAAGTCATAGGCTACGTACATCTGATTAATTAACTTTCTTGCTGCCGGTGTTAAGATAGATTGGACCGGTAACATCCGTTGTTTTAATATTTGCTCTAACCATTCAAAATCAACTTTTTCCTGAATTGGGACTTCCACAGAATACTCTTCCGCCTGTAGTTGCGATGTATTCGGTTGTAGATCAATAAGTTGAAACACTTCTTCAAAGCGAGCAGTCGTTTCTTTTTCTTCTTTCTTTTCACTATCTTGTTTGACAAAAGCCTGTTTTACTTTTTTATACTTGTCGCTTCCTATTTGATGATATAACAAGTGACTTAAAAAATCATTTTCAAAGAAACGACCTGGTGATTGTGGTGGATGTAACAGGTAATGATAAGCCTTATGTTGTTCATCCTCCTGTTCAAAAGTTTGCAACAAACCAATTGCTTCAAGCTTTCTTCTCGCTCTGTAGATGCGATCCAATGGTAAACCAATATAATTCATCAACATATGATGGGTTTGATAACCGGAAGAGAATGTCGATTCAGTATACAGTGTTTGGTAAAGGGATAACGCATCAATACCGATAAGAGGTTGATACAGATGTGTTAATGCATTAGTATAGGAAAGTGGTAGTTCTTGAGACATTTCGACTATATATAATTCTGATGGTAGTATTTTTCCAATGTCGCCGAGTTCCATATACATAGCCCCTTCCTATCCATTACTCGTTCTTATCATTGTTATCATGACGGATTAAATCTTTCAATTCATCTAAGAACACACTAATATCTTTGAATTGCCGATAAACAGAAGCAAATCTTACATACGCTACTTCATCAACATCTGCCAATCGATCCATTACCATTTCACCAATTTCATCACTTTTGACTTCTGACGTCCCTCGATTTCGTAATTCTCTTTCAATTTCCACTGCGATATTTTCTAATTGTTCAAGAGCAACCGGACGTTTTTCACATGCACGAATTAAGCCGCGCATCAACTTATCACGACTATACTCTTCTCTTGTACCCTCTTTTTTAACTACAATTAACGGGACTTCTTCAAGACGCTCAAAAGTAGTAAAACGGAAATTACAAGATTCACATTCTCTTCTACGTCGAATTGAACGGCCTTCTTCAATTGGTCTTGAGTCTAAAACCTTTGTATTTTTATAGTTACAATGTGGACATCGCAATCTCAATCATCCTTCATTACATTTATTCTGTCGTGCCTATAAAGTCTAGTTCTTTTTTTATCTTATCATAAAGTTTAGGAATTAATTTATGGCTGTACCCAAAATCAAACGGTACCGCTGATTCCGTTGTAGCAGAAATATCAATTGCCGTACGATAAGGTCTTACCATAATAATGGTCATAATAACAAACACTTTTCTACCTGCTTTATAATTAAAGCTAATTTCCCCATGATCCTTGGAGACACCTACGATTTGACATTCTTTCATACTACTGAAAAGTGGTTCTAATTTATCAAATGCTTTATCTTTTGTTGTTTTAAAATAGTGTGTTTTTAGTGCAGGATCCCAGTGCTTGTCCCTTGTTTCAGAATGATTATTGAAATTCTTATTTAACGTGTTACGAAATGACATAAACTTACACCTCATTATGTATTTTTGTTTACTTTTAATTGTAACATGTTTTTAAAAAGAAAACGATTAATCTTCATTAGAATCAACCAATTACATAATAAATAGAATCATAGTTATATAACTACTTCCAAAGCTTCACAAAAATATCTACCCCCTACCATTCCTGTTCTTATAGGGAGCTTATACAAACTGCGAAGAACGGCTTCCTTCTATCTTAGTTTTTGATGATTGCAAACATACGCTACGGCAAGATACTTCGCTTTCCACGGGCACGGCCTCAGCCGGGGAACTACTTGAATAAACTTCTTTGCTCCCTTGCACTGAGAAAGCCTACGAAGCGTTACTAGAAGACGCAGGTGTATCACGGGGTCTTCGGACACGTGCTACTCCTGTAGGAATCTGCGTATCTTGACTCCATTCTGCGTAGTGTTCTGATTTTTGAAAGAGGTACTACACGGGAATAGGTTTACGAGTATTTCCACTTAAAAAGATAGAATAACGTTATTAGCGTAGTATTCTGCCGGAGCGTATGGTCTCCACTCAACAAAATGTAATGTGGAAGGAAGTAAAACCACATAAAATTATTTCGCAGTTTATGTTTTTGTACATCATTCTTTAAAAGTAAAAACCCGTTTCATTGGTTCTCGAAACGGGTTCACACGGTTTCATCTTACTTTATTGTACTTTTATATTTTTAATTTGAACAGCACCCATACCTCTAGGCACTTCCATTTTTTCTGTCGATTTGGCTTCTAATTGCTCTTCAATATATGCAACCGCAACGTTAGGATCAATAATATCACCACATGTGTAGACATCAATACTTGCGTAACCATGTTCCGGAAAACTGTGAATCGTTAAATGGGACTCAGAAATAATGACAACTCCACTTACGCCAAATGGTGCAAATTTGTGAAACGCAACTTCTCTCACCTCAGCACCTGCTTTAAGAGCGGCATTAACAAATGTCTTTTCGAGACGATCCATATCATTTAACATATCAATATTGCATTCCCATAATTCCGCTAATACATGTCTTCCCATTGTATCCATACATAACTCCCCCTTTTCCACAAATTCTTTCGAATAATAATGCCTGATATGCCACGGGGGAAAGTTAGTCCAAAGAGGTCCTAACCCTTTAAGCATTCATTCGGTTGCCACTATTCAAAAGTTCCTAGTACAAGCTTATCATAAACATTTATGATTCAGCTGCAAAAATATGTGCAAAAAGATTATATCTACTTTTGTCGATTTTGACAAGACAAAAATGGCTTCTTTCGTATTTTTTACATATCTATTCGATTAATTCCCATTTTTTGAGGATATTAAATAATTGCTTTTCTGATTGTTCAATGGAGCCACTATTATCGATAATAGCATCGGCAAGTTTTCGTTTCTCATCTAAATCCATTTGACTGTTCATGCGATCTCTTGCTTCTTTTTCAGTCAATTTATTTCGATCCATAAGCCGTTGTAATTGAATAGATTCCGATGTATAAACCACAACAGTTTTCTCCACTAAATATGTAAGGTTATTCTCAAACAAAAGCGGTATATCCATTACAATCGTTTGATTTCCTTGTTGGAGTAGTTCTTCCTTTTTGGAAAGCATTTTTTTACGAACAGCTGGATGAACGATCCTATTTAATGTTTCTCTTTTAGTTTGATCCTGAAATATAATCGATCCCAGCTTCTTGCGGTTCAATCTACCATCTTCACATAAAATATCTTCACCAAAAGTTGCTGCAACCTCTTCTAGCGCTTGTTCCCCTGGTTCTACTACTTCACGCGAAACAATATCAGCATCAATTACGGGAATCTTATATTTGTCTCGAAACATGTTGCTAATCGTTGACTTACCTGTTGCTATGTTGCCTGTTAATCCAATTATCAATATTATCACCTTTTTTAACTGACAGCCTGTCCAAAATCAGCGCAAAAAAAGCTGTCGTCTCTAAAATATTTTATAACAAGCAACTGGAATAAACTTATAAAGCATATACCAGTTGCTGTAACGACGTTTTTAAACTATCACCATTTTCCATATACCAATGATAATGAGTAAGCATCCCGGGATAAAGGACATTTTCTTTAACCCTTTTATATGTGCAAAATATTTACCAATATTGACGCCTAATAAAAGAAATAATGCTGTCATGAAAAAGACGAATATTGGCGTATATATAGGGGAAGCACCTAGCATGTAAATCCCAATCCCTGCACCAAAAGAATCTAATGATAATGCAATTCCAATCAAAAATGGTTCCACACCGTTAATTTTTCCAGATCGGTCAATATCGGCTGTCATTGGTTTCTTTAGAATTTTAATAAGAAAAGGTAGATCTTTCTTCTTTTTTTCCTGAAAAAGTGAAGATATTAATATAATACCTACCAGCGTTAAAATAAATCCCCCTACTATTTCAGTGGAACGAACAGATATGACAGAAGATAAGATCGTACCTGATAGCATTGATATCGCGAAAGTCGCTCCAACCGTTACCGATATTATAAGCAATTCTTTAATAGGTAACGTCAATCCTCTTAATCCGTAAGTAAATGCCACTAAAAAACTATCAATGCTTATCGCTATTATAAGTAAGGTTAACATCATCTGCTTTCATTACTCCTTCATCGAGACATTTCTGTATTATATGGAGTAATGAAAAAAGTTGTGAGAAAACTAAATGGGTTGGCATGTCGGACAATAGTGTGTTCCTCTGCCATTTACTTTTATTTTCATAATGATATCTTCACATTTACTACATGGTTTATCATTCTGTGCATATACATTTAGTTGCTGTTGAAACATTCCGATTTGTCCTTGTGAATTTACATACGACCGAATCGTTGTTCCACCTTGCTTTACCGCATCCTTTAATGTAATAACAGCCGCTTGTTTAATTTGAATCACTTGTTCATCTGTTAAGCTGATACCCTTAGTTAAAGGATGGATTTCAGCCAAAAAAAGAGTCTCATCTACGTAGATATTACCTAAACCTGCAATAACTGATTGATCTAATAAAATATTTTTAATATTACGTTCACTTTTTTGCACTTTTTCTTGAAAGGTTTGTAACGAGAAATCAGCCTCTAAAGGATCTTTGGCTAACAAAACGAGTGGTTTCTTCGTTGTTTCCGTTCCTTTTTCTTGTAAATGCATCGTTCCAAATTTACGAACATCGCGATAACGTAAATCTGTACCATCTATAAAATGGAACATAACGTGTGTATGTGGCATTACCTCTTCGTTGCGATCATACACACCGTATTTTCCTTCCATTCTCAAATGAGATACTAGGACATGCTCGTCCAAATCAAACAACAAAAATTTACCTTTCCTGCGAATATCATGTATGGTTTGTCCATGCAGAAGTGCGCTAAATTGCTCAACATCATCTGGTTCTTGAATGATCTTTGGCCAAAACACATCAACTGACTCAATTGTTTTTCCAATTACTAACTGTTTTAACGTTTGTCTAATCGTTTCTACTTCAGGTAATTCTGGCATCTTCTAATTCTCCTTATTTCGCATCATACCACGTGTCACCTTGCTCGACATCCACTTTTAGAGGTACACTTAGTTCAATTGCATTTTCCATCACTTCGACAACAAGCTTAGCAATAGCTTCTAATTCTTCTTCAGGTACTTCCAGAATCAATTCATCATGTACTTGTAATAGCAATTTTGCCTGATAGTTTTCTTTTTTTAGTTGTTGATCCAACTCAATCATTGCTAATTTGATGATGTCAGCAGCACTACCTTGAATCGGAGTATTCATTGCTGTTCGTTCTGCAAAACTGCGTTGGTTAAAGTTTCTGCTCGTGATATCAGGTAAATATCTTCTTCTGTTCATAATCGTCGTTACATATCCATCTTGTTTCGCTTCTTGCACGATTTCATCCATATATTCTTTCACACCTGGATAGCTCTCCAAGTAACGATTAATAAACGATTTCGCTTCTTTTCTAGTAATACCAAGACTTTGTGACAATCCATAATCACTAATGCCATAAACAATACCGAAGTTTACAGCCTTTGCTTGTCGTCGCATATTTGAAGTAACTTCTGCTTCTGACACATGGAAAACATCCATAGCGGTTTGTGTATGAATATCTTTATCTTGCTTGAAGGCAGTCTGTAATTTTTCATCCTTGGCAATATGGGCTAATACGCGTAATTCAATTTGTGAGTAATCTGCCGCAATCAGCTTCCAACCGTCAGTTGATGGAATGAACGCTTGGCGAATCTTCCGGCCCTCTTCAATTCTTATCGGGATATTTTGCAAGTTAGGATCAATCGAACTTAATCTACCTGTTTGCGTTAAAGCTTGATTAAAACGTGTATGAATCTTACTAGTATCTTCATGGATCACTTTTAATAAACCTGCAATATAAGTCGAATCTATTTTTTTCAATTGACGATACAATAAAAGCTTATCAATAATCGCATGTTTCCCTTGTAATTGCTCTAATACATCAGCTGCAGTAGAATATCCTGTTTTTGTTTTCTTAATGACAGGTAATTCTAATTTCTCAAAAAGAATTGGACCTAACTGTTTAGGGGAATTGATATTAAACTTTTCACCTGCTAACTCATAAATTTCTTGTTCCAAAGTAGTGAGACTCGCCTTTAATTCTTTCCCCATATCAATGAGACGTTGTTTGTCCACCTTTACACCGGTTGCTTCCATTTCACCTAAGACAAGAGCAAGTGGTAACTCCAAATCCATGAGCAGTGCCAATTGCTTGTTCTCCTTCAAGGCTTGTTCCATTTGTTCTTTTAGTTGATATATCATATTTGTTTTCCGAACGATATGCTCTTCCCATTGCTGATTTTCTTCTGGTAAGCCTTTCTTCGCTCCTTTACCATAGACCTCTTCATCGAAACGGACATTTTTTTCTCCAAATCGGTGACTAATCGCTGGAATATCATGGTTATTTTCTGATGGATTAATTAAATACGATGCTAACAGGGTATCAAAAGCAATCCCTTTTATTGAAATCGATAATCGATTTAAAAGAACGGTAATTTTCTTTGCATCAAATACATATTTCTTCTGACTGTCAGCTTCTGCCCATTGTTTGAACACTTTTGAATTTTCGAGAACAGAAATCGGAATAAAATACTTGCCATTCTCGTTCACAATAGAAGCACCGATCATCTTCTCTGTATGATAATTTTCATCGAGAATTTCAATATCAAATGCATCATGTCCAGTAAATAAATCCTCTGTTATCTCCGTCACATTTTCATATATCATATCTTCTAATGATTCCGTTTGTCCATCTTCTTCTGCATCTCCGTCAATGCGATTTAATAAAGACTGGAAGCCTAAATCAAGGAAGATATCCTTCACCTTTTGATCAACATAACCTTCGTAGACAGTATCTTCAGCAGTAATTTCAATTGGTGACTGTTGATTTATCGTCACAAGCTCTTTACTCATAAAAGCTTCCTCTTTATTTGCTTCTAGCTTCTCTTTCAACTTTTTCCCTGAAACTTCATCCAAATGCTCATACAAGTTTTCTACTGTTTCAAATTGTTTAATAAGTTTAGCAGCAGTCTTTTGTCCAACACCAGGGACACCTGGGATATTATCTGATTTATCTCCCATCAATGCTTTTAAGTCAATGACTTGTTCCGGTGTTACTTCCATATCTTCTTTTAATGTTTCTGGTGTATAGGTCATCACATCACTTATACCTTTTTTCGTGAGACGGACGTCTACTTTGTCTGAAACAAGCTGTAGTAAGTCTTTATCACCTGATATGACTTTTACCTGCCAATCCTGTTCTTTTGCTTGATTGGCAATCGTACCAATAATGTCATCTGCTTCATAGTTTTCCAATTGATAATGTTTAATATTAAATGCATCTAACAATTCTCGTAAAACATGAAATTGTTCACTTAATTCGGACGGGGTTTTCTCACGGCCACCTTTATATTCCTTGTATGTCTTATGACGGAATGTTGTTTTTCCGGCGTCGAACGCTACGAGCAAATGGCTCGGTTGTTCTTCTTCCAAAATTCTTAATAACATAGTTGTGAAGCCATACACTGCGTTCGTGTATACCCCTTTATCATTATTTAACAGTGGTAACGCAAAAAATGCACGATAGGCGATACTATTTCCGTCGATTAATATCAGTTTATTCGTCATATTACCGGTCTCCTTTTTGTTCTATACATTGCTTCTATTTTACCATGATTGGATGAGAGAAGAAAATTTTGATTACTCCCTTTTGAATGGTTATGGATGAAGACATAAGAAAAATCGTCCATACCCCTCCCAGTCCTCATTCACACTAGATACAAACTGCGAAATAGTGAAAATTTGTCTTGGTATAGTTTCCTCCCATTCTGAATGATGATGAGTGCTTGGAAACGCTCCGGCAGAATACTGCGCTTTCCATGGGCACGGCCTCAGCCTCCTCAGAAAACAAAATACATTTTCTTGCGGGGTCTTCAGCTCGTGCTGTTCCCATAGGAGTCTCCGTATTCTGCCTCCGCTAATTTAAGTGTTCTATTTATTGAAAGAACAGAACTCTTGAATTATGTTCTTTGTATTTCCTGTCACTTTAACAGACCACTATGCTAAGCTGCGGAAAAATGCGACACTCCTGGGGGAACAGCACGAGCCGAAGATCCACTTGGTAAAGCGGGTTTTCTTTACCAAGTTAGCTGAGGCCGTGCCCCCGGAAAGGGAGTATTTTTCCGCAGCGACGATCAAGCACTCATCCATAAAAGAATGGAAGAAAGCAAATCTAAATAGTATAACTTCGCAGTTTATATTTTTTGTGCACCTTTTTCTCATATTTAAAAAAACCATTTCCTATCCACAGTTGGATAAGAAATGGATTGAAAGCTTTTTGTGTTTATTCTATATATCCTAACAATAGATCAGCATAAGGAGATCCTTGTGGGATAATAATAGTTGTCTCACCATCGATTGTTTCTTTGTAAGATTCAAGTGTTCGATACAGCTGATAGAATTCAGGATCTTGTGAAAATGCTTCGTTATACATTTTCGCTGCTTCTAATTCGCCTTCTGCTCGGATTTCTTCGGCTTCCGCATTCGCTTTTGATATCATTTCTTTTACATCACGATCAGCTTTTGCCGTAATTCTGCTTTTTTCCGCTTCCCCTTGTGAAAGGTATTGTTGAGCTTTTGTTTCGCGCTCAGAGATCATGCGGTTAAAAACAGATTGTTCGTTTTCTTCAGGTAAATCGGTCCGTTTGATTCGCACGTCGTCTACCCTTATACCATAATTATCTCTTTCTAGTAGTGTATTGACACGATCCCTGACTCTTTCGTTTAGGGCACCTCTTGTACTTCCTTCATCATTAATAATTTCATCATAATCCATAGAACCCAGTTCTGAGCGAATAACAGAAAATATAAATTCACCCATTCTTGCTTCTGCACCCATTTCCGTTCGGGCATTCGCAATCATGGAAGCGGGATCCGTAATTTCCCAAATCGCATAATTATCGATAATCATACGTTTCTTATCCAATGTATTGATTTCACGCTCCATTACGTCATATACTAATTTTTTCTTGGGAAGCGTTGTAATCGATTGTAATAAGGGTATCCTAAATTTCAGACCAGGTTCGTCTTTAATAGCAACTACTTCTCCAAACTGGCGAACTACTTTATATTCTCCTTCTTTCACCACAAACATACTACTAACAAAAACAATTAAGACGATTACAGTAAGTAAAATTACTAGCCCAATTTTTATTACTCTTCTAATCTCTTTCGGTGTCATTTTCTTCATTTCATGAACATTGTTATTCTCTGTCATTATTATTTTCCTCCTCACTATCCTCAGTATTATTCTCTGATTGATTATTATCGGAGGACTCTGTTGCTGGTGGTAATGTAGATGATTTGTTTTCAGCTAAGGGTAAGTATTTCAATGTATTCCCATCATCATTCATAATATAAATGTTTGCATCAGGCAAGACTTGATCAAGTGTCTCTAGAATCAATCGCTGCCTTGTGATATCTGGATTACTTTCATAAGCATCGTATAATGCGTTGAAAGCTGCCACATCCCCTTTAGCAGTTTCAATTCTTTCTATCTTATCTCCTTCCGCTCTTGAGATAATCGCATCTTTTTCCCCTTGGGCTTCCTCATAAATCTCATTTCGATATTTATCTGCTTCATTTTTCTTAGTATTCATTGTTTCACGTGCGTCCGTTACTTTCATAAATGCTTGACGCACTTCTTCATTAGGTAAATCTACTTCTTGCAATTTCACATCTTGAATAGCAATTCCTACGTCATAATCTTCCATAAGTGTTACTAATAAGTCCAATACTTTATTCTCTATTTCTGCTTTTCCATCTGTTAATGCTTCGTCAATAGTTGAAGATCCAATAATACTTCTTAAAGAAGCTGATGTAGCATTATAAAGCACTTGTTGTGGATCATCGGAGTTAAATAAGTATTTACTTGGTTCAATTATTTTCCATTGAACTACTAAGTCAGCTTGTAGAATATTTTCATCTCCGGTAATCATTCGCACAACATCTGAATTTTCTGCTTTTTCCGGATCATATCCAAAATTCAAACTGAATGTTTCCTTTGATAATGTTTCTACTGTTTGAATCGGCCACGGTAACTTAAAATGAAGGCCTGGTTCTGTCATTCCTTCTTCTGCTTTACCAAATGTAATTAAGACAGCTTGCTCTGATTCATCCACGGTATACCAACTTGTTGCCGCAAATAAACCTAAGAAAACTACAGCTATGACAATTCCGATCCAGCTGTAAATTTGCTTTAAAGTCATTATAGTTCCCCCTTCTTATTTCCTTTAAAACTTTACCATACATTCCCTACATACGTAAGATGTTACAGAAAAGTTTCATTTACTTTACGAAGAAAACTAGGCTTATCACCAAATTATGGTGTACTATTACTAAATCAATAGAATTTGTTATATTCCTATGTAAAAAAAGTGGTGAAAGAATTTATCCATTCTCTCACCACTTTTTCGGTATTTTCACGGTAAAGCACGAGCCTTTTCCCATTTCACTTGAAACAGCTATCGTTCCCTTGTGTGCCTCCACAATATGTTTAACTATCGCTAATCCTAAACCTGTTCCCCCCGTGTTACGACTTCTAGCTCTATCCACACGGTAAAATCTTTCGAAAATACGTTGTCTTGCTTCTTCAGGTATACCAATTCCCGTGTCTTCTACTTCGATGATCACTTCACTATCGTTTTCATCAACTCGAAGAGAAACATTTCCATGTTCAGGCGTATAACTAATTGCATTATACATTAAATTTAATACCACTTGCTGCAAGCGATCAGGATCCCCATGAAAGGAAATGTTTGGTTTTATCGCTTTGGTAAATTGTAGTGATTTTTTACTAGTTTGTTGCTCCAGTAACGTCAAACTGCTTTGCAACCATTCATCCACTTCTATTAATTTGGTTGAAAGCTTCATTTCTTCTTTTTCAATTTTAGACAATTCGAGTAAATCATGTATTAATGATTGTAAACGAGTACTTTCCTTTAATATAATCGTAAGAAATTGTTCTTTAATTTCATCATCTGCCATTTCATCTTCTAAAAGCGTTTCTGCAAACCCTCGAATGGATGTTATTGGCGTCTTTAATTCATGAGATACATTAGCTACAAAATCTTTACGCATTTCTTCGACACGTTTTAAATCTGTTATATCATGGAATACAAGTACTGCTCCTTTTAAATCCTTTACATCGTTAACGACAGGTGCGCCGACTACTTCGATATAGTGTTTCTCACCATTTATGTTTATAGTAATATTACCGGTCATTTTTTCTTCGTACAAAAAAGTTTCTTGTACCACTTTATGGATTGTCTTATCCTTTAACACATCATAATACAGGAACCCAATATAATCTGAAGATTTTCTCCCAATCATTTGCATGAATTTACGGTTAATTAAATGGACGTATCCTCTTTCATCAATTAACATAAGCCCACTTTCCATGTTATTCAAAACTGTCTTCCATTGACTTCCTTGCATTTTCTCTTGAATAGTCATTTCTTGTAAATTTCGCGCCAACACATTAATTGCATTGCTCAGTTGCTGTGCTTCACCATGTGGTTTCACGTATGTTCTGGCATTATAATTTCCTTTTACAAGTTCATTTGTAACATTGATTGATGCTCGGATTGGACGTACATAGTTTTCAAACATGTGATAAATTAAAACCAATAAAATAATAAATCCTATAATTAAAGAAAATAACACAAAAAATTGCTCTTCATTAGAGGTAAGAGGTAATATAACAATCCCCATTAAAATAAATACTGAAGCGGTCATTAATATGTAACGATAAAACAGATTTATTCTTTTTTTGACGTCCATTAATATGGTTCCTCCATTTTATAACCAAGCCCTCTAATTGTTTTGATGTATACCGGATGTTTCGTATCCGGTTCAATTTTTTCACGTAAATGGCTAACATGTACATCCACAATTCTTGTGTCACCAACAAAATCATAATTCCAGACTGCACTTAGCAACTGATCGCGTGATAACACTTTCCCTTTGTGTTTAGAAAGATAGTGCAATAATTCAAATTCTTTACGGGTAAAGCTGAGAGGTTCCCCTTTGATTGTAGCTTCATATTGTTGTGGATAAATGAGTAAGTCTGAAATTTTAATAAATGGCTGGTCTGCCGCCCCTTCTTGTTTTCTAGATCTACGCAAGATTGCTTTAATTCTTGCGACTACTTCCTTTGGACTAAAAGGCTTTGTTAAATAGTCGTCAGCACCCAATTCTAGTCCTAACACTTTATCAAATTCATCATCTTTTGCCGTTAACATTAGAATAGGTGTATCAATTTGTTTCTGTCTTAAAGCTTTACATACTTCTGTGCCTTCCATACCTGGTAACATTAAATCTAATATAATTAAGTCAAATTCTCCGGTAGCCGCTTTATGTAATCCCTCAATTCCATCGAAAGCAGTATCCGTTTTAAACCCAGACTTCTCAATATTATATTGTAATAAAGTTACAATAGATTGTTCATCATCAACGATTAATACTTTCTCTTCCATTAAAAAAGCACCCCATCTTATTTTATCTATTTTAACTTAATCATACATGGACGTGCACCTAATGTGAATAGATTTACACAACAAAAATTCCAATAACATGTAAATTTTTCTTTACAATTCTTAAACTTATTTTGACATTGCACCACTTTCCCAGGCAAATATCTGTACAGACAAGTGTTGAATGTTTCGTGATAAAAAGGTTATATACTAAGATACCTTTGAATCACTCAATTCACCGTTCAACTGTAAAAAGGTTATCCATATAAAGTTGTAAACCTATTTTACAAATACTTGAAATAATAGTCTAGTTAATAATAAGTAAGAAACCAACTTTTTATTTAGCATGCTCAACATAAGCCCATCGTTCAATATGCTATTTGAATAATTTAGGTAATATTGTTTGTAGCTCTGTTAAATCGTCAATGACCATATCAGCATGAGCAAGTTCATCTTCTCGTGCAAAGTCAAAGTTACACCCAATGGAAACTAAACCATTATCTTTAGCTGCATTTATATCTGAAAGCCGGTCTCCAATTACTGTTCCATTAGTGATGCCGTATTTTTTTATAATATTCTGAACCAAATCCGATTTATTCAGTGAATTAATTTGTTGGATACTAAATGTTTCCGTAATGTATTTATCCAAATGATAATAACTTACAATCGCTTTTAAGTATTCCGTCAAACCATTGCTTGCTATGTATATTGAAAAATTATTCTCTTTCAAATAACTAAAGACTTCTTTTACTTCAGGATATAATGCACCTTTTCCACTTCTTATATTTTCAATTAGTCTTTCTAGAAAATAAGTATCCACTTGTTCTCTTTCCTCAACAGAGTGATTAGGTAACAAAGTCTCCCATACTTTTGGTAATGGCACACCCATTATTTCACGGTATTTATCAATAGGGGTAACTGTACTCCATCTATTTAGTGAACGTAAATGGTTAAAAGTATCTTCAAGTGATAATTCCAAAATTTTATCTGTTTGAAATAGTGTTCCATCCATATCAAAAATTAGTGACTGAGACATTATCTTCTTCTCTCCCTTTTCAAATTTAACAAAAAAGTGGATATAAGCTAACGAATACCTCTTCTGTCCTTAGAAGAAATAGCTTTACCCTTTTTTGAAGTAATGCTACCATTTAACTGAATATCAATAGAAAGATAATTAAGGTTTAGAACATTGTAAGAATTTTATTATAATCATTTATTAGTGATTAGTTATTTCTTTTCCTTTATCTTTCTTTCCGATACTAAATCCTACCGATATAGCTAAAATCGTACCAAAAAGCAACGGCGTACTGAAATCGTTGGTAAAAAATCCCCAAACAGCCCAAGCCACTATAATTCCTAATATCGCCAGTAACATATCCTTCATTTTATTTAACCTTCGACGAGGAGTTTTAACTTACCCTATTGGTATAATATTAATGGTATTAATGATAAAGTTATTTGATGTAAAACCATATATACAGATATTAGAAGAAAGAAATAATGGTTATAATAGGGGTCAACACCTAAAAAAATCAAAAGATATTGAAGTATTACAAAAAATACTCCTATTAAAATTAAACTCCATGTTTTAGATACAGACATAATTAATATGGAAAGAGGAAAACCCATTCCACTTAACAATACAGCTAATTTAAAAAAGGTATAATTTTCTCGTAATAAATAAACAGTCTTTTTCATGATGCACAACCTTTACTATCATACTTACCTTTATATTTTCCATAAAAATCTGCTTATTCTACAATCCTGACAATAAGTTTAAGATCAAAACTTCACAAACTAACTCCACAAATATGAGAACTATCCCTCTAGTCTACGAATCTTGCCTCCGCATTAGGTAGTACTCAAGTTATTGAAGGAATAATACACGGTAAAGAATACACTTCGAAAGCTTGCTTGAGCAGATGTGACTTATGCCCTTTGGGTAAAAGCGCATTATTCTGCTTAAGCGGTGGCCATGACACTCACTTCAAGAAAGATTGGGAGAAAGCACCCCCCTGAAAAGGTTATTGCGCAGTTTGTGTTTTTATGTACCATCTAATAATTTCTTGTTTGTATAAAAAGCACCGGAGAGTTTGAACTCACCGGTGCTTTTATAACCCTATTATTCCATATTTTTGATTAGCTCATCACCAAATTCTGATGCTTTTACTTCTGTTGCTCCGTCCATTAGACGTGCAAAGTCATATGTTACTACTTTAGAGCCGATTGTTTTATCCATTGATTTAAGGATTAATTCACCAGCTTCTCTCCATCCAAGGTGTTCAAGCATTAATACACCAGAAAGAATAACAGAAGATGGGTTTACTTTATCAAGACCAGCATACTTAGGAGCAGTACCATGTGTTGCTTCGAAAATCGCATGTCCTGATTCATAGTTAATGTTTGCACCTGGTGCAATACCAATACCACCAACCTGTGCAGCAAGTGCATCTGATACATAGTCACCATTTAGGTTCATTGTCGCAACAACATCAAATTCTTTTGGACGAGTAAGAATTTGTTGTAAGAAAATATCCGCAATTGCATCTTTTACAATGATACGGCCTGCTGCTTCCGCATCCGCTTGTGCTTTATTTGCTGCGTCACGGCCTTTTTCTTCTGCGATTTTGTCATATTCTGCCCATGTGAATACTTTGTCACCATATTCTTTTTCAGCTAGTTCATAACCCCAGTTTTTGAAGGCACCTTCTGTGAATTTCATGATGTTACCCTTATGTACTAAAGTAACACTTTTACGTCCTTCATTAATAGCATAATCAATTGCTGCACGTACAAGACGGCTAGTACCTTCTTTAGAAACTGGTTTAACTCCTAGTCCAGAAGTTTCTGGGAAACGGATATTTTCCACTCCCATTTCATTTTGAAGAAAGTCGATTACTTTTTTCACTTCGTCAGATCCTTCTTGCCATTCGATCCCTGCGTAAATATCTTCTGTGTTTTCACGGAAGATAACCATATCTGTATCTTCAGGACGCTTAACAGGAGATGGTACACCTTCAAACCAACGTACTGGACGTAGACAAGTAAATAAGTCTAGTTTTTGGCGAAGTGCTACGTTTAATGAACGGATACCTCCACCGATAGGTGTTGTAAGAGGTCCTTTAATCGCAATTTTATATTCACGGATTACATCAAGAGTTTCTTCTGGTAACCATTCACCAGTTTGGTCATATGCTTTTTGACCAGCAAGAACTTCTTTCCATTCAATTCCTTTTTCACCGTTATAAGCCTTTTCAACAGCTGCTTCTAATACACGGCTAGCTGCAGCCCAAATATCTGGACCAATTCCATCCCCTTCAATAAAAGGAATGACTGGTTTATTAGGTGTTTGCACAACACCTTTTTCTACAGTAATTTTTTCACCCATAATTCAAATTCCTCCTAGATTCATTAATATTTATATCATTTTCAAAAAGAAAATGGTTAACGTTGATTAATATCCACATATTTTTGTTTTTGTGGACCTACATATTCTGCGCGTGGTCTGATTAAACGGTTGTTCTCATATTGTTCTAAAATATGTGCAATCCAACCTGAAAAACGGCTCATCGCAAAAATCAGTGTGTACAGATCATGTTTAATCCCTAAACTATGGTACACGGAAGCGGAGTAGAAATCAACATTGGCAGGTAAGCCTTTTTCCGTTTTAATATATTCCTCAATCTTCACGGACATTTCATACCATTTTTCCATTCCATGACGTGCTGTTAATTCTTTCGACATTTTCTTCAGATGTTTAGCACGTGGGTCACCATTTTTGTAAACACGATGGCCCATCCCCATGATTTTTTCTTTATTTGCCATTTTTTCTTTTACATATGGAATTGCATTATCCACTTCACCGATCTCAAGCAACATCTCCATTACACGTTCGTTTGCACCACCGTGAAGTGGTCCCTTAAGCGCACCAATTGCAGCTGTAATACCTGAATAAATATCAGATAGTGTTGCAACACAAACACGTGAAGTGAATGTAGATGCATTTAATTCATGATCTGCGTGGAGTACTAATGCCTTGTTAATAGCTTCTACTTCTAGCTCTCCTGGCTCTTCCCCATTCAACATATAAAGAAAGTTTGCTGCATAGCTTAAGTCTTTTTTCGGTTGAACAATTTCTTTCCCATCACGAATTCGTGAAAAAGCTGTTACAACAGAAGCTATTTTTGCTTGTAATCGAATAGCTTTACGTTTATTAGCTTCATCTGTCATCTCATCAGCTTCTGTATCATATAGACCAAGCAGTGAAACCGCTGTTCTTAGAGCTGCCATTGGATGCACATTATGTATATCATACGATTTAAAATGTTCTATTACTCCATCTGGTAATGTCATATTATCAAATAAGTCTTTTTCCAGTTCAGCTAACTCTTCTTTATTTGGAAGCCTTTTATTCCATAATAAAAAAACAACTTCTTCAAAGCTAGCATTCTCTGCCAAATCATCAATCGTATAACCGACATATGTAAGCTGATCATCAATAATGGAACTTACCTTTGACTCTGCTGCTACTATCCCTTCAAGTCCTTTCGTTGTTGACATAACATCCCTCTCCTTTTCTTATCCAAATTGCTTTTATTTTTATCGTTCAAGCGATAAAAATAATGGTGCTTTTGAACATCCCCATGCCTATTATAAACAAACAAAAAAAGATAGTAAATGAAAACGATTAAAATTTATCATATAATCTCGTTTTCTTTCATAGCTTGTATTACCTCTAATTTACTTAAGAAACGGAAGTGCATCCAGCATTTTGATAATAACATATGCGATTCCTGCGCCGATTAAAGGACCAACAGCAACACCTTGCAATACTACAACGGCGATGATAGTGCCTATTACCAGTGCAGTAGTAATCTCAGGGTCATTTGCTAACAGTGAAAGTCCATGTTTTGCAACGACTGCTACGAACATACCTGCAAAAAGTGCAACCCATGCATGATAAGATTTTACACTTTGTAATAAGTCTTTGAAGCCTATTTCTCCAGTAGCGATTGGAATCAAAACAGCTACCGTTATGATGATGACGCCCCAGCCAATCCCTTTGTCCTGTATATAAGGAAAAAGCTTATCATCAATTTTTAATAATTTCATTCCAAAGAGTATGTATACAGCTACCATAATGGCCTGATTTTTTGCGATGTACCCTAACAAAAATAATATGAGTAAAAAAATGGTTGAACTACTTATCATTACAAGTCCTCCACTGCTTTCTAACCAATGAATATCTTATCACAAAGTGCTTAAATTTGAAAAAAATAACCTCTGATTCAAAAGGAGATTTAAATAATGTTAACCAAGCAAATGACTTTTAGGATTTTTCACTTATTTGGAATGCTATCGGTGCTTTTATTAATCATATATCTGATTGTCCAATTTTTGTTTCCGTTCTTTTTAGCATGTGTATTTGCGATTCTTTTATATCCCATTATTCAATTAATGCATTTTCAATTAAAAATCCCCTATATCCTCAGTTGTCTTCTAGCAATATTAATTGCGATAGTTGGCACCATTATGTCTCTTTTTTATATTGGAGTTGAATTATTACAAGGAATTGTTTATTTAACGAAATGGATGCCGGATAATCTCCAGTTTTTACTGGAACGATCTATTGACCATTTTAATCAATGGATACAACCAATCATTCAGAAATCAAATCAATTTATTCACAGTCTGCCTACTGAACAGCATTCTATTATAGAAGAACAATTAACTGAGATCAGTATAAGCCTTGCCGATCAGATTGCTTATATGTTAGAAATAATGTTGAACTGGGTTGGTATGCAGGTAGCAAGCCTGCCAGGGTCTGTTACTGTACTAATTTTTTCTTTTTTGTGTACTTTTTTCATTTGTAAAGATTGGGACAAGTTCTATCAATATATTTCGAAGAAAATCCCTTTATCATACATCGAAATTATATCAACTATTTCAAAGCAAATAAAAACAAAGGTCATTAAGTATCTAAAAGCACAATTATTACTCCTTTTTATTACTTTCACGACAATCTTTTTTGGGTTAAGTTTATTCCAAATTAAGCATGCTTTTACAATAGCAATTCTGATGGCTTTAGTAGATCTCTTACCTATTTTAGGAACTGGAATCATTTTTATACCATGGAGTTTATATCTGTTTATGACAGAAGACACGACATTGGCGATTTGCTTGTTTTCCCTTTATATATTTGTTATTTTGCAAAGACAAATTTTGGAACCGAAAATCATTTCCAATGCTTTAGGGATTCATCCTATCTTAACGATTCTTTCCATTTATTTAGGTTTTCAATTATTTGGTGTTAAGGGACTATGGCTCGGCCCTGCTATCTTATTTATCGGTAAAGCATGTAGTGAAGCCAATCTGTTCTACATCCTCTGGCAATATATTAAACATAATCACATTACCGTCGATAAATCGTAAATCTACCGCTATCCATCCATTTACGCGCAATGTTCTGAAACATATTTTTAAATGGTCTTCGAGTAAAAGGAATTAGCAGGCAAAAACCGATAATATCTGTTATAAATCCTGGTGTTAACAGTACAACTCCACCAATCAAAATACAAATACCATCAAAAATTGACTCTTGTGGTGCATACCCCATGCTCATTGATTCTTGTGCTTTTCTTAACGTTTCTAACCCTTGCTGCTTGGCCAACCAAGCACCAATAACTCCGGTAAGTATAATCAAGAAAATAAGCCACCACGGTCCTATATACCCACCAGCCCAAACAAAAATACCAATTTCTAACGCTGGAACTACCAAAATGAATAAAAGTAACCAACGAAACATATTCATCACCCTTTTTTGATAAAGAAAAACTTGGTTTATCGCCAAGTAGTGGCGGAATCCTAAGTTTTCTTATACTATCACCCTTAAATTTTTCACGGTGCAAATCTTCCGTAAAACTCTCATTATTGAAAGTCTCACTTTATATTTTCTGATAGTGAAAAATAGAGAAGAAGGCTAGCTTCTTCTCTAAATCTCCATTTTTATAATACACTTGCATGACCAGCGTAGATATCACCTTTTTGTGCATCAATAGTAATATCTTGTCCATCATTAATTAATTCAAGAGCTCTTTCGACACCTACGATAACCGGAATACCTAAGCTCAAGCCAACTACTGCTGCGTGAGAAGTCAATCCGCCTTCTTCCGTGATGATACCACCTGCTTTTTCAATCGATGGCATCATATCTTTATCCGTACCATAAGTAATAATGATATCATCTTGTTTCACTTTTAACTTTGCTTCTTCTACATCTTTACAAATAACGGCACGTCCGTAAGTACTACCTTTCCCTACACCTTGGCCTTTTGCTAAAACATCACCAATTACATGAATTTTAAGTAGGTTAGTCGTACCACTTTCACCAACTGGTACACCAGCAGTGATGATAACACGGTCACCGCGTTTGAAATGATTTGTTTTCAACCCTTGTTCTATTGCTTCTTCTAATACGTCGTCTGTCGTATGTGCAAGCGTACCAACAATTGTTTCTACACCCCATACAAGCGCTAATCTTCTGCTTACTTGTTCATCAAATGTAACGGCAATAATCGGCGATTCCGGACGATATTTCGAAATCATACGAGCAGTAAAACCACTAACAGTTGGTGTTAATATAGCATCAACATTTAAGTTCATTGCTGAATGATTAACTGACTGACTGATCGCATCAGTAATCGTCACATCAGATGCTTTGGATCGCAAATCAAGCATTGCTTTATGATCAATAGCTGTTTCTGCTCTCTTCGCAATATTACTCATTGTTTCTACCGCTTCAATCGGATAATCCCCAGCAGCTGTCTCACCAGAAAGCATGATTGCATCTGTTCCATCTAAAATAGCATTTGCAACGTCTGAAGCTTCTGCTCTTGTTGGTCTTGGATTGCGTTGCATCGAATCAAGCATTTGCGTTGCTGTAATAACAGGTTTACCAGCATTGTTACATTTATAAATCATCTCTTTTTGAACTAACGGTACTTCTTCAGGTGGAATCTCAACACCTAAGTCACCACGTGCAACCATCAAACCATCACTTACTTGGAGAATCGCATCTAAATTATCGACACCTTCCTGATTCTCGATTTTAGGAACGATTTGAATATGTGTTGCATTTTGTTCCTCAAGCAACCCTCTAATTTCTAACACATCAGATGCACGACGAACAAAAGAAGCGGCGATAAAGTCAACTCCTTGCTCAATACCAAATTTAATATCTGCTGCATCCTTATCGGTGATACCTGGAAGATTCACGCTTACGTTCGGAACGTTTACACCTTTTTTGTTTTTCAATAACCCAGAGTTTAACGCTACTGTTTTTAACTCATTTCTATCTTTTAGAATTTCCGTTACTTCTAGCGCTATTAAACCATCATCTAGTAATAATTTGGAACCAACCTCTACATCATGAATTAATTGAGGGTAGGTTACCGAAATACGTTGTTCATTTCCTTCAATCTCATCCATTGAAACATATACAGTGTTTCCTTTAACAATATCAGCTCTTCCGTCTTTTAAAGTTCCAGTACGAATCTCTGGACCTTTTGTATCTAATAAAATGGCAACTGTTTTACCTAATTTTTTTGCTGCATTTCGAATGTTTTTAATTCTTGCTCCATGCTCATCAAAATCTCCATGAGAGAAGTTTAAACGGGCAACATTCATACCTGCCTTGATCAATTGTTCCAATTTTTCTTCTGCTTCTGATGCTGGTCCAATAGTACAAACGATTTTAGTTCTTCTCATTTTACTTCCTCCTTCAATCATCTAACCCTGTTGCGATAATATTTGCTAAATTAAATAGATAGTTGATTTGCTAATTTATACATATTCATGTTGACAGCATGTTTTTCCGCTAAAACTTCTGATATATCATGGTCTACAACAACATTATTTATTACACCAACCACACGACCGCCAATTCCGTCCATTAATAAGTCTACTGCTTTTGCACCTAGGCGACTTGCTAATACACGGTCATATCCGGAAGGTGAACCACCTCGTTGAATATGGCCCAAGACCGTTACACGTGTGTCCATTTGAGTCTCTTCTTCTATACGTTTTCCATAGTCAACACCACTGCCGACACCTTCTGCCAGAATGATGATACTATGTTTTTTACCACGTTCTTGACCGCGTTTCAGCTTACCTACTACACTTTCAAAACTTTCTTCTTGTTCGGGAATAATAACACTTTCCGCACCATTTGCAAGACCTGCCCATAACGCTAAGTCTCCCGCATCTCTTCCCATTACTTCAATTACATATGTACGTTCGTGTGAAGTAGCTGTATCACGAATTTTATCCACTGCATTGACGATTGTGTTTAAAGCTGTATCAAAGCCGATTGTATAGTCAGTACCTGGAATATCATTATCGATAGTACCTGGAACACCAATACATGGGAACCCTTTTTTGGTTAATTTTTCTGCACCACGAAACGACCCATCTCCGCCAATGACAATGAGTCCCTCTATCCCAATTTTTCTCATTTGTTCAATTGCTTTTTGTTGACCGGCATCTGTCTTAAATTCTTCCGAGCGTGCAGAATACAGAATTGTTCCACCACGTTGAATGATATCCCCAACAGAACCTAACTCCATTTTTTTTATATTACCTTCCATAAGTCCTTCATATCCGTTGTAAACGCCATAAACTTCTAATTCATGATAGATTGCTTTACGAACAACCGCACGAACCGCTGCATTCATCCCCGGTGCATCGCCACCACTTGTTAATACACCAATTTTTTTCAAATAAATCACCTCATTAACAAAATAAATTGTCCTACAACATTTCTCCCCATCTTTTCTCTCTTTTAAACTATATAGGAATTCCACCTAAGATTATACATGAAATAAAAACGAAACTCACCCCTTAACATTATAATTTTAGCGTATTTCTATTAACTTTGAAAGCTTTTTTGTTTTTTTACCCAACAATGATTGTTTATCAAATATAAGAAAACTCCCAATTTTACTTTGTTTAATTCGATATAGATAAATACTGCGAACTAGTGAAAATTCTCTTGATGTTGCTTTCTTGCATTCTGATTGATGATTAGTGCTGATATTCGCTTCGGCAGAATACTGCGCTTTCCGCGGGCTCGGCTTCAGCTAACTTGGTAAAGAACCCACTTTACCAAGTGGATCTTCAGCTCTCGCTGTCCCACAGGAGTTTCCGTATTCTGCCTACGCTAGACGTTGTGTTCTGTTTATTGAAAGTATAGAACCTATGGAACTATATTCTTGGATTTTCTGTCTTTTTATCTCCTGTGGGTCGGCTAAAAGCGGCCACGTCCTGTGACCAACGCCAACACTTGATCGTCCTGCTCTTCGAATCAGCAACACTGAAGAGCTCGCGTGATGCACCTGCGTCTTCTAGTAATGCTTCGTATTAGGCTTCCTCGGTGCAAGGGAGCAAAGATGCTTATTCAAGTAGTTCCCTTGCTGAAATGTTGCCCTACGGCATAGAAAACACTACGAAAGCGTTCTTGGCTAGAGTAAATGTTGCACTTTTACCCTTGGGTGAAAGGGAGTATTTTTCCGCAGCGACGATCAAGCACTCATCCATTAAAGAACGGTAGCAAGCAAACCTAAACGCAGTTTATGTATTTTCTGGACCATTTTCACACACATTAGAAAAACCCCTCCTATAGATGGAGAGGTTTGTATTTAGACTTCTATTTTTTCTATTGATGAATGTACTTCGCCGATTTGTTTGTATTTTTCCCAGCGTTTGTCGAGTAATGATGTTTCATTTTCCCCTTCTAATTCTTGTAATGATTCATCTAATACTTTGCTGATATTTAATGCTTGAGTTACCAAATCTCGATGTGCACCGCCAAGTGGTTCGGGTATGACTTCATCAATTACACCTAATTCTTTTAAATCAGGTGCTGTTATTTTCAATGATTTTGCAGCTTTTTCTGCTTGTCCTGAATCTTTCCAGAGCAATGCGGCTGCTCCTTCTGGTGATATAACGGAATAAGTAGAATTCTCTAACATGTGAATTCTGTCTCCTACTCCAATACCTAACGCACCACCGCTTCCACCTTCACCGATCACAATACATATAATTGGTACTTGGATTCCGGCCATCTCCATCAAGTTTCTTGCAATGGCTTCACTTTGTCCTCGTTCCTCTGCAGCTTTTCCTGGATAAGCACCTTTCGTATCAATAAAGGTAATGATAGGCCGATTAAACTTTTCTGCTTGCTTCATATGGCGCAGTGCTTTCCTGTATCCTTCAGGATGGGGACTACCAAAATTACGTTTAATATTATCCTTAGTATTTTTACCGCGTTGTTGACCAATAACCGTAACAGGTTTCCCTTTATACTTGGCAATACCTGCAACAATCGCTTCGTCATCGCCAAATAAACGATCTCCATGAAATTCAATAAAATTAGTAAATAATTGCTCTATATAGTCCAATGATGTAGGACGTTCTGCATGACGGGCGATTTGCACACGGTCCCATGGCTGTAACTTTCCGTATATATCATTTTCTAATTTAGCTAATCGATCTTCCATTTTGCTAATTTCATCAGATAAATCAATATCACTATCCATGGTCATTGCTTTTAATTCTTCAATTTTTTCACGTAATTCAATAACAGGTTTCTCAAACTCCAGCACTTGTTTCAACTGTGTCACCTCCAATTCCATGGATGTCCAATATCGTTGCTAACGTATCTCGCATCTCCGCACGGTGTATTACTTTATCAACTTGTCCATGTTTCATCTGAAATTCTGCGGTTTGAAAATCTTTCGGTAATTTTTCACGAATGGTTTGTTCGATTATTCTTCGACCAGCAAAACCGATTAATGCACCTGGTTCTGCGAAATTGTAATCTCCAATCGAAGCAAAGCTTGCAGATACTCCACCCGTTGTAGGATTTGTCATCACAGAAATAAATAAACCATTTTCTCTATGCAAACGTTGAATGGCAATTGACGTTTTGGCCATCTGCATAAGACTTAGTATCCCTTCCTGCATACGAGCTCCACCTGAAGCAGTAAAAATAATGATCGGCATTTTTTCTTCACGTGCACGTTCAATTGCTCTAGCGATTTTCTCGCCTACAACAGACCCCATACTACCCATTCTAAAACGAGAGTCCATGATAGCAATCGCAGTTCGTTTCTCGTGTATTTTGCCTTCACCAGTGACAACAGCTTCATTTAAACCGGTTTTTTCTCTATCTTTCTCCAGTTTTTCTTCATATTGAGGAAACTGAAGTGGATTTTGTGATAACAAATCCTTATCCCATTCCACAAAGCTTCCTTCATCGAACAAACTGTTAATACGGTCATAAGCAGAAATTTGATGATGATGGCCACACTCAGGACAAACATTTAAATTTTTATTTAGTTCTTTCTGATAAAATATTTTTTTGCATCCACCACATTTTTGCATCAAACCTTCTGGTACATCCTTTTTGGCGTTCTCGCCAGGGATAGACGCATATTTTTTCTTTTTTCCAAACAAATCTTTCAACAAGGAAGATTCCTCCTTCTTCATTACACTACAATGTATTCGAAACTAAAATCTCTTATTCAATTGTTTTTTTGTATTTTTTTACCATATCATAATAATATTGATCAGGATAAACATCTTGCTCAATATTCTCAGAAAAGTCTTGCATAAGACACCAAATTTTCAACAATAGCTGATTGCCATTAGCTTTAAAAAAAGCAAGAAAAAACTGATGGTGTTTCTCCTCTTTTGATAAAGAAGAATTATCTAAAATCTCCATCAATCGTCGTAGCTGTTGATCTGAAAGTGAGTCAATTGATAACACATGATTTTCCAACACTCTTTTAGCTTGCTGCAGTTCTACTTGTATCTGAGAATCTTGTAAGACAAATGAAGCTAACAGCTCTACGGCATGGTACGTTTGATAATCTCGTAAGTAAGTACCTTCCCCCTGCCTTGTTTCGATAATCCCTAACAATTCAATGGCTCTTAAAGCTTCTCTAACAGAGGATCTAGCTGCATCTAATTGTAAAGATAGCTGTCTTTCAGACGGCAGCTTATTTCCAGGTAAATAACCATCTTCTTTGATAAGACGTTGAATTTCACTTAGTACTTGCTGATACACTTTAATGCGCTCTGACATCACTTTCCCCCTGTTGCCGTCTTTACTGGTCAGACCAATTAACTATTACATTATATCAGATCAAAAGATGATGTAAAGAGGCACCCTTCTATGAAGAATGCCTAATCACTACATTGTCATTTCCAAAATATTGTTTTAATTCTTTGACGACATTCCACGCACTATCCAGATTATAATGACTCGACAATTTAAACAACTTACGCTGCTTCTCTTGGTAAAGATAAACGGTAGAAGCTCCTGGATATTTTGTTGCTAACTCTTCCAGTTTCTCCAACGGCTCCTCTTTTCCATCTACTACTTTAATATAAACACTGTCAGTAGTTAGTTGCTTTTCTTCCAATTGATAGGGCTGTACATCATTAACAATCATTTGTTTTTTTTCATTCCGTTCTTCTATTTTTCCTTCCACAAATACAAAACCATCTTCTTCAAGCCAATGATTTACTTGCCGGAATACATTTGGAAACAATACAGCGTCGATTTCACCTGATTCATCTGAGAGTGTTGCAAAAGCCATGGACTCTCCTTTTTTGGTTCGAATCACTTTTAAAGATTGAACCACTGCAGCCATTTTTGTTTTTTTCTGCTTTAAGTAGTGTGATTGTTGGATCGAAACATATCCATATTTGCGAATTTTATCACGTACCTGAGCTAATGGATGTGTAGATACAAAGAATCCTATCACTTCTTTCTCCATCATCAGTTGTTTCATAATTGGATACTGATCTGTCTCTGTATAGGTAACATCTAGAGCTAGATCCCCTTCAAAAAAGTGAATCTGGTCATCAAACTCTCTAAATAATTCACCTTGTTCCATAGCTTCATCAAGACTTGCTAAAAGGGTGGCACGATTGTCATGCAATTCATCAAATGCACCAGCTAAAATCAGCGATTCAATAATCGTACGGTTGATTTTTTGCAGTGGCACCCTTAAGCAAAAATCAAATAAATTTTTGAAATGTTGATTCTTACGCGCATCCAATATGGTTTGTACAGCTTGAAATCCTATCCCTTTTATAATATTTAAACCAATTCTAATGCCACCTTTTTCAGCTTTGAATTTACCAATACTTTGATTAATAGATGGTGGCAACACTTCTATATTTCTGCTTTTAGCTTCTCGTAAATAGATTTGTATTTTTTCGGTGTTTCCCATGTTCATGCTTAACATTTCTATAAAAAATGCAACAGGATAATTTGCTTTCAAATATGCTAATTGATAGGCAATGACACTATAGGCAACCGCATGACTTCTGTTAAATCCATAATTAGAGAAACGAACAATCCAATCAAACACTTCTTCTGCCGTCTGGTTGTTATACCCATTTTTTAAGCTTCCATTGATGAATTTTTGCTTATTATCCATTAGAAGTGTTTTATCTTTCTTGCTGACTGCCCGTCGAAGAATATCTGCTTCACCATATGTAAAACCAGCCATTTTATGAACAATTTGCATGATTTGTTCCTGGTAGACGAGCACTCCATATGTTTTTTCCAATATCGATGCCAAATCAGGATGAAGATGAGGTATTTCCTTCTTCTTATGTTTACGTTCAATATATGTTGGAATAAATTCCATAGGACCTGGTCGGTACAATGCATTTACTGCTACGATATCTTCAAAATTACTTGGGCGTAATTCCCGTAACACTTTTTGCATCCCCTGTGATTCCAATTGGAAAATGCCATTTGTTTCACCTTTTTGTAATAGTCTGTAAGTATTTTCATCATCAAAAGGTATGTTTTCTATGGAAATATATTTCTTATAATGGAATTCAATTTGCTTAACAATCTTTTCAATTAATGTTAAGTTACGTAACCCAAGAAAATCAATTTTTAATAAACCGATTTTCTCCAAATCATTCATTGGATATTGCGTTAATGCGACATTACTTTGCGATGGCATCGTTGCAACGTGTTGTGTCATCTCTTGGTCACTTATAATTACTCCTGCCGCATGTGTCGATACATGACGAGGAAGCCCTTCAAGCTGGTTAGCGATTTTAAATAACTGTTTTAGTTGGTCAGACTGTTTCACATACTCAACTAATTCCGATGTTTGGTTTAACAATGCCGCAATGGTACTATTACTATCTTTTGGCAATGATTTTAAAATATATGTCTGATCATTATCATGAATATCTAAAACTTTAAAAAGCTCCCGTAACAAAGACCTCGCCGCAAATGTACCAAAAGTTATAATTTGCGCCACGTGATCTGCACCATATTTTTCTACGACATAACGAATTACCTGATCTCTCTTCTCATCTGAAAAGTCAATATCGATATCTGGCATCGTAACACGATCCGGGTTTAAGAACCGTTCAAATAACAAGTCATATTTAATTGGATCGACCTCTGTAATACCTAAAAGATAAGATACAAGTGATCCAGCTGCAGATCCACGACCTGGTCCCACCATAATTTGATTTTCTTTTGCGTAATTTACAAAATCCCAAACAATGAGAAAATAATCACTAAACCCCATCGATTGAATGACGTCGATTTCGTAATGAAGACGCTCGGAAATTTCGTCTGTCACACGTGAATATTTATTCATTAAATTCTTTTCACATAGTTCCTCTAAATATTGGTCAGCATGCCTACCATCTGGAACAGGATACTTGGGTAATAACCTTTGGTCTAACGGAAGCTCAATGTGACACAGTTTTGCCAATTGATCCGTTTCTGTCAGTAACTCAGGCCATGTTCGAAAAGCTATTTCAAGCTCGTCAGGCGATTTAAAATATGTACCTTCCAATTCCTCGACCATTTCCTTGTGCCATTTTACACCTTGATCAATGGCCCTCAAACTACTATAAGCAACCACATCTTGCTTATTCAGGTACCTTACATCTGACAAGGCAAGCTTTTTTATATTCAATTGTTCAAGTATGTTTCGGTGATTGATCATATTTTCCGATACACCAAGATAAACATTATTCAAATCACAATTAGAATTGATTTGTTGTAGATTAGATTCTATTTGTTCTACTTGCCATTGTTCACCAGGGAAAATGGTTACAACAGATTCATCGTAGTCCTCCAACATATGGAGACTCATTTTTTCACCGTGCTGCAGCTTTGTACTTATCTGCAACAAATGCTGATATCCAGTTACGTTTTTAGCTAAAGCGATAATCTCAACCGGCTGCTCATTGAATTCAACGTGATAGGTGAGCCCAATAATCGGATTAATACCCGCCTTCTTACACGCTTGATAAAAAGGGATCGATCCGTGCATGATTCCTTCGTCCGTCAATGCAAGATGTTGATAACCATAGTTTTTCGCCTGTTTTACCAATGGTGCTATTTGGATGGTACTATTCATTAAAGAGTAACCACTTTTGATTTGTAGTGCGGAAGAATGCGGCATATTCTCACCTCCTATGCAATGCGATCAAATGTTTTGTTCCTTTATTATATCAGACCTTTTACAACTTGTAAGTTAGTAAACATATAGTAGACAAGTTTACCATATATTTTATTGAGGTATAATTTCTTTTCCGGGAGGGGTGTGGATGGAAGAACGTTTCATGGCAACGATGATTCAATGTTATTTTATCGCTTTTGGTGTAATGATTGGTGGATCCATAATTGGCAGTATAGGAGCATTTCTATCAGGCGATGCCCCATTCACACATATAAGCCGGATTGCCAAAAATTTACGGATCTGGGCTATTGTCGCAGCGATCGGGGGTACTTTTGATGCCATTTATAATTTTGAAAGAGGTATTTACGAAGGATCTACCATTGATTTAGTCAAACAAATTTTACTGATTATTACCGCAATGGGCGGTGCACATACTGCATTATTAGTAATTGAATGGCTTATTCAAGAGGAGATACAATAATGCACATTCCTCCGTATCATAAACGTCCTTCATGGCAACGATTTCTGGCCGGTGTTGCTATTGGTACGATTATTGGCTATATAATTTTCATTTATATGTTTGGAGAATTACAAGAAAAGTGGATAGAAGAAAACCTGGCATTGCGAGGAGATCTTCAAGACCTCAAATTAGACTATGAAAATTTACGAAAAAATCACGAAGCACTTGACCAGCAAACCAAAAAAGGATTGCAAGTTACTGAAATAAATATTGAATTTTTAAACCTTGAAGAGTTAAACATTGAAAGTGACAGGATAATGATTCGACAATTAGAAGAAGCGATTCGCAAAGAGGCGGCACACGCCGTAGGCAAAAGCGTTGATGATATTGTCGGTTCTATAGATCTGCTTCTTGGGACCATCGAAAACAAAACAATCAATATTGATGATTTCAGATTCCAAGCAGAGGTCAAAAGAATCATTATAAGCGAAACATTATATTTATCTATCAAGTTAAAAATGGCAGAATCATAAGAAACATCATTTCTCAAGGTCCCACTTCAACATCAGACCTTGAGAAATGAACTTCTTACAGATTACTTTTCTTTACACACTTCTTCTAAATCAGCTAAAACGGTGTCTACTGTTTCCCATTTATGAATTTTTGCTCCGGATGCAAGGGGATGTCCGCCACCTTCATAATTTGCTGCTACCTGATTAATAACAGGTCCTTTAGAACGGAGTCGAACACGAATAACATCTTCCTCTTCAACAAAGATAACCCATACTTTAATCCCCTCAATATCTCCTAAAACTCCTACAACTGAACTAGTCTCAGATGCTGTTACATTAAACTGTTTCAAAATTTCCTTTGTTAATTTCACATAGCTTACACCAGCTTCTGATACGCTAATATTTTGAAGAATATACCCTTTCAGTTTGGCAATATTTAAGTTTGTTTTGTACATTTCTTCATACATCTCTGAACGGTCAAAATCATAAGCAACTAACTCTGATGCATATTGAAAAGTCCTTTCGGTAGTACTCGGAAATAAAAAGCGACCAGTGTCACCAACTATCCCACTATACAAAAGAAAAGCAGCTCTATCCGTCATTTTTAAACCTTTGTCTTGTTGTTCTTTATAGAAATGATAAATCATTTCACTAGTAGAACTCGCCTCTACATCCACCCATTGGACATCTCCGTAAGCATCGACCACTGGATGATGATCAATTTTTATAACTTCCCTCGCTTGTTCGAAGCGTTGATCCGAAATTCTTTCCTGATTTGCCGTATCACACACAATAACAAGCGATTCTAAATAAAGCTCATCTTTGATATCATCCATCGTTGCTAAGAATGATAATGAGCTTTCTTCTTCACCAACTACATATACATATTTATCAGGAAAGCTTGCTTTAATTATCTCTGCTAGTCCATTTTGTGACCCATATGCATCAGGGTCTGGACGAACATGACGATGAATGATAATTGTATCGTATTGTTTTATTTTCTCAAATATTTGCGACATTACTGGCATATATACTACTCCTTTTAAAGTTCCTATTATTTTTTCACTAGCAATTCTTTATAGTTACGATAAGATTTTCATCATGCAGAATGGATAATTAAAAACTAAAAAATCCCATTGTATCAACACTTTACTATGAATCGTTCTAAAACGCAAATACATAAATAAGTATAAAACCAAAGGAAATTGAGGCTAGTTTTGGGAATGAAAATAATACGTGGGTAGATGAATTGATAAGGGATTAAGGCATCTATCGAATAGGTAGGTGCTTAATTTTTATTCAGTTTCTTAACTAGAACTTGTAATGTTAGCTATTGTCCTTCTTACTCAGTGATATCCGTATCGACTTCTGGATTTTCATTAATTGTTATGCTATCAAGTGTTTGAGTAAATCATGAATCACATTAACCATATCATCTTTGCGCTCTTGGTTTTCTAATTCTTCATTCAACCTTATAAATTATTATGTATTTGCAGGAATTTTGATAAGTGGTGTAGAAGTATGTAAATTAATTTTAAAAACTTACTCTTATATTGGAGAAGCAAGGAAATCGAATTATTTCGAGGCTAAAATGAACTGATGGAGGTTTCTTGAAAATGGACTTTACTATACCTGATGAGAAAAAAACAAGAGTTATTATTAATACTGATGCTAAGAATGAAGTTGATGATCAGTTTGCGATAGTGCATGCAATCCTAACCTCTTCTTTTGAACTCCATGGAATTATTCCTGCCCATTTCGGTAATCAAAAATCAAAAACAAGTTTACAAGACAGTTATGACGAAACAATGTTACTTTTAAACTTAATGAAATTAGATGGAAAATTTCGCGTTGAAAATGGGGCAGCAAATGCTATGCCTGATGAATCAACACCTATTGACTCTCCTGGAGCAGAGTTAATTATTGAAGAAGCCATGAAAGAGGATAGTCGTCCTCTTCATATAGCATTTTTGGGACCACTTACAGATATGGCCTCTGCATTACTAAAAGAACCAGAGATTGCTAAAAAAAACATTAAGGTTATTTGGATCGGGGGAAGAGATTGGCCTTCTGGAGGACGCGAATATAATTTATCAAACGATATCCATGCAGCAAACGTTATATTTAAATCTAGTCTAGAATTATGGCAGATACCTAGAAATGTCTATCGTATGATGCCTGTTAGCTATGCAGAACTTATTGAAAAAATATATTCAAATGGGGAAATAGGCAAATATCTAGTAGAACAAGTTATTAATTTTAACAATAAAAGCGTGTCAAGACCTTCCGAATACCGTATACTTGGTGATTCCCCAGCCGTTGGTGTATTATTATTTGCTGATTGTGGTAAATGGATATGGAAGCCTGCCCCAGTCCTTGGTCAAAATATGAATTATATTCATTCAGATAAATATCGACCGATCAAAGTGTATGAGTCGATTGACTCTCGCTTTATCCTTGAGGACTTCTTTGCAAAGTTAAGGCAATTTTGCAAAAAAGATGATAATCATGTATAAAGCGCATATTGAATTACTTGTTTTTATAGAACTATTTTATTCTCATATTATCATTGTAAGGAGCGCTTTTCCACTGCGCTCCTTTTAATTACATCTAGATGATGAGATCGTACCACGAAACAGATTCAAAAAGATGAATATAAAAAAAGATAGTAAGTTAGAAAACTTCATTACACCTGGAAAAATTAAATATTTTAACACAACAAACAATAGACTAATTTTTCGTTAGCATATACTGGATTAAGAAAAGGAAAAGCGCTATAAACTGTTGTAGACAGATTAGGTAACACTGTCGAAATGGTTTATAAGGTACACTTACACTTTAAAGGAAGTTGAAGAAATTGCAGTATCAGTGTTAAGTTAAAGAATTACTGGGGCTAATGTTGGTGCTAACTGAATTAGTTAGCACCTATAATCTTATTGGACACGATGGTTATAAGGGTTTTGTCTAGCATTTCTATTATAGTCACGATACAATAGAAAGGTATTTTTATGAAGGTTCTATTCGTCCGTAAAATCCCCACTTCAAGATTCAAGCAACTCCATTAAGCTAAAAGGAGAATAATGGACATTAAAACCTTGATAATTTTCGCTGACCATTCAGTAGGTGCTACCCCCACTGATGGAAGTCTCACTTATCTAGCACATAGTTTGTTATGTTTTTGGAGGTTTTATTATGGTTATTTTCCCAATTATGATTGTATTATCGTTTATTATGTATATTTATTATAAAGTAATGATAATGAGGGATCATGATCCACTCACGCAAGAAATTAAAAATGCAAAAGCTCGAATAGCGTTGGGTATTTTTATAAGTTTCTTTGGTGTGAATCAATATTTATTTTATCAAACTCAGATTGCGTTATATATTACACTCGTATTTCTTTTCTTTGGTATTGTCCAAGGATATGGTGGTATTAAACGTCTGATCCACTATAGAGGAGAATATCAAAAACGAGCACAATCCAATCAATAACGTTCTAAGGAAAGCAAATTGCTGTAGCAATTTGCTTTTATAATGTTATTAGCGTAGGCAGAATAAGGAGACTCCTGTGGGACAGCAAAAGCTGAAGCCGATCCCACGGTATAGGATACACTGCGAAAGATTGCTTAAGCAGATGTTAACTTATGCCCTTTGGGTAAAAGCGCAGTATTCTGCCGGAGCGTTTCCAAGCAGGCTTTATAAATTAGAGTCGAAAAAAGCTATACAAAGACGAATTTTCATTGGTTCGCAGTTTGTATTACCGGTGCCATTAAGAATGGATGATGGGTTTGGAAACACTGCTGGTAATATTCCTATTTCTCGTTTAGCGGTCGATTAATTGTGCCATCAGCAGCGCTTTACCAACTGCTTTTTTCTCATGAAATACTTCAATATCTACCTTAGCTGACTTTCTACCTACATCGATAATTTTGGGTTGGAATGTAACAGTTGTTTCTAATTGAATAGGCTTAATGAAATAAACCGTAATATTCTCCACAACTAAGTCACCTTTCTTCTGATGTCGCAGCATTCTGCGAGCCGCTTCAATGACAAAAGAAACAAATACTCCATATGATAAAGTTCCTAACTGATTCGTCATTTGAGGAGTAATCTCAGCATGATAAGTAGAATGATTTGGATCTGTTGGCGAATGATCAAAATAATTCGAAACGATGTCATCGATCGTTTCTCCAACTTGTGGTTGTTTTTGAATATGTTGAAGTGCTTTCAACACATCTTGACGAGATATAAGACCCACAAGGTGGTGGTGATGATCAACAACAGGCATAATTTCAATACCTTCCCACACCATCATGTGTGCAGCATATGCCAGTGATGTTTCCTTCATCACAGTTAGTGGGTTTTTGGTCATAACCTTTTCAATTAACATATCCATCTTTCGCCCAATGACATCTTTGGAAGTAACAATCCCGACAACCTTATTTTTGTCATCAACTACAGGATAACGACTATGAGTTGTTTTTTCTTCCCATTCATACCATTTGGCAACCTCGTCTTTTGTCATTAAAAAATATGTATCTTCAACTTTGGTATAAATATCACCGACTAAAACAATTTCTTTTTTTATTAGCTGATCATAGATAGCTCGGTTAATCATCGCTGCTACGGTGAAAGTATCATAACTAGTTGAAATAATAGGTAACTGTTTTTGATCTGCTAGTTGCTTTGTTTCATCGTCCGTATCAAATCCACCAGTAATAAGAACTGCGGCGCCTTCTTTTAATGCTAATTGATGGGCTTCTGTACGATTACCAACTATCAAAAGGGCATCCTTTTCCGTATAGCGCATCATCGCATCAAGCTTCATCGCACCAATTACAAACTTGTTTAAAGTTTTGTATAAGCCGTCTCTGCCTCCAAGTACTTGTCCATCCACTATACTCACAATTTCGGCAAAGGTTAGATTTTCAAAATTCTCTTTTTGTTTACGTTCAATTCGAATGGTTCCAACACGTTCAATGGTACTAACCAGACCTTTGTTTTCTGCTTCTTTAATGGCACGATAAGCTGTTCCTTCACTTACATTAAGCTCTTTTGCAATTTGCCTTACAGATATTTTATTTCCAACTTTTAAGGATTCAATAAAGGATAGAATTTGTTCATGTTTTGTAGCCAATCGTTGCTCACCATTCTTTCATCTGTACTAGTATTTTTTCATCTATAATAATTATACAGTTGTTCGTGGTAATATTCAATTTTTTCTTGAGATATTATGTATTTCTTGTTTTCATCAAATGATCAATCCATACTGTTTTATAACCTTTTAATTATCTGTATTAATAAAGTGAGACTTCCATCAGTAGGTTTTTGCCCCCCCACTGATGGTTAGTGTCCGTTATCACCCACTTAGTTTCTTTGATTTACTCCCTTTGAAGTGGGGGTTTTACTGACGATCAGCACTATTAATAGCTATTATTTATATGTCACACAAAAGGTCAAAGCATTTTGCTTTGACCTTTTCTTCGCTTATAGTTCTACAAACTCTCCTGGTTTCAAGTGAACGCCTTTTCCTGTTTTTACTTGGTTACAGAATGCTTCTCCATCTTGTTCAATTAACGGGAATGTGTTGTAGTGCATTGGCACAACTTGCTTTGCTTGGACCCAGTCTGCTGCAATTAATGCATCCTCAGGCCCCATTGTGAAGTTATCACCAATTGGTAGAAAGGCTAAATCAATATTATTCATGTCACCTATTAATTTCAAATCAGAAAATAAGCCTGTATCACCTGCATGGTAGATCGTTTTTTCTTCTGCAAAGAATAAAATACCTCCAGGCATACCACCATATATTTTGTTTCCTTCGTCATCTTCAAACATAGAACCATGGAAGGCAGGAGTGAATTTCACTTTTCCAAAATCGAATGTATGTGCACCACCTATATGCATTGGATGTGTATTCAATCCTCTAGACCCAAAGTAAACAGCTAATTCGTTTGGTGCCACGACAAGACAATTAGTTCGTCGTGCAATGCTAACAGTATCCCCTACATGGTCATTATGTCCATGTGTTAACAGAATTACATCCGGTTCTTGTGTATCTGGATCTAAATCACTCGTTCCATTTCCTGAGATGAAAGGGTCAATTAAAATAGTATGTTCGGAAGTTTGGATTTTGACACAGGATTGTCCGTGGAAAGATACTTTCATGCAAATATGCACTCCTTTTTACTAAATTATTCTATATCCTTTTTCCCATTTATGGATTATTTAAACATGCATTAATAATATTGCCAAGAATTTTCATATATATCTATCAGTCTAGGGTTAATTAATGTATTCACTTCTAATTCTTTCTGATTCCCGTTTTTGTCCAGTATGTTTTCGTCTTCATCTTTGCCAAATACGGTTAAGCTATGTAACAATTCAGTCGTCAGAAATCTTGTTTCCACCTCAATCTTTAATGAATCTACCTTAATCGGGTCCCTGCTTGCCATTACAAATCCCCAATTACCAAAACTAGGAACATCGACATGAAAATTTTCTACCTTTAACCCAGTTGAAGCGACCGTATTTGATATGGTCCAATATACTTCACGAGCAAAAACAGGGCTTGTCGCTTGAACCATGACCGCACCTCCTGGACGTAAATGATTGCGGACAAGAGAATAAAATTCTTTCGTATATAACTTATTGAGACTTTCATTATTGGGATCAGGCAAATCCACAATAATGGTATTATACCAATCTTCACTCTCTTCCAAATATTCAAATGCATCCTGATTCACAACCGATACACTGTCATCCTGTAACGAATGGTCATTTAACTCTAGAAGATGCGGGTTCGTGTTTGCCAGTTCTATTACTGCGGGGTCTAAATCAACCAATGTTATATTGTTGATGTCTGGATATTTTAATAATTCTCTCACAACTAAACCATCACCACCGCCGAGCACCAATACTTCTTCATGACTTTTGGAATAAGCCATCGTGGGATGAACTAGCACTTCATGGTAACGCTGTTCATCAATTGAGCTCAATTGCAGGCCACCATCAAGATACAATCTAATGTCTTCGTTTTGCTTTGTCACAACAATTTTCTGATACTGACTTTCTTCGAAATGGATAATAGGGTCTTTATAAAGTTTTTGTTCAAAGGATAAAACCAATGTTTCGCCAAAAATTAAGCCAGCTATTAACAAGAGAGCAATAATTCCTCCAATTATTCCATGCAACGTCTTTCTGATTAACTCCTTACGAAACAAATATAGAACAACTAATGCTACCGAAAGATTGATCAAACCAACTAAAAAAGCGGTTTTCACCATCCCTAACTGTGGTCTTAATAAGAAAACAAATAATAAACCGCCAATCAGACCTCCGGCATAATCAGAAAATAACACTCTTGCCGTACTCCTCTGTATTGTAACACCTATCTCATTTGCTTTCCGTATTAAAATTGGTAATTCTACACCGGTTAGTCCACCGATGATTAAGGTAATAGAATAAAGAAATAAGGCATCCGATCCACTAGAAAAATAAGCGGTTGCTGCAAACATGAGAAAGCTGGAAAAACCGCCAATCAATGCTACAAGATATTCAATATAAATAAAAGATAACAGTAAATGTTTCGTTACTCTTTCACTCAAACTTGCACCTATCCCCATGCCTGTAAGGAATAAAGAAATAGTTAACGTATACTGTTTAACTCCATCACCTAAAATATAAGATCCTAGCGCACCGAATAGTACTTCGAATATTATACCGCATATAGAAACTATTCCTGACGCCCAATAAATAAAATGACTCTGTTTTAATTTAATTTCTTCCATGCCCACTCCACACTTCCTATGATAGTCACGATTGGAAAAGCCTGACCTTTAAAATAAAAGATCAGGCTTTCTGCATTATGTGATTGATGATCCGATAACAAAGGCCAACCCAACAGAAACAGCTAACGAAATAATACCAACTGCCACATTATTATCTTTTAATTGTTGCTCTACAGAAAATTTACGTGTTATCCCTTCAAAAATAAGATATGCTATTAATTGTAAAATGACGCCATATGCACCCCATATCAGTGTTTCGACTACATCGACACTATGGTAAATAGCGAATGATAAGATGATACAAATACCAATTATTTTCCCTGCTATGGATAATGCAATCGCCTGATTACCATCTCTTACTTGATCCCAATCTTTATACTTGGTTGTAAGCCATTCAAAAATGACAAGTCCGATAATGACAACGATAATTGCTGCAACAAAATAAATAAATGTTGAAATAAAAGGTTCCATTATTCAGCTCTCCTTTTTATTATTTTCCTGTACTAGGTCCTCCTCCACGAAAAGACCCTAAACCTCTATTTTTAGTAACTCCACCCTTATTATAACTACGGGATGTAGAGTAACCACCGTAGCAGTCATTTGAACTGCAGTAACTTCTTCTATTAGACACCCAATTATTACCAAAGAAACTGTCAAGCATACGGATAGTAAAATATGTAGTTAAGAAATTAGGTGAATAATTTTCACGAACAAATTGCTCGCTTGCAACTTCAATAAATGTTGCATTAGCTAACTCTTCACTTTCTTTTATGACGATAAAAAAATCAGAGTAAGCAAGTATTTGTTGACCGTCTATAAAATCACTGATCTCCTTCGGTTGTTGAATCTCCGCAAATAGATCGGCTAATTCCTCTACTTCGAACAGTAACGTACCATAAACATTTGCAGTTGTATCTTCTCCCACAACAGAATCCACAAAATTAAAATTGTTGGAAATAAGTGCTTTGATATCTGAGTTATTGGATCTTCTTAATTGGTCGATTATATCTTCTTTTGATTCTGAAACCTCCAGATCATCCTTTGAAACAGCACTGGATTCATCAAATGCAGATAAATTAGATAATGAATTTGAATTACAACCAACAAGCAAAATAAAAAATAATAAGGTAATACCCAAACCTATCTTTTTATTCACTCCAAGATCACCTCCTGCTTTACTTCTATATATCCATGTAGAAAGAGGGCGTCCCAAAAGCTAGCTACTTCATTTCTTAAACTAACTTATGGAACAACCCATTTTTCCTGATGTCTGTTTACTCTTTTCCTAGTTTCTTTTTAAGGGCTGCTAGTTCGTCATCGACATCGTTTTTTTCTAATTCTTCAAATTCATCATCTAGTGACTTGCTCGCAGAAGATAAATCTTCACTTGTATCTGCTTCTGATTCAAATTGAAGAACTTTTTCCTCCATACGTTCAAATCCTTGTTTCGAAGCATCATTACCAATAGATGACATCGTCCGGTTCATCTTCGTACGAGTTTTAGCAGATTCTGCTCTTGCTTTTAAAGAATCTTTTTTCAGTTGCATTTGTTGATATTCTTTTTTCATATCATCTAATTTTTCACGTAGCTGATCTGCATCTCGTTTAGCTCGTTCCCACGATTCACGAAGCGTATTTGCTTGTGTTTCTTGTTCATTTTTGTCTTCTAATGCGCGACGAGCAAGGTCTTCGTTGCCAGCTTCAATAGCTTTTTCTGCTTGTTCTTGACGTTTTTCAACTAATGCTTGAGCATCATCTGACTTTCTTTTTAACATTTTTTCATTGGCGATCTGTTTGGCTACAGCCGCTTCTACTTCTCTAATATCGGATTCCATATCACGCATAAACTGGTCCAGCATTTTCACCGGATCTTCTGCCTTATCTAACATAGAATTCAACTCTGAACTAACCACTGTTTTTACACGATTAAAAAATTGAAACATCTAAACTCCTCCTAGTGATAATTAATGTGAACCTGCAATAATTTTAACTTCATAATTTTCAATTGGATAACCAACACTTGCCTCTACATCACTATCCCATTCTTCCAAACTGATAAAAGATTCTTCATCAGTATCACAGTACTCTGCATAGCGAATAAGTTGACCCGTTAAAGAACTGCTTCTTCCTTCACCAGTTACTTCAGCCTGACCTCTTTCATCTAGCGAGTAGGTTTTGTTATTAAATACTAGTTGATTAGGGAAATCATTTGCTTCAGGAAGTTGGATTTTCTCATAAATACCTAGTTCTAACTCATCATCCATCTCCGCAGCTAACCAAATTGTTTTAGTTTCCCCTAACAACTGATAACTGTACCATGTATAATTGTTTTGTCGGTAATTAATCTTACCAACTACTTCATAATCAGCTAAGTCATATTCAATAATATCCCCCACTTCTATTGAAAGCAAATCTCTTTTTTTAACTGTTGCTTTCTTTTCCTTTTTATTAAATAACTTTGAAAAGAAACCCAAGTGGTGCACCTCATTTCTTCCTTTAATGGGTTGTTATAGTTAGATACGAACTAGTTCAAAAAAAGGTTTCAATTTTCTCAAAAAATTTTAGCGATGTTGATGAATAACATCTAATCCACCTGTAACCTCTACCACTGTACCTGTTGCCATATCTGCATCTTCTTCACAGAAAAACATTACTGTACGTGCTATATCTTCACCCGTTCCAGATCGCCCTATCGGTGTATTGGGATCTTTGTTTTTTCTGCTTTCCTTGATCGATCCCTCCTTCATCTCTCCGACAATGTCGCCTGGACAGACCATATTCGATGTAATTCCATTCTCTGCTTCTTCGTATGCGACAGACTTCGTCAACGATACTAACCCCACTTTAGCAGCTGAAAAGGCAGCTCGATTAATCCACCCAGCTGCTGAATTAGCACTCTGGAAGCCATAATTTACTATCCTTCCAAAATGCTGCTCTCGCATTGCCGGTATCGTTAATTTTAACATATGAAAAACAGCATCTAAATTACCGCGAATCATTTGATTCCATTCCTCTTCTGTATGATCCATTAATTTTTTTCGCTCAAATATAAATGGCCCTGCATTATTTATTAAATAGTCAATGGTACCGAACCTTTCCACGGCTTTTTTAACAGCATTCGTTAAGTCATCTTTTTTACAGACATCAGCTTGAATGATCTCAATCGATGCGTCCGGGAATTTTTTAAACATTTCTTGCGCTCGTTGATGATCTCTGAAATATGTAATAGAAACAGCATGTCCTTTTTTGATAAATGCTTCTGTTACTTTTAACCCTAAGCCTTTTGTTCCAGCCGTAATAAAGGCGTGTCCCATGTTTTTTCCTCCTTAATCTTACTTCTCTTACATCTTATATGTTACATGATTGTCTTCATTTTTTCTAATATTGTGTAGGTTCGTTATGTTTATAGTGTAGGGTTTAGAAATCGTTAATAGTGGTATATGAATAATAAGAAAAATTTATTCGAACTTTCACATGTAAGCGGATACATGATATACTAAAACTATAGATGTGAAGGGAGAGATAGTATGACTTTTGAATATAGTCGCATTTTAGTAGCAGTAGATGGTTCTGATGCATCAGAGCTAGCATTTAAGAAAGCAGTTGATATCGTCTTAAGAAATGATGCAAAAATGTTTTTAGCACATGTGATTGATACAAGAACCATTACAACTGTAGCACCAGAAGTTTACGATCAAACACTTGCTGCTCGCTCAGAAAATTATGCTCAAACCCTACTTGATGAATATCAAGATAAAGCAAATAAAAGAGGGATAACTGATATTACAACACATGTAGAAATTGGCTCACCAAAAATTAAAATCCCTAAAGATCTCGCTAAGAAGTTTGAGGCAGACTTGATTATTTGTGGGGCAACAGGTATGAATGCAGTCGAGCGTTTTTTGATTGGAAGCGTTTCAGAAAGTATCACCCGCTATGCTTCTTGTGATGTGTTGGTGGTTAGAAGTTAATTTTAATCGTATCATGAAAACACGAGCAGTTTTATTGGATGGCTTCACGAGGTAATGTATCCTAATGACGAATATCCTCATTTACCTCGTAAAGACATCCATATCTCATGGACTATCGGACTAACCTCTCAAAAAGGCAACTATATTCTTCGAACTTAAATCCAAGCATTTTGATATGAAGTAAATTCATAATACACGACATATGAATGCTTTTTATACAGTACTTTAATTTACATCGAAATAACATCCGCCTCATCTCTTACTTCAAATTATATTTCCATCCCATTACAAAAAACACGTAGACAAGTTATCATAAAGTGAGACTTCCATCATTGGGGGGTTTACGGGCGATTTGCACCGTGATATAGATACGGAAAGAAAATGTCCCTCTTCTTTTACTAATACAGTTAAGCTTCATCATCATCACACATTTTCAAAAAGGAATGTGTGCTTGTCCCAACTTCAAAAATTAATACTTACTACGAAAGCTTCATAAAAAATTAAACTTCAGTTAATACAATATTAAAATAAGTATATTATACTATTTGGAAATGAGGACAAAAATTGTCTCCATAAACAGAGAAAATCTGTTTTATCTCATGAATCATCAGTAACCAATTCTCTTTGATGGTTCAGAAAACTGGGGGATTACAATGAAAATTTTAATCACATCGGAATGGTATTTTCCTGTTATTAATGGAGTAGTAACATCTATCGCCAACCTAAAAAGAGAATTAGAACGACTAGGTCACGAAGTCCGTATACTTACACTATCTAATCAAAAAAGATCCTATAAAAAAGTGGATATAACCTTTATTAGCTCTGTTGGTGTTGGAACAATTTATCCAGGAGCAAGAATAACTTTATCCACTAATGATAAACATCTTAAAGAATTGATCGAATGGCAGCCAGATGTGATCCATACACAATGTGAATTCAGCACCTTTCGTCTTGCAAAATTCATTGCTAAAAAGCTTCAAATTCCGATCGTGCATACCTACCATACTGTATATGAAGATTACACGCATTATTTTTCACCAAACCGAAAATGGGGTAAAGTAATGGTAGCTATTTTCACAAAAAAAGTGCTTGAAAACGCTACTTACGTAATAGCACCTACCAAGAAAGTAAACTCTTTATTAAAAAGTTATGGTATAACAAAAGAAATTATGGTTGTCCCTACTGGTATAGATTTACATAAATTCACAGAAGGAATTGAACCTAATCAGAAAGTAAGGCTCAAAGCAAGACTTGGTATTCCGTCGGATCAAAAACTTTTACTTTTTGTCGGAAGACTAGCAAAGGAAAAAAACTTAGAAGAAATTTTCACATACATCGCTAAAATTAATCATCCCAATATATCTCTACTCATTGTAGGTGATGGCCCTCATCGCAACCAGCTAGAGAAATTTACAGAAAAACTACATATTCGAGATCGTATTATTTTTACAGGAATGGTGCCACCAGATAAAATTGCAACTTATTATAAGATTGCAGATGTTTTTGTTAGTGCTTCAAATAGTGAAACACAGGGCTTAACCTATATTGAAGCATTAGCAAGTGGAGTCCCTGCTCTTTGTCGTAAGGATCCTTGTTTAGATAATGTTATTACCAACGGCATTAACGGCTGGCAATATCATTCGCTCAATCATTTTAGGGAAAAGCTACATACACTAATCACAGATGAGAAGTTATATGAACAGCTATCCAAACGCGCGGTAAAAGAGGCTGCTCAACATTATTCTTCTCTTTCTTTTGCAAAAAAACTAGAAAACATTTATCGTCAATCTATTGCCACAAATCCTAAGAACGAGCATAAAATCCCATATCTTAAGCAGAGCAGAATGAACCAATGATGAACTTATACAATCCCAAAACCATCAAATATGTATATCATATACTTACTATTCTTAGCTTATTAGCATGTCTCATTTTTTTCATATATGGAATACAGACAAAGTTGTTTTATTCAGAAAAAGCTTTGGAGAGCTTTTTAGCGCCATATGGCATTTGGGCGCCTCTATTATTTATTGTCTTTCAATTAGTGCAAGTGGTTTTCCCCATCGTGCCTGGAGGAATAGGATGTCTTGGCGGTATTTTAATTTTCGGTCCAATCATGGGCTTACTTTATAATTATATTGGGATTTGTTTAGGGTCCATAGCTGCTTTTTTAATTGCAAAAAAATATGGTCGTTCTGTGATAACCCTCTTGTTCAAGGAAAAGCTTAGGGAAAAATACCAAAACTGGGTAGGACATAAGAAATTCCCCATATTATTCGGGATCGCCATCTTTATGCCAATCGCACCAGATGATTTTCTTTGTTATCTCGCTGGTACAACCAAGATGTCTTTTAACAAATTCACAGCAATTATTCTGATTGGAAAACCTCTTCCCATTGCCATTTATAGCTTTGGACTTGAATTTATTTTCCGAAACCTTGTATCTTTTTTCACTTAATAAGGGGGATTTATTTGATGAAAGTGTTATTATATACAGGCTCTCTAAATCTGGTAAGTAAAAGTGGGATCGGTCAAGCAATTCGCCATCAAAAAAAAGCCTTAGAGCTTTTAAATATTCCACATACATATAATCATAAAGAGGATTTTGATATTGTACACATTAATACAATTTTCCCTAATTCCATCATTATGAGTTGGTGGGCTAAACAAAAAGGAAAAAAGGTTATATATTATGCACACTCTACGATGGAGGATTTCCGTAATTCCTTCATTGGGTCCAATTTAATTGCACCAATTTTTAAGAAATGGATCACCTTTTGCTATAACAGAGGAGATATATTGATCACACCTACAGAATATGCAAAGCAAATATTACAAAGCTATAAATTGAATCCGCCTATTTTCAGCCTGTCAAATGGCATTGATATGAGTTTTTTCACTCGCACAAGTCAAGCACGAAATCGATTTAGAAAAAAATATCATTTAACAGATCAGGAAAAAGTCATTATTTCTGTAGGGCATTTTATGGAACGAAAAGGAATATTAGATTTTATCGAGCTAGCCAAGCAATTACCAGAATACCAATTTTATTGGTTTGGTTACACCAACTCAAAGCTGGTACCGGCCAAAATTAAACGAGCTATGAAACAAGATATACCGAATTTACACTTTCCTGGCTTTGTTGATAGACACGAAATAAAAGATGCCTATTGTGGAAGTGATTTGTTTCTGTTTTTAACAAACGAGGAAACAGAAGGAATTGTATTACTTGAGGCATTGGCTGCTAGAATCCCCATACTAGTTCGAGACATTCCGATTTATACGAAATGGCTAAAGCATGGAGATACAGTTTACAAGGGCAAATGTTTGTCTGATTTTAAGCAATGGATACCAGATATGTTAATGGGCAAAGTGGATGATTTAACGGAGAATGGTTATAGGCTTGCACAGAAAAAAGATATCAAGGAAATCGGGAAGCAATTAATACAATTCTATCGCACTTAAAAGGGAGTCCAAATAAAAATCCAGCAATCAATAAAAACGACCTTCCTTCAACATAATTTATCATTACATAAAAAGAAGATCGTTACATTTAGTTATAGAAATTATAAGGAGGATTTGTATTATTCCACCCCTTTGTTATATCAACGATTATTAAGTTAATCGCACTGCATCTCTGGCAATCATAACTTCTTCATTGGTTGGAATGACGATTACTTTTACTGGTGAGTGTGGATAGTTAACGAATGTTTCTTTCCCACGAATGTTGTTTAGACTTGGATCCCAATAAACACCCATAAATTCTAATCCTTTTAATACACGCTCACGAATAGTTACACTGTTTTCGCCCACACCAGCAGTAAAGATGATAGCATCAACGCCATGCATTCTTGCAGCATATGAACCAATGTATTTGTGAATTCTTTCGGCAAACACTTGAAGTGCTAATTCTGCACGCTTGTCACCTTGTTCCGCTTTCTCCTGAATATCTCTTAAGTCACTTGAAAATCCGGATAGAGCCAACATACCACTTTTCTTATTTAAAACATTCATCACTTCTGAAGCTGATTGACCAGTTTTATCCATGATATATGGAATTAGCGCTGGGTCAATATTTCCAGACCTTGTCCCCATTGTAACACCAGCTAAAGGTGTAAAACCCATGGAAGTATCAATGGATTTTCCTTTTTCAATTGCCGCAATACTTGCACCATTTCCTAAGTGGCAAGATAACAAGCGCAGTTGTTCTAAAGGTACACCCATTAATTCTGATGCACGTTCTGAGACATATTTATGTGAAGTACCATGAAATCCGTATTTGCGGATACCGTATTTTTGATAATATTCATACGGTAAGCTATATAAATAAGATTGCTCAGGCATTGTCTGGTGAAATGCTGTATCAAACACTGCAACAGAAGGCACTTCAGGCAACACTTCACGAAAAGCACGGATACCTGTCAAGTTCGCCGGATTATGCAACGGCGCTAAGTCAGATACCTCTTCAATATCCTCTATAACTTTTTCAGTTATTACTACTGAATCATTAAATTTCTCGCCACCATGTACAACACGGTGTCCAATACCATCTATTTCATCTAAGCTTTTGATGACACCAAATGAAGTTAATTTATCAAGTAATAGCTTAACAGCTACTGCATGATCAGGAATATCTCTTATCTCTTCATCTTCTTTATCCTCAAATTCAATAGAAAAAACGGAATCTGCAATTCCGATACGTTCAATAAGTCCTTTCGACAACACTTTTTCTTCTGGCATTTCAATTAGTTGAAACTTTAGAGAAGAACTTCCAGCGTTAACAGCTAAAATTTTACGCAACATTTTCAATCCTTTCATTCTTTCATTTACTTATCCTGACTAGTGAATCAATGTTTTTACATCTGTTCAAACATTCCCATATCCATTTAAACACCGTCAGAATAAGTTTGCAACAGGAATATCAAATGGTAACGTTTGCTTCATAAAATTTTTATTTTCTGACTTTTCTTATTTTTCTGATTTAAACCAATCATCTATTTTTTTAAGAATGTTATGTGTGGCATGGACATCCTTAAAAGATGGCAATTGAGCCATTAATGTTTGTTTTGGTGGTTTTGTGTCTTTACCGTGCTTTTGTAATACTAATATACTTTTAGCATGCTGCTCGGAAGAAAACATTGACAATGGTAATTGCAGCATTGCTAATATGTGGGCATTATTGCGTAAATACTTTTGTAATTTATCGCTTTGGTCACTAGTAAAAAGAAAATTAGGAATCAAAAATAATAAGTAACCTGCCTCTTTTGTATACATTATACTTTGTTCTATAAATAAATGATGGGAATATGCATGTCCCTCATCAGCATTCAATTCAAATTTGGCAGCTTGTTCATCATTTGGGTAATACCCAACAGGTAAGTCTGCCACAACCGTATCGACCGGTTCTAATAATAAAGGAGTCAAGCTATCTTGATGAAAGTATTCAACTGCTACTTTCTGCAGGTTTGCACTTTCTACTGCTATTTGAATTAATGTCGGATCAATTTCGCTTCCATATCCCGTAACATCCGCTTCTACCTGATTAACCACAGCAGTTAATAAATTCGCCGCACCACTTGCTGGATCAAACAAACGAAACTGTTTCGTGTCTGGCATTAACTTTTGGATAAAATAGCCCATAAACATGGCTACAGAATCAGGTGTTACAACATGTTGATGTTGTGTAGATCCTTTCATCCCTTTGATTAAGGCTAGCTGAATGACTTTTCTAATTGATTCACTTGTTACATCTTCATGAAAAAATGACTTTTTTAGTGATGCTAAGCTTTCTTCTGTTTTTGGATTAGGCAATTCTAGTGGTTCTTCTGTTTGGATTGCACGCAAAGCAAAAATTAAACTTTCTAAATATGGTTCATTTTCTGTTTCTTCTATAGCAGATGTTAATTGATCCAAATCTGAAAAAACTTTCTCTATATCAAATGACATCTTTTCTTCCCTCCATCAATATACAAAATGATTTCACTGCCTATTTATTATGAAGGCAGTGAAATCAAATTGTCTACTGAGAAGCATTATATATCATTACCTTGCTGCTTTCCATCTTTTCTTTGTTTTAACATATCCAAAACTTGATCGATTACTTGAGGGCTTTTCTCTAATACTTTCTCATAAGCACTTGAAGATTCATTTAGGGTAAGGAGTTGGACACCTTCTTTATTTGCTATTAAGAATGCTGAGGGAATAATCGCAACACCTCCACCACTACCACCACCAAACGGGATAATCGAGTCTGATTGATTATCTTGTTGACTTTTTTCATCTTGTTTACCTTTTTCACTTTGTTGATTTTTTTGACTTTCTGGAACGAACTCACTACCACCAGCTGCAAAACCAAATTTTACTTTTGATAAAGGAATGATCATACTGCCATCTGGAACTTCTATTGGTTTCCCAATTGCTGTATCCACTTCAATTAATTGTTTCAAATTTTCCATCGTTAAATTCATAAATCCTTCTAACGGGTGAACATTCTGATTATTATCTTCCATTATTCTCTGACTCCTTTCGCAATTTCTTCATTTTCTTCATTTCTTTGATAGTCTTACTCAATTTTACCGATATCATGCACTCACCCACTGATTGAATGGTTTCTTGTTCAAAATCTGCAGATACATTGAGCTCAATATGTCGATTATTACTGTAATGGGACCTAATCCATTCGGCTAAAGTTGTGATGGACACAAATAGATAAGCTGTAATAGATGGATCATCTGTAGCAATAATTGTATCTGTATGTATATTCTCTATTTTAGATTTTTTCAACACACTCTTTACAACGTGATACATCTCTTTCATATCCACTTTATCGTCTGTTTCTAGTGATGGAAAATCTAACTCGGTGAGATCGATTGTCTCTTGATAAAAAGTAATACGCAATATACTGATTTTAATTTGGACATTTTTATCATTTTCATCCCATTGCCAGTCCATATATATAAAAACTCGTGATCTCGATAAAATAAACAGTATGATAATGACAGGAAGTAAAATAATCATTAATAAGACAATCAGCATATTCTCACCTCATCATTATTATTTACGAGTAAATACTAGAATAATCATAAAGTAGTAACAATCAACACAAAATAATCAAAAGTTATCAATAGGATAGCTCTTGAAACCATGATAAGATGAGAATAGATACATATTGCTTGTTAGGAGGCAAGAAAAATGGACAACAGAAGTAATTTATTTTTTTATTATAAGAAAGATAAGGAAATTATTAAAAAATTGGAACCGTTATTTAAGTATATTAAAAATCAAGGCTTCCAAATCGTAGAAGAACCAAAGGATGCTAATATTGTAATCAGCGTCGGAGGTGATGGTGAATTCTTGCAAGCTGTCCGCCATACGAACTTTCGTCAGGATTGTTTATACGTTGGAATTACACATGCAGATGAATTAGGCCTGTACTGTGATTTTAATATTGATCAATATGATGAGATGGTGGAATCGATGAAAAATAATAGCATTGAAGTTCGCCGTTTCCCTGTAATTGATGTTACCATCAATGGGCAGTCAACGTTCCATTGTTTAAATGAAGCCGCTATTCGTTCAGCTATCATTAAAACGATCGTTATGGATGTATTTATTGATGATAATCATTTCGAGCGTTTCCGTGGAGATGGATTAATTGTAGCTACACCTACAGGTAGTACAGGTTATAACAAGTCCACTTCAGGTGCAGTGATTGATCCGAAAATCCCATGTTTACAAGTAACGGAGCTTGCTTCGCTAAATAATAACCGCTATCGTACGTTAGGTTCTTCGTTTGTATTAAATCAAGATCGAACATTACGTCTGGAAGTGATACAGGATGGTAATGATTATCCGATCGTAGGACTTGATAATGAGGCTTATTCGATAAGAAACATTCAAACTTTAACGATTCAGTTAAGTGATAAACGTATTAAAACGGTGAAATTAAAAAACAATTCCTTCTGGGATCGCGTCCAACGAACCTTCCTGTAAGTTGAACGTTATCCTACGGTTCATTAGAAAAAAGGTAACTACTGATGAACATTTTAACGTTTGTTGAGCGGACATTTAGTGCGTTATTTAGCGCAATATCACCTGTTTTTCGGTGTTGACGGACATTTAATCCCTTATTTGGTCCCTTTCGGTAAAAATAAGCGTGATTTTCAATGAATAGCGGAATAGATGTCCGCTATTAGCCTAAAATCGCCACTTTTATCACAAATAACGGAACAAATGTCCGCACTAATATCCTATTTTTTTACCGAGAATACACGTTACCTGCAATTTATACTTTTTACACAAAAACCAGAGGTGCTATGCCTCTGGTTTTTCGTACATGATTTCTCCGTCTACGATGGTTGCTTTCACTTCTATTTCGTGGAATAGGTCAGGATCGTGTTTGAACAAATCTTTTTCTAATATGGTAAAATCGGCTGCATAGCTTGGCTTAATCATTCCACGGTCATGGGCATGACCAATAACGTTTGCACTCCCCTTTGTATATAAAGAAATGGCTTCAAAGACCGATAGTTTCTGATGACTACCATATATTTTTCCATCAATGTTTGATCTCCTTGTCACAGCAGCTTGCATTCCCAATAATGGATTGACCTCTTCAATCGGCGCATCTGAGCCTCCTGCACAAGCAATTCCGTTATTTAAATACGTTTTCCATGGATAAGCCTTATTTGATCGTGTATTACCAAGCCTATCCTTGACCCATGGAAAATCCGAAGCGACAAAAGAAGGCTGAATATCGAGCACTATCGGAATATTTTTTAATCTATCCAGTAACTTGTCATTCATAATTTGAGCATGAATGATTCTGTCCTTTAAACCATTACTTAATGGATACTTTTCAATACAAGTTACAATTTCCTCAACCGCCTTATCACCTATTGCATGTACAGCAACAGGATGATCAAATTTCCGCGCTTTTTGAAACAATATTTCTAAATTATGCAACTTATGAATAGGAATTCCTACATTGTTTGGGTCATCATGGTATGGTTCACTCAGCCAAGCAGTTCTTCCACCTAATGCACCATCTGAAAATATCTTCATCGCTCCAAGTGTAGTAAATTCTCCACCATCACCATATCTTAAACCTTGATCTAACATTTCATCAAATACAAGATGGTGAACTAGTAAGTGTGCTCTAAATTTATACTTTTTAGGTAAAATCTGATGATATGCTTTCAAGGTCCGTTCAAATCCACCGTAATAAGAAAGATCTTCACTATGTCCCCCTACTAAACCTAAACGAAGAAGATCTTCTATTGCGACCTTGACTGTTTCCTGCAACTTCGCTTCTGATATCGGAGGCATTATTTCCTTCACTAATTCCTGAGCTTGATCTAATAAATATCCCGTTGGCTCCCCTGTTGGATCTCGAATAATTTTCCCACCTTGAGGATCTTCTGTTTCACTTCTAATACCTGCTAATTCCAATACCTTGGAATTAACAATAATGGCATGACGACATATTCTAGACAATATGATCGGATGACCATACGAAATATCATCTAATTCTTTTTTATCAATAATTCTTGCATCTTGCCATTGGTTTTCGTTCCAACCATCTGCTATTAACCACTCATCTGTTTCTAATTTCTTTGCTTTTCTTTCTAACGTATGTAATACTTCTTTAGCAGATTTCATAGATGATAAGTCTAGATGTAATAATTTCTCACCGTGACCAATTATATGTAAATGACTATCGACAAATCCTGGGTACATCGTTGCCCCGTCCAAGTTATATTCTTGGTCTATCCTGTGCATGAATGTATTTCTTAAGTCTAACTCTTTACCAACATCGATAATTGTTCCTTTTTCTACATACACAGCTTCTGTTGTGGATGATTCATCTTCCATCGTATAAATCGTACCGCCAAAAATAAGTGTACCCATTCTATCACCTAGCCTAGCCTTATAATCTTCTCTTGATATGATATAACGATAGCAAAAAGTTTCCCATAAGAAAAGGATAGTGCACTAGCACTATCCTTCATTTTATTATTGGTTTGCTTGTCCACCCATTTGTTGTTCAGCCATTTGTACAAGACGTTTAGTGATCTCTCCACCTACTGAACCATTTGCACGAGATGTTGTGTCAGCACCTAAGTTTACACCAAATTCTTGTGCAATTTCAACTTTCATTTGGTCTAGAGCTTGGCTTACTCCAGGAACTACTAGATTGTTTGAACTGTTGTTGTTCGCCATCTGCTTTCACCTCCTCTTGACTACATTACTATCATGAACTTTTAGAGGTGAAATCATGCAAAATATTGACTGGTAGTTGTTGTTAATTAATCCAATTGTTTAGAGTAAGTCTTCCAACTCCTCTTCTTGTTTATCTTTTGCTTCAATCTCAACAGTTTCAATCGATGACACGATTTCCTGAATATCTTGTTCAAACTCTATATTCACTTCAAATTGCTCTACCTTTTCCAATTTTGGTTTTGTTTTTGGTTGCTTCGGCACAAAAACCGTACAACAGTCCTCAAACGGGCGGATAGATATATCATACATATCAATATCTTCTGAGATCCTTATGATCTCGTCTTTATCCATCGCAATTAACGGTCGGATCACCGGATAATTAGTTACTGCATTGATAGCATGCATGCTTTCCATTGTCTGACTTGCTACCTGGCCGAGACTTTCACCCGTAACTAATGATAAGATACCTTCCTGTTTTGCAACAGCTTCACTGATACGCATCATCATTCTTCTCATCACTGTCATCGAATAACCATGTGGTATTTCACGATGTATTTTCTGTTGCAATGCTGTAAAAGGTACAATGTGCACTTTTATTGAATGGCCGTAAAAGGATAATTTCTCTGCTAAATCTAACACTTTCTCTTTTGCTCTTTCACTAGTATATGGTGGTGAATGAAAGTGTATTGCTTCCAATTGAACACCACGTTTCATGGTTAAATAACCAGCCACAGGACTATCAATACCACCAGATAAAAGAAGTAACGATTTTCCGGAAGAGCCTACCGGAAGACCTGTAGCACCTTGAATCTTTTGAGATGTTAAATAGGTTGCTTCAGAACGAATATCAACGGTAATTTCCAAATCTGGTTGATGAACATCAACTGTGATATTTTCTGTATTGGATAATAAATAACCACCCAAAACATGATTAAATTCTTGTGAGCCAATCGGGAACTCTTTATTAGAACGTTTGGTTGATATTTTAAACGTTCTGACATTCTCTGTTTCCGTTAAGAGTTTAAGTGCTTGCTCTTTAATTGCTGTTTCATCATTTTCTACTTTCATCGCTACACTCATATTTTGAATACCGAAAATTTTCCGGCACCTTTCCATAATTGCGTCAGGATCCTCACCATTTAATACGATATACATGCGGTCTCGTTTTTTGTCTACTTTAATTGCCGGAAATTTCCGCAATGCTTGTCGGACATTTTTTGCTAATTGTGTAGTAAACAATTTTCTGTTTCGACCTTTTAATGTTAGTTCTCCATATCTAATTACTATATGATCATATTGCATTGATATCTACCCCATTACTTCACTTAATTTTTTTATGACTTCCCTTAATTTTTGACAGAAAAAATCAATTTCTTCCTTGGTTGTCTCATAAGACATACTAACACGCAGGCCAGAAATTGCAATATCTCGGCTTTTACCACATGCAATCAGAACAGCACTTTCATCCGCACTCTTCGAAGAACATGCAGACTTTGTAGAAATAAATATATCAAATTCCTCTAAAGCATGAATGACTACTTCCGGTTTCAGTCCACGCACCGAAAAATTTACTATATGAGGTGCGCTGTTTGTTTTTGGTGTATTAATTACGACTTTATTCAACGTGTGCAATTGTTCCATTAATTCAACCTTTAAAGAAGTTAAATGTTTATATAGCTCGGATTGATTCTCTTTCGCTACACGCATCGCCTTTACTAATGAAACGATTCCGGCAACATTCTCCGTACCTGAGCGAATTCTTCTTTCCTGACCACCACCATGTGCTAATGAAAATAATTTCACATGATGCTTTACATAAAGAACTCCAGTACCCTTTAATCCATGAATCTTATGACCAGATATTGTACACAAATCGATATGACTCTCTTGCATATTTAAAGGTACTTTTCCGTATCCTTGCACATGATCAACATGAAAAAATGCTTTCGGATAGTTTTGCACCACTTCGCCTATTTCCTTGATCGGTTGGATCGTGCCTATTTCATTATTCACATGCATGACAGAAACCAACATCGTATCTTCTCTTATTTCTTTCTTTAAACTATCTATATCAATTAAACCTGATTGATCCACATCTAAATATGTTACTTCAAAACCTAATGCTTCTAATCCTTGGCAAGTTTCCAAAACAGATGGATGTTCAATAGATGAGGTAATGATATGTTTTCCTCTGTTCTGATGTTCCAGCGCAATACCTTTAATTGCCAGGTTATTACCCTCTGTACCTCCCGATGTAAAGATAATTTCATTAGCGTTTACATCAAGCAAAGATGCAGCTTGTTCTCTCGATTTACGTAATAAACGCTCCGCATCCATTCCAATACCATGAATCGATGATGCATTACCAAAGTACTGAGTAGATGCTTTAGTAAAGCTATCTAATACTTGTGGATTTGGTTTTGTCGTAGCACTGTTATCTAAATAAATCATCCTTAACCCCTCTTTTTTTCGATTAACATTGGCATATCTTATCATATTTTACCGATCGTGCAAATAAGTTATGCCTGAGAAAAATTCTCTGCTATCAATAGAAAAGATATCCCTATCTCAAAACAGGAATATCTTCTCTACTTTACTATTCATACTCAATATCTAACGCTGCCATCAATTCATCAATCGAAACTGTATTGTTATCACTTAAATTATGCGTGAGATTTGCTAAAGACTCTTCGGTTTGCTCAGGTTCTTCAGGCTCAGAATTATCTTTGCTTGAGTCTTTGTTTTGCGTTAAAAATCCATTCGGTTCGGGTGTTCTCTTCGACCTAAATATAAAATTTGCCTGTTTGTGATCAGTTTTATGGTGAACGATCGCATGTTGATCGGCGTATATGTAGGTTTTTTGCCCGAGATCCAAGTAAAAAAACAGAACAATTCCCCAGACCGTAACTGTCACAACTGACAATGCTATTATTAACCATTTCATGCTGTCTTCCCGCCTTTATTTTACCTAATTCGCCATTTGTTGAAATGCTTTATCCATTTCTTCAATTTTTGCCATAGCATTTGGATCAACTTCTTCCAATGCTGTAACAGCTGTTTCTAACGCATTTTCGTATTTATAATCTCTAAATAGTTTCTCAGCTTCAGATAACTGAGCTGATAATAATGGGTGACCACTCCGATATCGATTTCCATATTGAATGGCAAGTTCTACTAAACGTGCTTGATCCAGCAATAAATTCGTTTGTTCCACAAAATTATTGACTGATTTAGTTGCTTCAGAAATACTATGCTGGACTTTTCCCATATCTAACGGGTGTTTTTGTAACTGTTTCAGAACGACTTCACATTTTTCTGTTGATTCTTCCAATGCATTGATAATAAAAGATGGAACTCCTGGTACATTACTTTTCTGTAGTTTTTTATCAGTAGAGATTAATTGTTGCTTTAATGCGTAAATTTTTTCTTTCGCTTCCATCTCATCTTTTCTTAAATCTTTAATTTGCAATTGGAAATCTTCTTGTGCTTTATCTAACTTATCAAGATCCTCTGAAAAAGTGTCGAGTTTATCTTTAATTTCCAAATGATTAGCTTTACGATCTTCATAATCTTTTTCAATTTGTTCAAATTGGTTTTCTGATTTATCAAGCCATTTTTCGATACTAAGAAATAACTCGAGATCTGCTTCTTCTAAATAGTATGTTTGTTGCAATTCTTTAATTTGATTAGACGTACTTTCAACCTGCTGTTGGATATCGATTAAATGTTGTCTTTCATTTGGAAATTGGCTTTCTACAATTGATTTAGATTTTGCTTCTTTTTCCAATAACTGAAACATTTCATTCAACCGATCTTCCATTTGTTCCAATGATTCTTCAATGGTATTTGTCTCGCCATTATCTAATTCTTTTATCGCATTTTTCAATAGGTTTTCATACTGCTTTAATTCCTTTTCAAATCCGAACTGCTGTACACGGTAACCTTCTTCCTCCATTTCAGCCATACCTCGAAGCAAGTCTTTCATCTGTTCTGGAATTACTTGCTTGCATTGACGATAAATACCCGGAAATGTACTGATTTTTTCTTCTATTATTACTATCTCGTCTTTTAACGACTCGATCAATTCTTGTGCTTCAATATAATTTCCTTCATCTGTTAACGTAGAGTACTCTGATAACCTTTTCTCCAACTTCGTTAATTCAGATTCAAAAACAATTTCCGCTCTTCCAAATTGCGTTCGATTATGTAAAAGATATTTCTTTAATTCTTTTATTCTCGGATCTAACTCCTTAATTTCTTGTCGAACATATTTCTCTGAGTTAAGTAAATGATCAAGTTCTTTATACATATCTTCAATATTGGATTCTATATCCTGCAACGCTGTTTCTACATGTTGCAAGTTCTTCCTGGCTGATTTAATTCGAAACTTATCTGCAGCTTCTTCCGCATCTAACAAGTATTCTTCCATATCAGGCAGATCTCTTGTAAGAATGATATCCCAGTTTTCTTTCCAGTTCTCAAATTTTTCTTGTGTTTCACCAGATAAATTCAATTGTTTTACTTTAGCTAATTCTGCCGTAACATTACGGTTCATAATATCCATCTTCCATGCTTCAAGTCGATCGACATTATCATAGACCTTTTTCCTAAAGATTAGTCCTATAATAAGTAATACGATAATAATAAGAATTCCACCGATCACGAATTCCAACATAATTAATCCTCCTTCAAAGCAACCGATAACTTGTATATGTATAGTTAAATTTCCTTATATTTTGAGACGACTTTATTGTTACTTGTTATGATACCATGTTTCTACACCTTTTTGCTAAAAATTTTACTATTTTTGAATATTTTTATCGAAATCTGTACTTTCCTATATGAAGCTTGATGATTTGTCACTTTAGAGAATGTATTGTATGATAATTAAAATTCATAAAGTTCAGATAATAATGAGGAGTGGATATATATGTTTGAAACACAAGATTATAAAGGTGCTAAAGAGAAAGATTATCCGATCGTAATTAAACAGTTGGACGCCCTTTTACATGATGAACCAGACCTGATTGCTAATTTATCTAATGCATCGGCATTATTAAACCAATTCTTAAATGATGTAAATTGGGTTGGTTTTTATATCTTGAAAGAAGATGAACTAGTATTAGGGCCATTCCAAGGATTACCGGCATGTGTCCGTATTAAAAGTGGCAAAGGTGTTTGTGGAACAGCTGTAGCTGAAAAGAAAACCCAACTTGTTGCAGATGTTCACCAATTCCCAGGCCATATTGCTTGTGATGCAGCAAGTCAATCAGAAATCGTTGTTCCTATTATGAAGAACGGTGAGGTTTTTGGTGTGTTGGATATCGATAGTCCTAGTAAAAACCGCTTCGATGAAATAGATCAAAAGCATTTAGAAAAATTCGTTCAAACGTTAGAAAAATATATTTAGAGCATCATATAAATGTTGACATTCCTTCTCTAGCATCATATAATGGACTTTGTGTAAAAAAGGTAGCCTATGTGAACCGCTGGCTGACCATTTTGTTCCTCAAACAAGAGGTGCATCGTGTAACTCTCTGCTACTAGGGCGAGGATGCATGAAAAACAAAATGGCTGTCGAGATAGGGACACACTGTCTTATTTTATGCAAAATTTATATATAAAGGAGAAGATGCACTATGGCTCGCTATACAGGTTCTGTATGGAAAAAGTCTCGTCGTCTTGGTATCTCATTAACAGGTACTGGTAAGGAGTTAGACAAACGTCCTTACGCACCAGGTCAACACGGACCTAATCAACGTCGTAAACTATCTGAATATGGTTTACAATTACAAGAAAAACAAAAGCTACGTTTCATGTACGGAGTGAACGAACGTCAATTCCGTAATCTATTTGATGCAGCTGGCGCAATGAAAGGTATCCACGGTGAGAATTTCATGATCCTTCTTGAATCTCGTCTAGATAACATTGTTTACCGTCTAGGTCTTGCACGTACTCGTCGTCAAGCTCGTCAATTAGTAAACCATGGTCACATTACTGTAGACGGAGGTCGCGTTGACATTCCTTCTTACCAAGTAAAACCTGGTCAAACAATTGGTGTACGTGAAAAATCTCAAAAGCTAGATATTATTGCTGATGCTATTGAGGCTAACACTTTCACACCTGAATTCGTGTCCTTCGACGCGGACAAATTAGAAGGTACTTTCACTCGCTTACCAGAGCGTTCTGAATTACCAGCAGAAATTAACGAAGCACTTATCGTTGAGTTCTACTCTCGTTAATAAGATTGCTTTGTATAACCGAGTATTTTATGTACTCATTAAAGCTCTCAGACCCTTTTTAAAGGATCTGAGAGCTTTTCTTTTATATAAAAAATTTAGTTCCTCCGTATTTTATTGTCTATACCCTTCCTGATAGAAGGCGAATTAACGGTTGACTTAAAGAAATAGTTTATTCATCTAAGCAACAACTAATAGATGCTTTTATAAAATAGGTTACTATTTACAATTGTATTACGCTTATCATATTCCCATTTATATCAGTCAAATCAAAGCGTTTCGGTTCTCCCTCTCTAAAATCTGATACAATTACATTTTTTTGCATTAGAATACGTCTTACTTTTTCTATGTCGTTAACAAGATAATTAAAAGGAGTGTATTTATTAATAGGTTGAAAAAAACTGAAATTTCGACAAGGTGAAATCCACAATTGGTGCTACAGCTAAACCACCCATTCTCTTATTTTTATATTGTAATTTAAAACCAAATATTTCCTGATACCAAACCAACGATTCTTTAAGATTTTTCACTGGAAGAAATACTGCATCAATCCGTTCTACAAATGACTTCTGTCCTTGTTCACTCATTTCCCCCACTCCTTTGAAAATAATTTCATCTTCATTATTAATTCTACTCAAATTCAAAAAATCCTCTTTTTGGAAGTTATTTTTTGAATATCTCCACTATACTATTAGTTAGATTAAGTGTAACCTTTCACAATCCAACTTTTATCGCTTTTAACGAACTATTCTACATACTTCCTTGATCAAAATATCAAGCATACGCCACATCTACTTAATTGCCGTATCGCCAATTAAACCACCACAATCGCAAACAGATGAATGATTTTGTCTTGTTAGCACCTTCTGCACATACATACGAACTCATTCTTTAAAATATACTTAAATCCCATTGCTTTGCTATATGACGGAGAAGTCTAATTCCTGCAATACTGTTACCTTGTTTGTCGAGCGCCGGACCATAGACCCCAATTCCACACCCTTCAATGAAAGGAAGATCCTCGTTCCTAGCTCTTGGAGGAGCAACGGCAACAATTCCACCAGAGACACCACTTTTGGCTGGAATTCCAACATACGCCGCAAATTTTCCAGAAGCATCATACATCCCACAAGTCAGCATCAATGCCTTTGCTAAACGAGCAACTTGTTTTGGAATAATTTCTCTCTCCGTTTTTAGATCCTTACCGTCATTTGCTAATATCGTACCTAAATGAGCCAAATCCTTAAGTGAAATTTCGATTGAACATTGTTTAAAATATGTTTCCAATGTCAGTTCTAGCTCTGATTCGAGATAGCCAGTTTCAACTAGATAATATCCAATAGCTCGATTTCGTATCGAGTTTTCACTTTCCGACTTAAATATGTCCATGTTTAATGAAAGACGGTATCCTAAAATATTTTCAAGCAACCGAAAAAGAGGCTCCAGTTTCTCATCAGATGTTTTTCCGGGCAATAGCGATGTTACGGTAATTGCGCCAGCATTCACAAATGGATTAAATGGCTTTTTGATCTGTTTCATTTCTAGGTGCATAATTGAATTAAAAGCCGCTCCAGTTGGCTCCACATCAACCCGATCCAGCACATAGGAAACTCCTCTTTCCATACATGCTGCAATAAAGGTAAACACTTTGGAAATACTCTGTATCGTAAAAGGTATATCAACATCACCAGACTCAATGGTAACACCGTTAATACCTGTAATAGTAATCCCTAAGTGACTTTTATTTGCTTGCTTTAAAAGTGGTATGTAGGAAGCAACTTCCCCTTCTTTCGTATGTTTACTATAAAATTTCACCCAATCATCCACATAATTTTGCAGCCACTCTTTTGTTAATTTTGTATTTTGATTAATAGCTCCTTGTACCAAAAAATCACCTCACCTGGAAGTAGTTTGTCCATTCGTAAAAGTTGCATGTAAAGAGAAAAGGGTAAAATTATTATACTCCCTGTCGGTTGCTCCATCGTATGACCCACACATAATTCTGTTAACTGTTTATAATACAGTAAAAATCTTATGATAAAGTGAAATTTCCATAAGTGGGAGTTTTACGATCAATTAGAAAGGCTGAAAAGCATGGTCATTTTGATAAGGAAGTTAAAAACTCCAAGCATCCAGTGTTTTTGCATATACCGAAAACAGGTGGAAAGACTTTATGGGACTTACTTGGAAGACAACAGGATACTATCCATGTTTGGCACAACAGATATTTTAAAGAGTATCAACAACCAATTCGCTTTTTCACGATTTTAAGGGACCCGGCTGACCGTGTCATTTCTACTTTTTATTTCTTAAGAAGTTATCAACGAAGCGCCTTATACCAATAAAATTAATAATATGACCCTTCAAGAATTTCTGGAATATATGCAAAATGAAAAAATAGAAAATATACCTTATAAGAATAACGATATTCGTAGTATTCGTTATAGAACGGTGAATCTCGCGACTCGTTATTTATCGGGGGAGACCCCGATGATTTAGAAAAAGCGAAAAAGAACATCACCAAGCATTTTGACTTAGTAGGGTTTACCGAGTTGTATCTTGAATCTTTATTTTTCATGAATAAAATGTACGGATGGAATTTATCATATTAACAGAAAAAATAAAACAAAAAACAGACCTAAGATAGATAACATTTCTCCAGACATCATCCAATCTATCGAACAAGTCAATCACCATGATAAAGAACTGTATGAATGGGCAAAGCAAAATTTCAATAAAAAGTTGAATTCACTTGATAAAAATACAAAAATAGAATTAAACAAATGGGTCAATCAATTTAATGTTAATTCATAATCCAAATTCTTTACCTACCTAATATTTCGTTTAATTAACATGTTCCATTGCCATTACAATAAAAAAAGCAGTCCGTCCTAAAGCACCATTTAAAGTTTGGTGCTTTAAAACCGAACTACTTTATCTACCTTAAAGTTGTTAAATTATTTCTCCTCATCCTGCACTCCCCACCAGGAAATGTTCTTTAAACCTTTTACATTCTTATAGTGGAAGTCAGGATCTTTTCCTTGTTTTTTCTGTTTAACATAGTCTTGTAGTACTTCCATGGAAACTTTACTTAACAGTAAGATTGCAATTAAGTTTACTACAGCCATCATTGCCATAAATAGATCTGCCATATCCCAAACTATCTGGATTGATGCAAGTGAACCGAACATGACCATGCCTAAAACGACCACACGATAGACATTAACCCATATTCCCTTCGGATTTAAGAAGCTGACATTCGTTTCACCATAATAATAGTTGCCAATTACAGAACTAAAAGCAAAGAAGAAGATCGTAATCGCTAAGAAAATCGATGCCCATTCACCGACATGTGCACTTAAGGCAACTTGTGTCAGCTGAATTCCATCTTCTGATGCTTGATAGAAATTATCATACAGAATGATAATAAAGGCTGTTAAACTGCAAATGACGATCGTATCAAAAAATACTGCCAACGATTGTACAAGTCCTTGCTTGACTGGGTGGTTGACCCCTGCAGTTGCAGCAGCATTCGGTGCACTACCCATACCACCTTCATTGGAAAAGAGACCACGGCGAATACCATACATCATTGCAGCACCGGCGCCACCACCGAAGACTTCTTCTAATCCGAGTGCATTTCTTATAATCAGCATAAATACATCCGGGATAGCGGTGATATTCGTGAATACAACGTAAAATCCAACAACCATATAGATTATTGCCATGATAGGTACAATTACTCCAGCAACCGAAGCAATACGTTTAATACCGCCAAAAATAATTAATCCTGCTAACACAACGAGAGCAATACCAGTCCACAATTTATCAATATTAAACGCTTGTTCCACTGCAGCTGAAATCGTATTTGCTTGAACCGCATTAAAAATAAAACCAAATGTAATGGTTATCAATATCGAGAATAAAATTCCCATCCATTTTTGTCCTAATGCTTTTTCCATATAATAAGCCGGTCCGCCTCTAAAACCATCTTTATCCGGTACTTTATAAACTTGAGCAAGCGTACTCTCGATAAAGGCAGTTGCCATTCCAATTATGGCGATTACCCACATCCAAAACACAGCACCAGGTCCACCTATTGCAACTGCTAAAGCCACTCCTGCTAGGTTTCCTGTCCCTACTCTCGATGCAATCGAAATACTAAATGCTTGGAATGCATTCGTACCTTTTTTACCGCTCTGCTCAACTGCTTCTTCAGAAATAACTTTAAACATATCCCCAAACAAGCGGAACTGAACAAATTTAGAGCGAAGGGTAAAGAATAAACCTGCACCTATTAATAAGTAAATTAGTACATAATCCCAAAGGATCAAATTACCCCATTCGATTATTTTGGAAGCAATAAATTCTACTTTATCCATGATGACCCACTCCTTTCGTATGAAAAACTTATACCCCAAAATCAATAATATAATACAACTTTTCTAAAAAAACAAGTAAATCCCTCATCCATTTTATGGTTGAGGGATATGTAATTACTTCGAAACAGCTTCTTCTTCCATCAATTGATTGGCCACAGACTCTGTAAATTCAATTGTAGTTTTTGGTACGACCGATTTTAAAATACTATTTATCATTGGCCCCATCATGCCACCTGCGGATATGGTTAGACAACCAGTGACATTCGTTTTTTTAGAAGCTATTTTCTCTGCTTGAAAATACCCGCTTCCTTCTAAATTTTCGCTAATTCCCTTCAACTCAAACCGAACACTCGTTGGCTCTACCCATTCTTTTATATTTACTTTTAGCCTTATCTTCTTCTGCATCCTGCCAACGTCACCTTTGAAATGCCATGTCGATTGGTGATCATTAATAATCTGATGGTCGATATATCCTGGTGCTAACGGAGCCCACCTGTTTATATCGCTGACAAAATCCCAAACCTTTTCAATCGGCAAATCTAATCGGACAAAATGTGTACCATTCGGCATTTAAATCCCTCCTTATCATTTCATATGTCAATATTTGAGTAATCATTCACATTTTTACATTGATTTTATGTAAAAAAGGAATACTCCACCCCTTCGTGTTATACACTACCAATAGCTTATCGCTAATCGGAGGATCCTACCATGTATAAAAAGCAAGAACGCTGGTTGATTATGTTAGCCTTTATTGTTGCCTTTGTTATCGGTTTGTCATTACTAGGGCGTATTCTTTCAGGATGAGAGGGAGAGACAATGGATTCTGCACAAGCTGTATTTTACAGTCGTTTATTAACCGAATTAACACTTTCGTTCCATATTATTTATGCAACAATTGGTGTAGGGATTCCTTTTCTAATCTTCCTAACACAGTGGCTTGGGATTAAGAAACAGGATGAGCACTACATTTTATTAGCCAGAAGGTGGACAAGAGGTTTCATTATTACGGTTGCTGTTGGAGTAGTTACAGGGACGGCAATTGGATTGCAGCTTAATTTGTTATGGCCAACCTTTATGGAGTTAGCGGGGAATGTAATCGCACTTCCATTATTTATGGAAACATTCGCCTTCTTCTTTGAGGCCATTTTTCTTGGCATTTATTTATATACTTGGGACAGGTTTCGTGATCAACGCAAGCATATGTTACTGTTACTCCCAGTAGCAATAGGAGCATCTTTTTCTGCGGTTTTTATTACTATGGTAAATGCCTTTATGAATGCACCGCAAGGATTTGAATTAATGAATGGCAATCTCATTAATGTTGAGCCGCTCGTCGCCATGTTTAATCCTGCCATGCCGACAAAAGTTGCTCATGTAATTGCGACAGCATATATGACTTCAGCATTTGTATTAGCTGCGATTGGTGCTTTTCGTCTCTTAACAGGGTCAAATCATGTTTATCACAAAAAAGCTCTTTTACTTACGATGAAAGTTGGACTAGTATTCTCGATTGCTTCTGCTGTAATTGGAGATTTTGCTGGTAAATACTTGGCAGAATATCAACCAGAAAAGCTTGCGGCAATGGAATGGCACTTTGAAACAGAAGAACAGGCATCACTGACATTGTTCGGAGTTTTAACCAATGGAGAAGAGATTAAATTTTCCATTGAAGTTCCTTATGCATTAAGTATTCTTGCTCATGGAAATCCGAATGCAGAGGTTATTGGATTAGACCAATTCGCTGAAGACGAAATCCCACCTCTCTACATCCATTATTTGTTTAACATAATGGTGATCATCGGCTTATTTGCAACCATGATCGCACTATTTTACCTTGTTGGTCATGCATTGAAAAAAAGCTTTATAAACAACAGGACCTTTCTATGGTTGATCGTAAGCACAGGTCCATTAACCATCATTGCTATTGAAGCTGGTTGGTGGTTAGCAGAAGTTGGCAGGCAACCATGGGTATTGCGTGGCATTTTACGTACAGAAAATGCCGCGACAACCAGTAACCATGTTGATTTAATGCTTTTGCTCTTTATTGGCTTATATGTAGTACTTGGATTAGCAAGTATTATTGTATTAACCCGAATGTTTCAAAACAATCCAGTAGAGCGAGAACTATTGGATCAACAAAGGAATGGAAGGTGAATTATGTGTCCTATGAAATCGTTGGAATTGTTGTGCTTTGGCTATTTTTATTTGGATATATAATCGTTGCCTCTATCGATTTTGGAGCGGGATTCTTTCATGCATACAGTGTCTTAACCAAAAAAAATCATATCATTAGTAAAATTGTACAACGTTACCTTTCACCAGTTTGGGAGGTCACCAATGTCTTTCTTGTCTTTTTCTTTGTCGGAATTGTAGGATTCTTTCCTAGTACTGCTTTTTATTATGGAACAGTATTATTAGTTCCTGCCAGTCTATCCCTAATTTTGTTAGCGATTCGAGGTGGTTATTATGCCTTCACTACTTATGGGAAATTAAGGAGTAATGTTTGGACTTACTTATATGGTTTTTCTGGCTTATTAATTCCAGCATCACTCTCGGTCGTATTAACCATCTCTGAAGGTGGTTTTATTGAAGAAAGTAATAATAAACTTTCTTTACAATATACTGCCTTGTTTTCAAGCCCTTTAACATGGAGTATCGTGATCTTAAGTTTAACTTCTGTTCTCTATATTTCTGCTGTTTTTTTAACCTGGTATGCCAAAAAAGCAAAAGATAAAGCGGCAACAGCTCTATTGCGGAAATATGCATTAATCTGGGCAGGACCTGCTATTATTACTGCTACTGGTATTATTGTTGAATTGAGAACACATAATCCAATTCATTATCAAAGAATGCTCGATCTATGGTGGATGTTTGCTCTTTCAGGAATATTGTTTATCACTGCAGTCTATTTAATTTGGCGACAAAAATCTTATGGTCTTGCTTTTTTCTTACTGACTGGACAATTTTTAGTTGCCTTTTATGCTTACGGATTCTCTCATTATCCCTACTTGCTGTATCCTTATTTGACGATAGAAGAAGGTTTTACCAGCGAGGGTATGGCTATTGCTTTAATTGTTGCCTTTATCGCAGGACTTTGCTTATTGCTGCCTTCTTTATGGCTATTATTACGGCTTTTCCTGTTCAATAAAGATTATGTAGAAGGAAAAATAAAGTAATGATTAGCGTGAATCCTTCTGCGTATTAAAGTGGGGGCATGATCATCGTAATAAACTAGGAGGTAAAATAGATGAACGAATTTCTATATTTTTATGCACCATTTATTATCATTATTGTCAGTATTATGTTTACGTTTTGGTTTATCGCAAAAGATATGAAAATAAAATAATGAACCCTGACTGGATTTTCTAACCTTAAACAAAACAAAACCATGGCCTTTGTAATATCTTATGATTGTTTAAGAAAAACTGGGCAAAACCCGCCTATATCGACCGTTTGACCACCACTCCGGCTGCCCACTCCCCTCGTATGATATAGGTAACCTTAATTTTAAGGTATCCCCATGAAATTGTATAATGGGGGGAATCAGATGGAGGTATCGTTACTTCCCTTGAAGCTTAGTCTTCGTCGGAAAGTCTGATGCCTCCTTCTTTATAGAATGATTCGTATCAGCTGGATGACACATGTTGTCGAATATCGAACGAGGATGGATATCTATAAAGATGCGGAGGATTCCTCTTTTCTGATTAATCTATCATATGGGTGGTGTTTACATGTACTACTTAGGGATTGATATTGGAAAAAAAGAACACGAAGCCGGAGTGATTGACCAGCAAGGTAATGCGATTGGAAAAACGCTTCGTTTTTCTAATTCTAAACCCGGGAGTGACAAGTTGTTAGCTTTTGTAAACAAACATCAACTCACCCCTGATAATTGTGCTTGCGGCTTAGAAGCGACTGGACATTATTGGCTCTCTGTGTTCACTTATCTTCACCAACTTGGTTTTAAGGTAACAGCCTTCAATCCGTTACAATCTGATGCTTTGCGAAATTTTTATATACGTAAGACAAAAACAGATACTCGTGATGCTTTTCTCATTGCACAAGTTATTCGAATGGACGCTCCAGATGCAACACCTTTTATAGAAGAGGATTTGCTTCAGATAAGGCATTTGGAAAGATTGCGTTATTCCCTGGTAGATCAAAGTTCGGATATCAAACGAAAGGTCATAGCACTTCTCGACCAGGTCTTCCCAGGAGCCGTAGCCAGAAAGCTAACACATATTATTTTTGCCATATTACGAGATCACAAGCCATATGAGCCACACGTTAAGTAAGTAAAAATCGAACATATTTTCCCTTGAAACACCTCTCACATGAGGTGTATTTTCGCATGCCTTTTTTTAAACAAATAATTATTTTTAATTTAAGTGTTTTTAGGGTTGACTTTCCATAGCTGGTCTTTCCGTGGGATTTGCCCTTCAGCTAACTTTTTCGAGCAAAAAACGCTCAAAAAAGTGGATCTTCAGGGCAAACGAGTCCCACAGGAGTTGAAGTGGGCGCCTTCGTTTAATGCCTGCGCTACAACATTTGTCAGACCTAGCAACTTGGGTGATTATCCCTGTGAAAGTGCAAAAATATGGCATTTGCATCACTCATATGGTTATAAAACCAATATGCTTTTTCTGATATTCGTTGTAGAAAAAGGTATAGCGGAGGCCGACCGTTTCGACTCCTAAGGGAATAGCATGATCTGAAGATCCACTTTTGCAGGAGCGAACTCCTCCTGCAAAAGTTAGCTGAAGAGCATGCCCCTTGGAAAGCGAAACGGTCAGCCGTAGCGGGTGGCTTGCACACTTTAACTTTCATCATAAACAACATGACTAATCAACTAAATCTTTATTTATTACACTTTTTAAACGTAGGATACAAAATGCTATGATACCAATGGTTATATACTTTCCTTCCTTACAAAAAAACCAGGCTGTATTTGCCTGGTTTCTGCTACATCTTAATATTAAAATCGAATTAAAAAGTATTTTTTCTTTCCTCTTCTAATAATCGTAAATTTATCCTCAATGCGGTCTTCATCAGTTAATTGATGTGTTAACTCTTGATTTCTTGTACCATTAATGTAAATGGCACCGTTCTTAATATCTTCCCGCGCCTGACGTTTGGAAGAAGAAATATTGGCTTCCACTAATAAATCAATTAAACTAATTTCTTTATTCTCGATGGAGACAGAAGGAACGTCTTTAAAGCCTTGCTCAATCTCCTCCGCATTCAAGCTTGCTAATTCACCGCTAAATAATGCGTCTGTAATTTTCTGTGCTTGTTGTAACGCTTCTTCCCCGTGAACAAGTTTCGTCATTTCCTCTGCTAAACGTTTATGAGGAATACGTTTCTCTGGTGCATCTTCCAAATCTTTCTCTAAAGCTTCAATTTCATCAAAGCCGATAAATGTGAAGTATTTAATGAAACGAATCACATCACGGTCATCCGTATTAATCCAGAATTGGTAAAATTCATATGGTGTAGTTTTCTTTGAATCCAGCCATACCGCTCCACCAGCAGTTTTTCCGAATTTTGTACCATCACTCTTTGTGATCAGTGGTACCGTTAAACCGAATACTTCTGCCTCTTCTTCGTCGTTTTCAAACCGTTTACGGCGGATTAATTCCTTGCCCGCAGTAATGTTCCCCCATTGATCACTACCACCAATTTGAAGTGTGCAATTTTCTTTCTCATAGAGATTAAGAAAGTCGAACGATTGCAACATCATGTAACTGAATTCTGTAAAGGTGATACCATTCTCGAGTCTTGATTCTACAGAGTCTTTCGCTAACATATAGTTGATACTGAAATGTTTACCAATATCACGCAAAAATTCAATAAACGTCATTGACGATAGCCATTCATAATTGTTTCGAGCTACCGCACTGTTTTCTCCTTGGTCAAAGTTTAAAATACTTGCTAATTGTTCTTTGATTTTCTCACTGAAGCCCTTCACTACTTCTGGACTATTTAAAGATCTTTCTGTAGAACGACCACTCGGATCACCAATCAAACCTGTTCCACCACCAATTAAAGCGATAGGACGATGACCAGCATTTTGAAATCTTTTCAGCATTAATATCGGTAATAGATGCCCAATATGTAGACTGTCTGCCGTCGGATCAAAACCACAGTAAAGTGTAACTAGATTTTCATCTAAATGTTTTCTCAATCCTTCATCATCGGTTGTCTGTTGAATCAGGTCTCTCTTGGAAAGTTCGTCTAAAATGTGCATTTTAATAACACTCCTTTTATAGAATATTTGATTCTGTAACGAAGAAAAAAATCCATAAAAAAACTCCTCCCTCATAAAAAAGGGACGAGATATTCGCGGTACCACCCTTGTTGCACTTCAAGCGAAATGCCACTTAAGGAATTAACGATGCAGACCACACCGTCTTCATTCAACATGAAGAAACTCTGGAACGTAATTCATGGTAAGATTATTTGCTAGCTTTCACCAACCGCCAACTCTCTAAAAAAGGGAATCTTCCACTACTTCAAACCTTCATTGTTTTATGGATGTTTAATTGTTATATCATTAAAGCATATTTGTAATATAATTGCAATATTTTTTTCGTGAATTTATATCAAAACTGTTTGACGGCTGTGCTATAATATGTAGTGGAATATTTAGGAGGTAATATTATGGATATAAAAGATTTTTTTCATAATATGTGGCAATCTATGAAAGAAATTTGGAATAAAAAAATTATTCAAAGATCTACAAGAATTAGCTATCATATCATTTGGAATATCGTTTTATTCTTTATTACGATTGGTATTATTGGAGGCTTTTTCGTTGGTGGTCTTGGTGCAGGTTACTTTGCCTCATTAGTTGCTGACGAAAAAATCCAAACGGAAGAACAAATGGCTAGTGCAATCTATAACTATGAGGAAACTTCAGAGTTATATTTTGCGGATAATGTGTTTCTATCTGACGTTAGCACCGATTTGTTACGAGATGAAATTTCATTGGATAAAGTTAGTAAACATGTACGAAATGCTGTAATTGCGACCGAAGATGAATATTTTGAAACACATAATGGTATCGTACCTAAAGCGATTTTTCGTGCGGTTTTTCAAGAAGTAACGAACTCCGCTACTAAGAGTGGTGGAAGTACATTAACACAACAAATTATTAAAAATCAAATTTTAACGAACGAAGTATCCTTTGAGCGAAAAGCAAAAGAAATGCTATTAGCTATGCGATTGGAACGCTTTTTCGAAAAAGATGAAATATTAGAAGCATATTTAAACATTGTGCCTTTTGGTCGAAACGCTTCCGGTCAAAATATAGCAGGAATCCAAACAGCGGCTACCGGTATTTTTGGGGTTAATGCTAGTGAATTAAATCTTGCACAATCTGCTTTTATTGCTGGTTTACCACAAAGCCCCTCTTATTATACGCCATTTCTAAATGGTGGAGGAATAAAAGATAAAGAAGGCCTAGAGCCTGGTCTAGATCGGATGCATTCTGTCTTAAGTAGAATGCTAGACGCTGGGTATATCAATAAAAAAGAATATCAAGAAGCAATGGAGTACGACATAGTAGCAGATTTTAAAGAACCTGAGGAATCTGTACTTAAAAACTATCCATATTTAATGGAAGAACTACAAAATAGAGCAGTTGATATTTTAGTTGAAGTTCTTGCTAAACAAGACGGTTATACAAAAGAAGATTTAGAATCTAGTGAAATTTTACAAGAGGAATACGAAATTAGAGCAAACAGGGAAATTGGAAAAAATGGTTATAAAATTCATTCTACAATCGATAAAAAAATATATGATTCATTCCAGAAAATTGCTCGTGAGTATGACAACTATGGAAATGATAAGCTAGCTAGAAACGAAAGAAATAATCAACCTATTATGATAGAGGATCCTGAAACAGGTGAAATGGTACAGTTAGGTAACCAACCTGTTCAAGTAGGTAGTATCCTAATCGAGAATAGTACTGGAAAAATTTTAAGTTTTGTCGGTGGACGCGACTTTGAAATTTCACAGCAAAATCATGCGACAGAAGTTAGAAGACATAATGGTAGTACAATGAAGCCTCTTGCAGCTTATGCACCAGGAATGGAATTAGGAGCTGTTCAACCAGGATCCGTCCTACCAGATGTTGCTCAGGATTTTTCTAGTTACGGGTATAAGAGACCACCAACAAATTATTCACAGCGGTATTATGGACTTGTATCTGCAAGAGAAGCACTCTATAGATCTCACAACGTATCAGCTTTAGCGGTGTACAAAAGAATTTTGGATCAAAATCCAGCCAAAATGTTCTTAGACAAAATGGGATTTGATGGTTTAACAGATGATCCAAATCATAGTGATTACGAAAACTTATCGTTAACTCTAGGTAGTACCTATAATGGTGTAACAGTCGAAGAAAACACGAATGCTTACGCTACTTTTGGTAACATGGGTAGTTTCGTCGATGGTTACATGATTGAAAAAATCGAAACAAAAGATGGAGAAGTTGTTTATGAACACGAAAGCAAAAAAGTAGAAGTATTCAGTCCTCAGACTAGCTACCTAATGATCGATATGATGCGAGATGTTCTGACACGTGGTACGGGAACAGCAGCAAGAGCTAACCTCGTAAACAAAAGTGTAGATTGGGCAGGAAAAACTGGTACTTCAAATGGCTATCGAGATACTTGGTTTGTCGGAACTAATCCAAATGTTACGTTAGGAAGTTGGATGGGATATGACTACAATCAAGGTCTAGATAAAGGCTATAGTAGACGTAACAATACGTTCTGGGCTAAATTAGTAAATGCTGCAACCGAGATTCGTCCTAAATTAATGGCACCTTCTAATAATTTTGAGAGTCCTGGTGGTATTGTTTCAAGATCTTATTGTGCTACGTCTGGTCTTCTACCTTCTGATATATGTAGCGAGATGGGATTAGTCCAAACTGATATCTATAATGCAAAATACGTACCAACTAAACGAGATAACAGTCTTATCAAAGAAAAATATGCAACAATTGATGGTAAGGTGGTACTTGCAGGTGAAAATTCACCAGATGAATTTATAGATGGAGATGGCGTAAGTTTTAATCCGGAATGGTTAAAGGAAATGGGTTATGATAAATTACCAAATATTAAGCAACTTACAGCTGCAAAATCAGGTGTATGGCAAGATATTAAATATCCAAATGAAAAAGAAGTGAATAATGATGGAAAGGCGCCAAATCCACCTACTTCTTTAAAACTGAATAATCAGGAACTGAATTGGAAAAAATCAAACAGTTCTGATGTAGTAGGTTATCGGATTTATCGAGCAAGTAATCCTGATGATAAGAATTTCCAACGGATGGGCTCTACTACCGACACATCGTTTACTATTCCAGGAAGCGATGCTGTTTACCAAGTTAGAGCCGTGGATTACTTTGGACAAGAATCAAAACCAAGTAATGTAGTAAAAAAAGGAGATTTCTCCAAACCAGAACCGAAAACGAAGCCGGAAGAAAAAAAACCTAAGAAAAAGCAAAATAACAGCGGTTCGGAGAATGAAACTCCTGAATCTGGTAGCGACAATAAAAAACCAACTGAAAATACCAGTGACACTTCCGAACCAAAACCTGAAAACGAATCAGAAGCACCAGAGACAGAACCCGAAAATGCTAATGAATAAATGTAAAAGGACTCTTATTCGCTGAGGATAAGAGTCCTTTTTATTTACTGTTCACCAAGATAGTTCTACGTTATAATAAAATAAATGGATGTACTAGGGGTGATATAACTTTTGATACACGAAAAACTCTACCAGGCATTAATCATTGACACCAAAGCCACACGTATTCATATCGAAGGACCTGTATCGTCTGAAAAACTTTCAGAATTAACGATCCATGAATCATTGACAGCTTTTCGCCCTCCAAATGAACAGTTAGAAGCATTAAAAGAAATAGCTAATTTACCAGAAGGTAGAATCTTAATAGCTACAGTAAACCAAGAAATTATAGGCTATGTTACGTTCCTTCACCCTGACCCTATTGAAAGATGGTCAAAGTATCCAAAAGAAAATATATTAGAATTGGGAGCTATTGAAATTGCACCACAATTCCGGGGGAATAAGCTCGGTTCCCGCTTAATTGAAACTTCTATGAATGATGAGAATATGGAGAACTATATTATTATTTCAACTGAGTACTACTGGCATTGGGATTTAAACTATTCTGAATTAAGTGTTTGGGACTATCGAAAAATCATGGAGAAAATGATGAAAGCCGGCAATCTGTATCCTGCACCTACCAATGAACCTGAAATAATGGCGCATCCTGCCAATTGTTTAATGGTTCGGATCGGCAAAAATGTCACGAAAGAAGATGAAGAATTATTTAAAAAGCTAAGATTTCTTACTTAAGGAGTGGGCAAATGTTAGTAAAAGATATTATGAAAACAGAAGTAGTTTCTTTACCACCTGAAGCATCGGTGTCAGATGCATTACAGTTATTACAAAAACACTGTATCCGGCATATACCTGTTATTAATAAAGATAAGCATGTCATTGGCATCGTTTCAGATCGTGATGTACGCGATGCTAGTCCTTCGATCTTAGATAGTGAAATAAAGCTAGAAGTACTATCAAGCTCCATTAAAGACATTATGTCTACACCTGTCATTACTACACATCCATATGAATTTTTTGAAGAGGTAGCTGCTATTTTCTATCAAAAGGAATTTGCGTGTTTACCTGTAGTTAAAAACCATCAGTTGGTTGGCATGATTACCGAAAAAGATATGTTATATGCCTTTATTCAACTAACAGGTACTCACTCACCGAGCACTCAGCTTGAGATCAAAGTACCTGATCGGATAGGAGTATTATCAGATGTATGCCAATATTTCACCAAGAGAAATATTAAAATTGTATCCGTTTACAGTTATCCGGATACTGATGATCCAAATTTTAAAGTACTCGTTTTTCGTATTCAAACGATGAATCCTATGCCGGTTGTTACAGATTTCCAGCAATCGGAATATCAAATACTATATCCATATAGGGAGGACCAAGATGAAATCTGATAAGACAGCTTTTATTTATACAGATGACTTCCTGGCTTATTCCTTCCATGAAGAACATCCTTTTAATCAAAAAAGACTTCTGTTAACAAAAGAGCTATTAGAAAAAAGCAATGAATTAACAAAAGAACAAATTGTAAAACCGGCAAAACTGAATGAAAAGGTCTTGTACTCTATACATGATATTGACTATATTGAGGCAGTAAAAACAGCGAGTAAAAATCACCCTGTCTCCAATGAAAGCTATGGGATAGGAACACATGATACTCCTAGTTTTGCAGGTATGTTTGATGCATCACTTATTTCAGTAAGTGGATCTGTCGAAGCATGTGAACAAGTAATGGCAGGTAACGTAAACCATGCATTAAGTCTAGGTGGTGGACTTCATCACGGATTTCCCAACCGTGCCTCTGGTTTTTGTATCTTTAATGACATAGCCATTGCTATTCAACATATGAGGAAAAACTATGATGTCAGAATATTATATATTGATACAGATGCACATCACGGGGATGGAGTACAGCATTGTTTTTATGATGATCCAAATGTATGCACGGTATCCTTTCATGAAACAGGTCGATATTTATATCCAGGAACAGGGAAAACAAATGAGCGTGGGATAAAAGAAGGCTTTGGTTATTCTTTTAACTTTCCTTTGGATGCTTTTACAGAAGATGATTCATTTCTCGAAGTATTTCATTCGTCTATCGAAAAAATCGTCGAGTACTTTCAACCAGATGTTATTGTGAGCCAGCATGGGGTCGATGCACATTACCTTGACCCTCTTACCCATTTACATTGCACCCTAGACATCTTCGAAGAAATGCCTAGAATTATTCATCAACTTGCCCATCAATATTGCCAAGGAAAATGGGTGGCATTAGGCGGTGGAGGCTATGATATTTGGAGAGTTGTCCCAAGAGCCTGGTCACAATTATGGAAAGTAATGAATACAAATGAGACATTTCACGGAATGATCCCGCAAAGTTGGTTGGATAAATGGCAGACAGAATCCCCTATTCTTTTACCTAATACATGGCAAGATAGTTTACAAGATTATCGAGCAATTCCTAGACGTGAAGAGATTGAAGAAAATAATAGACGTATGTATCAACAAGTACTGAAATTCATTGAGAACAAGAGAAGAGGATAGTTTCACTAAGCTGGTTAACATGATACATAAATCTTTAACGTATAGAAATATATCAGGGTGAGATTACAAACCGCTGAGGAACTTAAAGGTCTAGTCACAGAATGTAACTAACGAGCGGAGGGGGATATTTTGAAAAAACGACTACTTATTGTAGTGATAATACCGTTATTAGTACTTCTTATATTTGGACTTACATATATACCCTATAAAGTTGTGAATTGGGAGCCTTCAAATGTATCCAAAATAACCGTTTTTAATGGTAATACAGGATCCGAATTAGAAATTATTGATCAAACAGAAATAGAATATATCATTAACAATTTAAGTGATGTGACATTTCAAAAAGGCAAACCTTCTTTTGGATATACAGGTTATAGTTTTAGAACAACCATTTACAATGATAATGGAAAAGCCATTGATGAACTAATTGTTAATTCAAATGAAGTAATAAGATATAAAGGTTTTTTCTACACAGCGAAAGATAATTCCATTGATTATAATTATTTAGAGAGTTTGTTCGATAATTAAAGCAATGATGGGCTTTATATTAATCAAACATACCAAAATATAGAAAAGGCTTGGTCTAGATTGATGTTCCAAAGCCTTTTTCTTCTTAATTTACTGTAACACGTCAATATTATCCTTACGTCTCTTCCGAAGAATCTAGTATCACAATCTCCACTCTCCGATTGGCACTCCATCCTTCAGCACTATCATTTGATGCTACTGGTCTTGTATCACCATATCCAGCAGCAATAAAACGAGATTCCTTAAAATCATTTGAGTTTATCAGAAATCGAATAACACTACTTGCTCGAGCACCTGATAATTCCCAATTAGAAGGATATCGATAGCTTGAAATGGGGCGATTATCTGTATGTCCCTCTACCCTGACTTCATTCGGAATATTAGATAATAAGGCACTAACTTTATTCAAAAAAGGCTTTGCTGGATCAAGAATTTGAGCTTCTCCTGTTTCAAAAAGAACACTTTCCTGTAAAACCAGTACAACACCTTGATCAGTTCTAGTAGCAGAAATAACCCGATTTAAATCATGCTCATTCAAATAAGATTCCACTTCAGCCAACAACTCATCCAGTTCATCTTGATCAGGGGTACCTTCTACTGTATTCAGTTCTGGTTCAGTCTGTTCTTGTCCTGCCTGGTCTTCAGGAGAAGCAGTGTCTTCAGATTTATCATGATTTTCTGCTTCTTTTTGTACTTCTACATTTTCTGTTGGAAATTCTTCTTCGATAATTGATGGCATTGCTTCAAATATGGTTTCACTTCTAAAAGCTTCCGCGATCGCCCTAAACTTTTTCGCATCAATTTGAGACATTGAAAATAGTAAGACAAAAAATACTAAAATCAATGTTACCATATCCGAATAAGTAACCATCCATTTTGGTGCACCTTTTTTCTCTGGACGTTTGTTCCTACGCTTCATTGAAGGATTCCTCCGTAAAATTCTCCTCTTCTTCTGTTACTTTCTTATTATTCTTTTCTTTATTAGATAGAAATGCGCTAAGTTTTTCTTTCAATATTCTAGGATTTTGTCCAGATTGTACACCAATTACACCTTCTATAATAACTTGCTTCATAAAGACTTCTTCATTAGTTTTCGTTTCTAATTTACCAGCCATCGGAGTAAACACTAAGTTCGCTAATACAGATCCATAAAAAGTTGTCAGTAAAGCCACAGCCATACTAGGACCAAGCGTAGTTGGATCCTGTAAATTCTGCAACATCAGAATTAAACCTATTAAAGTACCAATCATCCCCCAGGATGGAGCGTATTCACCAGCTTTTTCAATTATTAAACGACCACGATAATGGCGATCTTCCATTGCGTCGATTTCTGCATTCATAATATCATTAATTACTTCCGGCTCTATCCCATCAATGGCTAACAATACACCTTTTTTAATATATGGGTCATTAACCTCTTCTAACTCGTTCTCGAGAGCTAATAAACCTTCCCGTCTAGCTCTTTCAGATAATCTCTCAAATAACTCAATAAGTTCAGCTAAATCATGTTCATTTCGTTTAAATACTTCTTGTATTACATTTTTTGTTGTTTTTATTTGTTCAATATTAAAATTCACTAGAAGTGCGGCTATTAGTCCACCAAGTACGATCAAGGCAGAGGATCCTTGCACAAAACCTACAAATCCTCCCATACCACCACTACTAACGATCCCAAACATAATCATTATAAAACCAACGGTAATGCCGATTGGAGTCAATAAATCTCTTTTGTTCATAGTATTCTCTCCCCAGTAAAAAAGCTCTAAAAATAAAATGCCAGGATGTAACAAAACATCCTAGCATTAATATCGGCATTTATTTTATTTTGTTGAGTTTCTTTTAACAATTTGATGTGGTAATACTACATTTTGTTCTTCTACAGTTTCTTTATTCATAAATTTCGTCAATAAACGCATAGCAACTGCACCAATGTCATACATAGGTTGTACAACTGTTGAAAGGGTTGGTCGTACCATGGTTGCTAACCTTGTATTATCAAATCCAACTACCTCAACATCCTCTGGGACATTTATTCCGCTATCTTGTAAACCATGGATAACACCTAATGCCATTTCATCCGTAGCTACGAAAATCGCTTTTGGATAATCTTTAATGTTAATGATTTGCTTAGCAGCCTCAATCCCTGATTCATAAGAAAAATCTGCCTTAATGATGTATTCTTCATTTACTTCTTTATTTGATTCCTTAATAGCTTTTACATAACCTGCATATTTCTTTTCATTGACTGCAGATTCTTCTTCACCAGTTATATAAATTGGATGTTTTATTCCATTTTCGATAAGAAGAGAAGTTGCTTCATAAGCCGCTTGCTCATAATCAATATTAACTGATGGAATCGTTTCGCTCGGATCGATTGTAGCAGCTAGTGCTACTGGTACAGGTGATGTTTTCAATTGCTGTACATGCTCTTCACTAATGGTCGCACCCATATAGACCAAGCCATCTACTTGCTTTTCAAACATGGTATTAATCAAACGTAACTCTTTATCTTTATTTTGGTCGGAGTTACTTAAAATAATGTTATACTTATACATAGTAGCTATATCATCGATACCTCTTGCTAATTCTGAAAAGAAGATGCTTGAAATATCCGGGATAATTACCCCTACTGTCGTTGTTTTTTTACTTGCCAGACCACGTGCTACAGCATTTGGACGGTAGCCTAATCTTTCTATCGTATTTAATACTTTCTTTCTAGTTGCTGGCTTAACGTTCGGGTTTCCATTCACAACACGCGATACAGTAGCCATGGAGACGTTAGCTTCTCTTGCTACGTCATAAATTGTCACATTCATTATTATAACCTCCAATATTCATAAACCGTATATTTCTCTCATCATACGCTACAAATAGTATTTCTGCAAAAATTAATTGATATCTACATTATTTATGTATATCATTCATATTATAACAAATTTTGCAGAAAAATTAACAATAAAACAATCAATTTATGAAAAGTTTTCATTTTTGCACCTTATACCAGCCAAAAACTCTTTATAAGATACTACATTATCCCACAATAGTCACGTCATTTTGCTCGTGTAAAGTGATAGTACTTCGCCATCAAAATGATGTGTAACTATTGATCAAATAATGCGTAGTAACTCTGGTGCCAATTTTGACATAGTTTGAAATGCTAAACATCCGCTCCGACTGCCCGATTCCCTCCGTGGGTTTTATCTTCAGCTAACTTTTCCAAGCAAAGACCGCTCGGAAAAGTTAGCTGAAGAGCATGTCCCTTGGAAAGCGAAACGGTCAGCCGCAGCGGGTGGCTTGCACACTTTAACTCTCATCATAAACAACATGACTAGTCAACTAAATCTTTATTTATTACACTTTTTAAACGTAAATAAGATACAAAAACACTGTGATACCAATGGTTATATACTTTCCTTCCTTACAAAAAAAACTCCTGTCAAACAGGAGTTTTTTTCTTAATTATTTAAAAGTTCTTTCATAAAATTATGGAATGTTGGGATGTCCATTTGTTGTGCTGCGTCAGATAGTGCTACTGCCGGATCTGGATGCACTTCTGCCATGACACCATCTGCGCCAATTGCTAATGCTGCTTTCGCTGCCGGCAATAATAAATCTCTTCTACCTGTTGAATGTGTTACATCAACCATAACAGGTAAATGTGTCTCTTGTTTTAAGATTGGAACAGCTGTTATATCTAATGTGTTTCGTGTTGCTTTTTCATATGTTCTAATACCACGTTCGCAAAGGATGATTTGTCCGTTCCCTTTAGAATTTATATATTCAGCTGCATTGATAAAGTCAGAGATAGTAGCAGACATACCACGTTTTAATAGAACCGGCTTATTCGTTTCACCAGCAGCTTTTAATAATTCAAAGTTTTGCATGTTACGCGCACCAATTTGAATGACATCAATATAATTGACTGCTTCTTCTATATGTGCCGGATTTACGATTTCACTGACTACTGCTAATCCGTACTCATCTGACACCTTTTTCAAGATTTCCAGACCTTCAAAACCTAAACCTTGGAAATCGTATGGCGACGTTCTTGGTTTGAAGGCACCGCCACGAATTAACTTCAAGCCTTCTTTCTTAATAGCAGAAGCAACTTCTGCTACTTGATCATAGCTTTCCACTGCGCATGGACCAAAAATAAAGTGTTGGTTACCATCACCAAACTTATCTCCGTTTATATCAATTACAGTATCATCTGGTTTTTTCTTTCGAGATACTAGTAATGCTTTACTATGGTCATCTTCTTGTAATTCAAGACCAGCCTTGAAAATTTCTTTGAATAAGTGAACAATCGTAGAATTTTCAAATGGTCCATTATTATGCTTTGTAATTAAATTTAGCATATCGCGTTCACGAACTGGATCATAACTACGATTAGCACCTTGTTTTTCTTTTACCTGACCAGTTTCTTTCACCAATTCGGCACGTTTATTAATTAACTCTAAGATCTCTAAGTTAACTTGGTCAAGCTTTTCACGAAGCTGATCCAATTGTTCATTACTCATTATAAATCCCCCTACTCCTATTTTAAATTCCTAAAAAAATGTTATACTTTCTATAGAATTACGGATAATTATAGCTAAAAAGTGGCGACTTGTCACCAGTTAGATAGAATATTTTGTAGAATATTTAAAATTTTTTCACAATAGAAAGGAAAAAAACAGTTATGAATGAGCAAATGTTCGCACTAGATATCGGTACAAGGTCTGTTGTTGGGCTATTAATGGAAAAGAAAAATGAGCAATATCATTTAATTGACTATCACATGGTAGAACATGATGAACGTTCCATGTTAGACGGACAAATACATGATATTGTCTCTGTTGCAAGAGTAATCCAGCAAGTAAAAATTCATTTGGAAGAAAAACATAATACTATTTTAGAGAAAGTTTGTGTAGCTGCTGCTGGTCGTGCGTTAAAAACTAAAAGGATTCAAACAACGAAGGAAATTATAAAACAACCATTAATGAATGAAGAAGATATTCTTTTCTTAGAATTAGAAGCAGTGCAAAAAGCACAATATGAATTGGCCACTGGAGATGAAGATGCTAGTCATCACTATTATTGTGTCGGTTATTCTGTTATTCATTATTCGTTAGATGGGGAGGAAATTGGTTCATTAATTGACCAGCAAGGTGAAACAGCGGAAGTAGAGATCATTGCAACCTTCTTACCGAAAGTGGTGGTAGAGTCATTATTATCTGCCTTAAATCGTGCAGAATTGCAATTAGAAGCATTGACGTTAGAACCGATAGCTGCAATTCATGTATTGATCCCCCCATCAATGAGAAGATTAAATGTTGCGTTAGTAGATATCGGTGCAGGTACAAGTGATATTGCACTGACTTCTGAGGGAACAGTCACGGCTTACGGTATGGTTCCAAGAGCAGGAGACGAAATAACCGAAGCCATTAGCGATCACTATTTATTAGATTTTAACCAGGCTGAAGATTTCAAAAAAGAGATTACTTTACATAAAACTGCAACAGTTGCAGACATTTTAGGATTTGAACAGGAAGTAAACTATGAAGAATTAATCGAACATATATCGCCCGCGGTAGACAAACTAGCCAGCTCAATTTCAGAAGAAATACTGGCTTTAAATGGTAAGGCGCCAAAAGCAGTCATGTTAGTTGGTGGAGGTAGTCAAACTCCTGAGTTAGCAAAAAGACTTGCGATCAAACTGAAACTCCCAACTAACCGAGTAGCGATTAGAGGTGTTGATGCCATTCAATTGTTAGCTAAAGATGAAGGTTTACCAATTGGTCCTGAATTTATCACTCCGATTGGTATTGCCATTGCAGCGAAACAAAATCCTGTACATTATATAAGTGTTACGGTTAATGAACAAGTAATTCGCTTATTTGAAATGAAAGACTTAACAATTGCTGATTGCCTGCTTGCTGCAGGAATTAATATCAAAAAACTGTACGGAAAACCAGGTATGGCAGCAATGGTTGAATACAATGGTAAGTCTGTCACTTTACCAGGTGAATTCGGAACTTCTCCCAAAATTTTATTGAATGATAACGAATCGAATATTGACGATATCGTTCATAATGGAGATGTGTTAATCATTGAGAAAGGCCAGGATGGTGCAGCCGCAGAAATGGGTCTTGGAGAATTTATTGGAGAACCATCTGCTATTACAGTGCATTACAATCAAAAAAGTTATCAGATAGAACCAAGAATTCTTGTAAACGATAAAGAAGTCAAAACTAGCTATCTATTAAAAGATGGTGATAAAATAAAATATAGTCAGAAAATTACTTTACAAGACTTCTTACGTGATTATCAGATTGCAGAACACGTAAACACGCCTTATACGATTTGGATTGATGATAATAAAAAGGTTTTAGCAGCTTATAGTAAAACAATGCTGCAGAATGGAAAACCAGCAAAACTAGATAACCTTCTTAACAATGGTGATATGCTAGAAACATATACGGCGGAACTCCCAACTTTAAAAGAACTTCTTGAGAACTTAGAGATTCATTACCAGAATGAGATGACTATTACGTACAATAAAAAGCGTCTGACACTTTCCAAAGAGCTCGTTAAGGTTTATCGACGTGGTGAGGTACTTTCTTTAGAGGATGTTATTGAAGATCAAGATAAACTGCAAATCATTGAGCAGAAAGCAGAGCCGTTTATTTTTCAAGATATCTTCCGTTTTATTTCACTTGACTTATCCCAAGCAAAAGGAAAAGTAGAATTAAAAAGAAATGGACAATCTGCAACATTCTTTGAAGTGTTACAACCAAATGATGATATTGAAATAAATATAGAGAGACGCCATGCTTAAATCACGGCGTCTCTTTTTATATACAATTACTTTCTAAACTATTTACTGTTATATTAGAATGACTCGTATTCCATACTGGTTTTCCATCTTCTACTTTTATCACTTGTGGTGATTCATGCTTTATCTGATAGGTTTCAGCAATATAATTAGAAAGCTCTCTAGCATGCTGTAGGTGTAAGCGAAAAAGAGGAATGTCAGCTTGTCCACTAAAGCTTTCATATTCTTGATTGGCAGCTGCACTGATCGGACAGGTTAAACTATTCTTCAACAAAACAAATTCATCATTATCTTCAACTATCTGCTGAAATTGTTCAATCGATTCGATATTTTTTATTTCCATTAGTACCACATCCTTAATAAGTGAAGAATTGTTCCAATATTAAACCCGTTTCATTGATGACACCGAAACGGGCTATATCTTACTAGACTGCCCTAAGACAGCCTTTATTCTGTTATTTTACGTTTGTATTGTTTTCTTCTTCTACAGCCTGTGCTGCTTCTTCGATGGCTTGTGCCACTTCTTCTGCTGCCTTTTCAGGATCTTCATCTTTGGCTATTTTTTCTTGAATGGTTGCTTTTGTTTCTTTTAATTTACTGGATAAGTCTTGTGATTTTTCGGAAACAGTTTGACCCAGTTGTTGAGATTGTTCTTTTGCATAGTCTCTCCATTCTCCACTTTTTTCATAAGCAACATCTTTCCAATCATTTGCACGGTCTTTTACATAGTGTGCTCCCTGGTTTAGGTCTCCTCTTAGTTCTTTACCTGACTTCGGAGCAAAAATTAACGCCAATGATGCCCCGACAATCCCACCAATTAATGATCCTATTAAAAAGTCCTTACTGTTAATGTTTTGGTTCTCCTCATTCTGATTCTGGTTTTGATTCGTCATTTCTCATTCCTCCAATTTAGTTTTATTTTTTCTATTTTTTTTAAACAATTCCATTACTACAGTGCTCCATTTAATAGCTTCTGCCGTTGTTTCTTTGTTCTCATCTGCTATACGATTGACCGATTGTGATACCTTTCGGATGGATTGGGTAAAGTCTTTCACACTATCCCCAATATTTTTGACACCATCTACTAATGTGTTTAGCTTAGCTGTTTTTTCATTAACATCTTCGGCTAATTTGTTTGTCTTATTTAATAAAGCCGTTGTTTCTACTGTAATACCCTCCATTTGTTTTTCTAAACCTTCTAATGTATCTGCCACATGTGACATCATACGTTTGGTTTCTTTCAAAACTTTCACTAAGTAAATAACTAAAATGGCAAAAGCAACCGCTGCGATGATTGCTGCAAGGTATAAAAGAATTTCCATCCGAGCCTTCACTCCTTCGTTATGTAATACTAATTAACCTGTTAATTATGGTATACCCTTTATTAGCTATTCTAAACAAGATAATACTAAATTGCACGTAATAAGAATAAAGAGCTTCTAAAAGTCAAGTATAAACTCTTAGGTTATGTCTATTAAAAGCGATCGGACAACATTTCAGTCAGAGAACTACTTGAGCGGACTCCATTGTTCCCCCTGCTTTAGGAACCATACTATAAACCGTTTCCAGAAGACTCAGAGAACATCACCTTCTTGAAGAACAGAAAGTTCAGTGTCGGCGTTGATCACACGAGTATCGCATTCTGGCTCAACAGAATCTATTGTATATAAAGGAAGGGGAGCAAATCCCTGTGAATGTTGCCTCGCAGTATCTTTTTTATCATTTCATTCATATAAAAAAAGAAGGAATCCACCCTTCTTTTTTACACATTTCATATATAATATACAAAAAAGGCCGAATCCTTCTTATTTAAAGCCTTTTTCGTATGCTTCCTGGTATTTTTGAATATCTCCCGCTCCCATAAAGACTAATACACTATTTTGATGATTTTCTAAAAGATGAATATTGTCTAATTTCAATAATTCACTCTGATTGATTAACTGTTTCAAATCATTAATCGATAAATTTGCTTGAGATTCTCTAGCAGATCCAAAAATATCGCATAAGTATACAGCATCCGCTTGTGATAAAGCTTCACTGAATTCATTCAAAAAGGTTTTCGTTCTAGAATACGTATGTGGCTGAAATATCGCAACAATTTCCTTTTCAGGATATTTTTTTCGAGCCGCTTCTATCGTAGCCTCTACTTCTTTCGGGTGATGAGCGTAATCATCAATTAAAATTTGATTACCGATTTGTTTCTCGGAAAATCTTCTTTTAACTCCTTTGAATGATACGATCTCTTTAATTTGTGACGCAGTAAAATCTTCATAATGGCAAATGGTAATAACTGCTAATGCATTCAATATATTATGGTTTCCATATGCATTAATACGGAATGTTTCATAATAGTTATTACGAACAAATACATCAAACGTCGTACCATCTTCATCCACTTGAATATTTTTAGCACAAAAATCATTACTGTCATTTAAACCATAATAAAGTACAGGTACTTTTGCTTGGATTGCCTGTAAATACTCATCATCACCACAAGCAACAATACCCTTCTTTACATTATCAGCCATTTGTTGAAAAGATTCAAATACATCATTAACATCTTTAAAATAGTCGGGATGATCAAAATCAATATTCGTCATAATCGCATAATCTGGCTTATACGCTAAAAAATGACGACGATATTCACATGCTTCAAAAACATAATACTCACTATCTTCTGCTCCTTTTCCGGTGCCATCACCAATTAAATAAGAGATTGGACAAGCTCTGTCCAAAACATGAGCAAGTAAGCCAGTCGTAGATGTTTTTCCATGCGCACCAGTAACGGCAATACTTGTATATTGGTTAATCCATTCACCTAAAAACTCGTGATAGCGATAAAATGGTAGCCCTAATTCTTTTGCTTTTTTTATTTCTTCATGATCCTCTTTAAAGGCATTTCCAGCAATGATAGTTAAACCTTCTTTAATATTATCTTCCGAAAAAGGTAATATTGGAATATTTTTATCTTCTAAAGCATCCTGTGTAAATATATATTTTTCAATATCAGAGCCCTGTACTTGTTCGCCAGAGTCTGCCAGGATTTGTGCCAGGGCACTCATTCCTGTCCCTTTAATACCAATAAAATGGTAAATTTTCATAAAAAAGAACCTCCAAAATCAATGATAAAATTAACTCGTCTCATCATGATTATTTTTCTAATCATCTTTTAGAATTTATATAACACAAGAGATTATCTTCTAATAAATCTTGATTTGTGTCAAGTCTTTAAGCATATTTATTATTCTAAACGGTATTTATGCTATTATATACGCAATCAATGTTGAATGTTCATCAAATCATATTGAACAGACTATAATGTGCGAGTTATCAATGTGTTAGCTCTCCTAATCCCCACTTATCTTTTTCGATTTACTCGAAACTTGAAGTGGGGGTTTTGGGAACGAAACACCGTGATAAATGTCCATTAAAAAATTGATGAAACGGTTATGATTAATTCTTATTTATTACATCATGACGAGATACTAGAATCTCACGTTGTTTACTTCCATTCTGTCCAGAAATAATACCATTATCCTCCATCATGTCAATTAATCTTGCAGCACGATTATATCCAATCTTAAATCGACGCTGTAGTAAAGAAGCACTAGCTCCATTATAATCTAGAACAAATTCTACCGCTTCATGATAAAGTTCATCGGTATTTTCACTGGAAGAAACTTGCTGAATCAATTGCTCTTGTTCAAATAAATAGTTTGGGCTCGCTATCTGCTTGACATAGTTAGTGATACGCTCAATTTCGTCATCAGATACAAAGGCACCTTGTATCCTTTTTGTTTCCCCAGATCCGTTCTCAACAAACAGCATATCGCCCTTTCCTAGTAACTTTTCTGCACCGTTCGTATCTAGGATCGTTCTAGAGTCTACTTGGGACGATACACTAAACGCAATTCTACTAGGTATATTAGCTTTTATTAAGCCAGTAATAACATCTACAGATGGTCGCTGTGTGGCGATAAGCAAGTGAATACCACATGCCCTTGCTTTTTGTGCAATTCGACAAATCGCATCCTCTACATCTTGCGGTGATGTCATCATTAAGTCTGCCAATTCATCAATCACAATAACAATGTACGGCATATGATCTTCAGGACGATTTTGACGTTTCATTTTCTCGTTATAGCGATTGATATCCCTTGCACCTTCTTCAACAAACTTCGCATATCTGTCCTCCATCTCCTGAACAGCCCATTTTAAAGAAGAGGTCGCTGCTTTTACATCCGTAATGACAGGTGCTACTAAATGTGGGATATCATTATAAGGCGTTAATTCGACCATTTTTGGATCAATTAACAAAAATTTGACTTCTTCGTGATTTGCTTTATATAACAAGCTAATTAAGATCGTATTGATACAAACACTTTTTCCAGAACCTGTTGCACCAGCAATAAGACCATGTGGCATTTTTTTCAAATCTGTTACTACAGATTGCCCTTCAATATCTGAACCAAGGGCAACGGTGAGTGGTGATGAACTTTCTTGAAATGTGTTACTCTCTAACATCTTTTGCAAAAAAACAGGCTCCGGATTCAAGTTGGGTACTTCAATTCCTATGGTATTTTTCCCTGGGATCGGTGCTTCAATCCGAATATCTTTTGCCGCTAAATTTAACTTAATATCATCACTTAAATTCTTAATCTTACTTACTTTCACACCAGGTTCAGGCTGAATTTCAAAACGGGTAACAGACGGTCCTTGTGTCTTATCAACGACTTTTGCCTTTATATTAAAGTAACGTAAAGTTGTTTGTAACGTTTCTGCTTGTTCATTTACCCAATTATCATGATTTTGCTCAGTGTGTTCTACATCATTGAGCAAGTGGATAGGTACTGATTTTTGTATTTGAGCATGATCTGAAGTCGAATAATGGTTTTCACGCTTTTGTTGCGTTGAGTTTTTCCGTTGATTGTGACGTTTCCATTTATCCCGAGGTGTCATCATCACATTTAATGGCTTCACATTCGCTTTCTGGTCCTTTTTATCTTTCTTCCTGGATTCCATTACTTTCGAAATCTCAACTGTTTTACTGGGTTTACTTTCCTTCTCATGATCATTTTTCTCTTCTATAATTGGTGAAGGTAAAGGTGTCGTTTCAGTTAACTCACTTTCTTCCACCAATTGATCATCCTCCATCTTTTCTTCTTCTGTAGTGATGGTATCAGGTTCAATTGTCGTTTCCAATTGTTTATTCGGTGATTCGTTTTCATCTAACACGAGCTTGGTGTGATTCCGAAAACCATGCACTGGTGACGGTACATCCTGTGCTTTAAAAGGCTCTTGCTTACTTTCATACTCTGAAACTTCTTTACTTTGATGTTGTTCTGATGAACGCTTTTCTTTATGTACTGGTTTTCTTTTTATAATCGTGTCGGGTGTATTACTTTTTGGATACTTATATGCCATCTTCGTTTCTATTGATTTATATTGTAATGGTTTTTTTTCACTCGTTAATTCTTGCTCGTTCTCTTCAAATAAGTGTTCCCATCTCTTTTTAATATTTTTCCACATCGTACGTTCACGCTCTCTTCCTAATTTATGTACGATTTTACAATCGAGAACTCTTTCCTTATTTTATCATGAAAAGGCTCCTTGTAATAGTTATATTTTCTGAAAAATCACGTTCAAACGTGTAAAGAACCCTTGTCCGGAGACAAAGGTTCTAAAATTGAAACTCATTACCTACTTCTTTTTCAGCTGGCAATACATAAATTCCCTTTTCTTTTGGGGCATTTGGCAATCCTAATTCTTTCTGTGAACAAATCATTCCAACAGAGTCAACCCCTCTAAGTTTCGTTGGTTTAATCTCCAATCCACTTGGCATGATAGCGCCCACTTTTGCAACTACTACTTTTTGCCCCTGGTCTACATTTGGCGCTCCACAAACAATTTGTAATTTGTCATTACCTACATCTACTTGACAGACTCTTAATTTGTCCGCATTTTCATGAGGTTGGATTTCACTTACATATCCTACAACAAATTTAGGAGATAAATCTAAATCTAATCGATCTGAAAGATTATTCTGTTCAAAAGCTTTTCTCATTTCGGCAAGAAGGGCTTCTGTTAATTTCATTTTTCCATCTGATAAATTGGTAAAATAGTTAGATGCATGGAAAACATTATATCCTACTACCTCATTTGATTTTTCGTCAAGAATTTTCACTATATCTTCATACGGTTCAAATGTCACTTTTTCACTATTTTTGATTGGAAAAAGCAGTACATCTCCAATACCTTTTTGATTGTAGTAAACAAACATATCTTCTTATTCCTCTCTTATTCTTTTGGTTTATTTTTAGCTAAGATGAAAACTGGTTCTAAATGCTTATCCTCATAAATGAACGATAGTGATGTGATGGGCACTCGCCCTTCCGCAAAAAACTTCATTGTCATTTGCGCAATGATATCATATCCTGCTTCATTTTTGATATCCGCTACTATCAATACGTCTTGATGAGGTACAGCTACAACTACCTCTCCAAGTGCATTAGCTTTCATTTCTTCTAAAAATGATTCGTTTAATATACGGCTGGCATCATAGCCATCTTGAGTAGCAATAAAATAAAAATCATTATCGGCAACTGTATCTTTTTTTGGTGAAACCGTTAAAGAACGAATATTAAATAACGATATTTCTTTTAACCGTTCGAAAGACCAGCCTTGCTCTTCTAACATTTTTTCATCTATAAGTTGGTAAGTTGTTCCTAAATCTAGAGCATAATAGATATTTGTCTCCGCCGTATGTTCGGAATAAACTAAAGGTGTACCTGCCTTTGTTTTCTTAGGAAAAGACGTTGCTCGTATAACAGGGTAAATTTGCTTTTCTTGTCCTTCTAATTGATGTTCTTCATGCATCATTTTTAAAGATTCACTCACATGGAATTGTAACTCTTCAAGTGCTACTTCGCCTCTACGTTCATATTTTGCAATAACATTGGGAATATTTATCGAAACACCTTGTTTGCTATCCTTCCATTCAACACGATAAACATCTTTATCCCTATTAAAAGAGACACGCCATTCATCATTTTCAAATATTTCATCTAGTTTTCTTTTCATTTCTATTGAAGTCATTTTCATTATCTTCATCCTCCTTTTGCGGAAGAAAACACTAAAAGGTATTGTAACACTTTTTTAAGCAAATGAAAAATAGCCAATCTGCATTTGACTAAAGTAAAACTTCTTTTAGCAGAAGTTTTATGGCTAGCACCATGATAAAAGCAAAAAGAATCTACCTGCACAGATAGATTCTTATGATTTATGATAATTTTTCGATGAAATTTTCGATTTCTTCTTGTGTTTTTCTATCTTTACTTACAAAACGGTCTAATTCCTTTCCATGATCGTAAGCTAAGAAGCTCGGAATCCCAAAGATATCATTGTTCACACATATATCAATAAATTTATCTCTGTCGACATAGATAAATAAATAGTCATTATATTTTTCTTCAATTGCAGGTAAAATCGGCTCAATTATGCGACAATCCGGACACCAATCTGCTGAAAATAAAAAGATGACTTTTTGTTCATTTTTCAACTGTTCAAATTCTTGTTCTGTTTGTAAAGTTCTCATATTATGATGCTCCTGTCTCTTCGTATGCTATTGAGTTGGCGATATCCATCATATCTCTCACATCTTCCGTGAGTTCACTTTTAGTACTAAAAGTCGTAACTTTAACACCACCGACTCCTAACTGTACTTCAAATTGATCTTCTAACTCAACGATATTAATATAACCAAAACGATCTTTCTCTTCAAAGGGAACTAACCATTCATGATCATCTGTTTCTTTTGCTGCTTCATAATTTAATCTGCTTGTTTGTGACTCTAATGCATTATAAAATATAATATATTTTTTTTCTCCTTTTGTCAGTATCAAATTATTTACCGTCTGTTCTTCTACTTCAAAACCTTCTGGTAAATATAAGGAAAAGTTATCAACTTGTTTATTCTGCTCTTTCGACTCTTGTTTAAATTGTTGCTCTGCTACATCAATTGCTTCAGACAAAACTTCCTCTGTTGGTTTGATCGTCCAAATACTCATTCCTATTAAAAATACAATTAATAAGGAAACAACAACCAAACCAGTTTTCTCCATTTTCATATAAATCCTCCTGATAAATTAGTCCTAGTTTCCCCCTTTATCTATAATACTATTTTTTATACATTTCACAAGAAAAAATTCATGCCATTTATTTACTATTGCGATGATAACTTTCTTGACCTGCCAAAAGTGTTGTTACATGAGTAAACATATCTTCCCTTGAAACAAACGAATCCGTGAAAATACCGATAGCACCCTGGTGATGGCGAATATCATTTATTTTTGTCCATTCTTTCATTATTTCGCCTAATTCTTGTCCATTTAATATGGGTCGAGTAATTTCAACTGGTAAGGGAATTCTTGCGCCGCTGGCTATATATAATTGTTCATCTGGTGTAGCGAGAGCACCCCAATTACACAAAAATACTTGACTACCGATTTGCATAATTCCACCTTCTAGACCGATACCATAACCATTATCCGCTATTTCCTTACTTGCTTTCGCTCGATTTATTGCTCCTTGCATAGTCTCCGAATCCGATTTCGGTTGTGCATCCACGTGTGAATCCACATCAGCACTCTTTATATTTGCATTAGGAAAAACACGATGAACAGCTTTTACCTTTGCTTTATTAAACGACCCTACAACAATATTCATTATGAAGTTCACCCATTATTTGTTATTGCGTCTACCGTATTTTGATCTGTTTGTTTTACCAGCTTGATTAACAATTCTTTTGCTGCTTGGTAATCGTCTACATGAATAATCGATGCATGTGTATGAATATAACGAGAACAAATACCAATAACAGCTGATGGAACCCCCTGATTAGATAGATGAACACTACCAGCGTCTGTTCCACCTTGTGAGATAAAATATTGATATGGAATACCGTTACTCTCTGCTGTATCTAAAACAAAGTCCCTTATGCCGTGGTGTGTGATCATCGAACGGTCAAAAATACGTAGCAGTGCTCCTTCTCCAAGCTGACCAAACTCTTTATCATCACCAGACATATCATTAGCAGGAGAAGCATCTAATGCATAAAAAATATCCGGCTTAATCATATTTGCAGCTACTTTTGCACCACGTAGTCCAACTTCCTCCTGTACGGTAGCACCAGAATAAAGTTCGTTTGGTAAAGTTTCATTTTTCAATTCTTTTAACAATTCAATAGCTAAACCGCATCCATACCGATTATCCCAAGCTTTTGCTAAAATTTTCTTTTCATTCGCCATTGGAGTAAATTCAGAAACAGGGATGATTGATTGACCAGGCTTTACACCCATCTTTTCAGCGTCTTCCTTATTATCTGCCCCAATATCTATCAGCATATTTTTCTGTTGCATAGGTTTAGAACGTTCAGCTTGTGTAAGATTATGTGGTGGAATTGACCCAACAACTCCGATGATTTTTTTAGCTTCCGTATATATTTCCACTCGTTTGGATAATAATACCTGTGACCACCAGCCACCCAAAGGTTGAAAACGAATCATACCGTTATCAGTAATCTGAGTTACCATAAATGCCACTTCATCCATATGACCGGCAACAAGAACTTTTGGTCCTTGACCATGTTTCACACCAAAAACACCACCAAGTCTGTCTTGAATGATGTCATCTGCATATTTTGTTAATTCTTGTTTCATAAATTTTCTAACTTGATGTTCATTACCCGGAGCGCCTGGAAGTTCTGTTAGAGTCCGAAAAAGCTCTAGCGTTTCTTGATTCATTTGTCGTCATCCTTTCTTTAATATACTATATCATTTTTCTTTATTTTTCGAAAAGTATTATACATTTAAAAGATGGTACTATCATGAATAGCTTTTTACTTGCTTTTTTTCTATTATTATCCTTAAGATGAAGATATATGTTTCGTCATTTAACTTAATCAATGGATGGAGTGAAACGATGAATAAGAAGAATACTATTATTGTTGCTGGATGTGCCTTTTTATTAGGGTATTTTCTGAAACAACAGCAGAATGAGAAACAACTAATTAAACCTGAAAAAGCATTAAAAACAGTAAAAGAGAATTATCAAAAAAAGTATGAAGTTAGTGGTTCATGGATTTATATGAAATCAGAGCCATTTCAAAAAAATGACCTACATTATGATGTATATCACGGTGGGATTACCAAACATATCGATGGCGAATATGTTCCATATGAATTTTATGTAGATGCACATACCGGAACTGTCATCGATATGTTTCCACAACATCCAAATCAAGTCCATACTACTGCTTAATAATGCCCACACAAAAAAACCGAGCTTCGCTCGGTTTTTTTCATAAGGTAGAAAAGTATATGGTGTTTATTATAAAAGTTATTGTGTGCAAGGAAATCGCTTCGGCAGCCCAGTTCAACTCCTGTGGGACTCGTTTGCCCTGAAGATCCACTTTTTTGAACGGTTTTTGCTCGAAAAAGTTTGCTGAAGGGCAACCTCACGTAATGGGAAGTAGGCCGCCGGAGTAGTGATCGATATATTTCATAATGGCTACTAATAGCAATCGCCACAGACCTACTTACCATGTTGATTCTGAAGTCGCTACGTTTCTAAGCGGGCGCTCTGCGCTTTTCTTAATAAGAACTTATGGAAATTTCACTCGGCAACGGTATATGGGTTGCCCTTTAGCTGAGAATTTCTCTTCATATTCAGTCATCACATTTGTCGGGTCTTCTAAACCATGTAAATCTAATGTCACTTCTTCCAATGTACATCCGAACTGTGAAAAACTTACTAAGGAATATTCAAACAATCCTTTATTATCGGTTTTTAATACTAATTCACCATTTGGTTTCAAAATTCTCTGATACTGTTTTAAAAATGTATGATAAGTTAACCTTCTTTTTTCATGTCTGTTTTTTGGCCATGGATCAGAAAAATTAAGGTACATTTGATCTATTTCATTATCTTCAAATAAGTCTGACAGATCCTGCGCATTTTCATTTATTAATGTTACATTTGACCTCTGGGCATCTTTTACTTTTTCCACTGTAGACACAATAATGCTTTTGACAACTTCAATCCCTATGAAATGAATATTTGGGTATTGTGCTGCCATTCCCTCAATAAATTGGCCTTTCCCTGTGCCTATTTCAAGATGTATTGGTTTATCATTACTAATCCGTTTTTGCCATTTGCCTTTATTATCGGCAGGGTTTAATTCTACAATCTCGTGATTTTCTTTCAAATAATCATCAGCCCATGGTTTATGTCTTGCTCTCATGAATTATGCTCCTTTACGAAGAGTATCTTTATGTTTCATTTTGCCATTTGTCATTTTGATCATACATGAAATTGGCTTTTGCAAATTATTTAGCAAAAGCCTTCTACTTTGAATTTGTATACTATTTTCCTTTTTAGATCATGCTAATCATAAAGGTGGGAGATAAGTTATGGCATTAAACATTAATAACCAGTTAGATTTACTACATGATCTTTTAAGTCTTCACGCTGAAGAATGTTGCGGGAGTGCTTCAGAATGCGAACAAATATCAAGATTAATCAGATCTCTTCAACAACAGCCATCCATTCAAAATAGTGATTTAGTGCAAATTATAGATGTAATCGACCAATATGGAACATTAGGTGCTACATCTCATAATATTGATGAACATATAAATAAGCACCAACCCGAAATCGAACAATGGTTACAAGTTATTAAAGATTCCATTCATTAATTTGATGAAGAAGCTGATCTATCTCATTTAAATGAGTATTAGCTTCTTTTGTTTTATTGCGATTTTCAGACCATACATAACCAATTATTTCATCAATCATTAAATACCAGTGCATCCGTTGCATTAAATATCTGCTATTTTCAATTCCATAATGTTCAAGCCATTGATCCCATTCTTGTTTTGGAATATAAGATTGAAGAATTCTTCCTATATCCATAGCTGGATCACCGACACGTGCATTATCCCAATCAATTAAATATAATTCACCATTATTAGATAGCATCCAATTGTGATGGTTTAAATCACAATGACATACAACTTGTTGATCATAATAAACGTCTAAGATCCGCTTTTCTAAATATTTTATCGCCTTATATATCGTAAGTGAATGACGTGCGAATTTATTACCTTGCACAAATTGTTTCACTCTTACTAACATTTGATCTGGTATAATAGTAGTTTTTTCAATCCGTAACAACATATCTAATAATTCCGAGGAATGATGGATTTTACTTAATAATTTAGCTACTTTAGGGTGCTGCATTTCTTCAATATTTAAAGCTTTACCATCCAGCCATTGTTGAGCCGTTACTACATCACCGTTCTCAAGGCGCTTTGTCCAAACAAGTTTAGGTACAATACCTTGTGCAGATAGTACAGCCAAAAATGGAGATGAATTTCGTTTTAAAAATAATTTTTTCTGATTCGATTGGGCATAATAAGCCGCACCGGTGGATCCACCAGCAGGGATAATCGTCCAATCTTCACCTAGAATATGTTCCACAGCTTGTCACCCTCAATTCCTCTTAGTAGTCTCTTAACCTCTTTATCTTTAAAAAGGGAATAGTAATAATAGATTAACGCAAAATTAGGTATAATTTCAAGAGAAAATTTAATTTTCGACAAAAATATTATCTTTTTTTGTCATTTTGAAAAAGAATCTGACGTATCATCTTGTTCCCATTCCGGTCTTTTGACAGCTACTGACTCACAATGCTTTAATATTAATTCTGCTACTTTTAGTTGCTGATGCTTTAATGGCGTATGCAATTGCTGTTTTTGCTTTAACCACTCTTCATGATGGTCACGATCAATGTATTTAGTATGATATGGCTCCAATTGATAATCGAACAAGTTCGTTCGTGATAAGATAACTTTTTTGATTGGGTAATCTAGTTGATATTTTTTTAAAATGCTTTGAATGACGGTTTCCGTTCTTTTCGTGCTTATTAAAGGACTTAAAAACTTACTTTGAATATTATTTTCTTCGATAAACCACAATCTGGAGTCATTTGGAATAATAGTCTGATTACTAGGTTTTTCAATGAGTGTAATGATTTCAATTTCCAAGGGGCTAATTAAGATAATATCGCCGTCCATTGGTCCGTTTTTCAATTGGAATACCGGATAGTACATGAGTAAATGCGTATCAGGGATTCGTTGTAAAAAATATTTCAATAAAAAATCCTGATAATAATCACGGTTAATAAATGACATTTCATTTATCGTTGTCGAAGCCCATTTTAATTGAAACGGAATTAAAGTATCTAAGAAGTAATGTTTTAATTCTTCCTCTGAAGCTGGTAATATATCCAACTCATCTGTTTCATCCTCTTCCATATAGATATCTTCTGATTCAGAACGACTCCTGAAAAAAGACCTCCATTTTGAAAAATTTGATTCTTTTAACTCTTCTTCAGGTTCTGCTTCTAACTTAAGTTGCATCTGATCTTCCCATAAAAATTTTAAACGTTCCCAGTTTTCTTTTTTCAGCCTTGAAAATTGACTTGGATAATGAAATATATCACGTTGATAACGAGATATATAATTGTCCAGTTTAATTAATTGAGCCACTTTGCCACCTCATTTCAGCTCAAACTGTCGCCAAATTTGATATTTTTGCCTTTTTTCAGGATGTATTTCGTATATCACCACTTTATTAACGTATAAATGTTTTTTTTCTGTCGGTTGGTTAAGTATGGTCTTATTCTGCAATTGTTGTTCACTCGCCCATTTTTTAGCAAGAGTTATATGAGGAGTAAAAGAACGCTTATCTATTGGCACGTGCTTCCCTACAATTTGTTGAATATCCTGATGTAGTTGTAATAATTTTGGATCTTTTTCTACACCCATCCACAAAACACGTGGCTTGTTTGCAGAACCAAAAGTAGACAATTTAGTAATTTCCACAGTGAAAGCTTGGTTATCCAACCGTTCCAATTGAGTTGCTATTTCGTTTAATATCGATTTTGTAATCGCTCCGAAAAAATGTAATGTTATGTGAAAATCGTTCTGATCCACCCAATTTTTATAATGAAAATCTTCTGTTAGTTTTTGCTGAATCTGATATAGCCATTTCTTTGTTTCCGTATCTATTTCAACAGCGATAAAGTAATGTCTATTCATATTGCACATCTTCTTACCCTCTTTTTATTTTTTGATATGTTGGTTTATCACATATAACATATAGTTCAGCATCATTAGGTATAGTCTGATCCAGCATTCGATTTATATTTAACTGATGACGATCCGCCACCAGTGTTGCCCCTTGCTTTAATAAATCATCAAATGCATCCTTATAAGTATTCCACGTTGATTTTACAGGTACATAAAATAAATCGTCGCCCTGTGATCTCCGAAGCAACTGACCAAAAATATTAGACATACCATTACGAAATGCTGATCGTACAAATAAAGACGAAATGGTTTCATTAGATATAATAAATTCGTCAATTTGCATATATTTAAAATTCTTAATATGGCTTTCTTCCATAATCTCCACTATTGTATGTACTTCCGGTGCCATTGATTCAATAGTAGAAGCTATTAATAATGTTTTACCATCTGCTAATTGATCATCCGTAATATCATCATCTGCAAAGATTAATACTGATTTTGCTTCCTGAATATTTGCCTTTTCTAATGGTTCTTGTTCTGACGGATTTCCTTTTATGTAATAAATATTAGTTTCTAACATTGGCGCTTTCTCTAATTGATCTATAATAATTATGTCAATATCTTCATGTGTCGCTAGCATTTCCTTAATAGCATACTTCGCTTTCTGAGACCAGCCGATAATAATATAATGCCCTTTTCCTTTATACATAATATCACCTTCCTGTCTTTTTTTACGATAAATCGCCAGACTGTCAATAATCTTCCCAATCACCACACCAATAAGCCCGATGCCAAACACATATAAAAATAATGCCAACCATCTGCCCCCAACCGTTTCTGGATAAAAGTCACCATATCCAACTGTGGTAACGGTAGTCATTACCCACCAGAAGCCATCGAAAAATGTTGGAAATGACTCTCTTTCTATCAACACGATTAACATGGAGGAAAGTATAACTAACAAAATACTTGCAATAAACAACATATAATTCGAAATATGAATTACTTTTTTCATCAATTGTTTTAATAAGAGCATATAAATGTTCACCTCATTTTTTTAATTATCTGTAAATTAATAGTTATGTCTAGATAATACCTCGAATAAAGTGTAAAATAGAAAGTACATCATGAATATACTTTAACAAGGTTTAACTTGAAAACTTTGAAGGAGTGATTTTTTGAGTCAATCAACCACCCGCATGCTAACTCGTGTGAAGGCTGTCTACCTGTTTATTAGAGAGAATGGGCCAGTCACCACGAGCCAAATAGCTGAAGAGTTTGGCATTACGGATCGTACTGTACAACGAGATTTACATTTGCTAGCATACAATGGACTTGTTAACAGTCCAAATCGGGGACGTTGGAAAATCACAAACAAAAAAGTAAAAATATCGTAAATTGATTTATTGAATATAGCCTTAACCAGTATTGGATTAATACTGGTATTTTATTTGCTAGATAACTGACTTACCTCTTCTGTTGTTAACTCCCTGTACTCACCAATATCTAGATTCTTATCCAAATACAAGCTTCCCATCGATAATCTCTTTAAATACAGCACTTTATTATCCACAGCTTCAAACATTCGTTTTATCTGATGAAATTTCCCTTCTGTTATCGTAATCTTTACCATATTATCTTCTATGGTTCGCAATCTCGCGGGTTTAGTTACATAACCATCCTCTAACAGAACACCTTCAGCAAATTGTTTAACTTCTTCATCCGTAATATTCCTTGCTAACTTTGCTATATATGTTTTATCTACATGTTTTTTTGGTGACAGTAATTCATGTGCTAGTTGACCGTCATTCGTTAATAATAATAATCCTTCTGTATCTTTATCCAACCGACCAACAGGAAAAGGTTCTAACACCTTATCCTGTTTTTTTATCAGATCAAGTACTGTTTTTTGCTTTTGATCTTCAGTAGCTGATAGATAGCCTGCCGGTTTATGCAACATTAAGTAGATATATTCTTTATATTCAATTATTAAATCATCACACATTATTTGGTCTTTGTTAGGATCGATATGGATATCTGCTTTACGAACAATTTGATTATTTACTGTAATTCTTTTCTTTTTCACTAACGTTTTGACATCTTTTCTACTCCCATAACCCATGTTAGCTAAAAATTTATCTAAACGAATAAGTGTTGCCTCCTTTCTATCTTCGGATTAGTCGATCTAAAATGGCGATTCTTCTTCCTGTTATCCTTTCAAATAAAGTAGATGCATAACCTAAGTATAGATATACAGCACCACCTGCTGTAACGCCAATTAACATCATTAATACGGCATGTAGTCGGTTTTCCTGAACATCTAGGAATAAACCAAATACGTATTTTACTACTAACAACACGATAACCATAATGCTTGTGAAAATAAGCATTAATAGGGATAATTTATAAGATTTACGGTAACTAAAGTTGATTGCTTTTTTAATTTGCCATAAATTAAGCGCCACGGCTATACTAGTTGCGATTAATGTTACAATAATAGCCCCTTTTGCATGAAACATTTGTATAAAAATAGAATTTAATAATACTTTGGTAAGAACTCCTGCTGATAAACTAATTAATGTGAAATTTTGCTTTTCTATTCCTTGTAAAATCGAAGAAGTCACCGTATAAAAAGCAAAAGTTAAAGCAACTGGTGCATACCATGCAAAAACTTTACCAGTTATATCAAGATTGTCTATTCCAAATAAACCACCATAGATCGGATCTGCTAGGAGAATTAAGCCAAATACTGCCGGTAAAACAAAAAACATAATGATTTGTAATGCCTGGTTAATTTGTGCATTTAATTTTTCCATCTTATTAGCATTAAAAGCATTAGTGATTTCAGGTATTAAAGCCAGTGATAAACCTGTCGCGATGGTAACAGGGATGATGACTAATTTATGCCCTTGTACACTAAAGGCAGAAAAAGCAATCTTTGCTTCATCACCTTTACCAATTGCAGCCATGGTATGATCAAACGTAAATTGATCGATTAATTGATATAATGGTATAGCTATACCAACGAGGACAAAAGGACCTGAATAACGAAATAGTTCTTTCAATATTTCAGATGAAGGAATTTTCACCTTCTTTGTTTGTTTTTCGATTGCTGCATTTAAATATTTTTTTCGTTTTTTCCAGTATAAAGCAAGGACAACCCAAGAAGCCAATCCGCCAATAAGTGCCGAAAATGCTGCAAAACCAACAGCAGTTGATATTTCCCCTTTAAAAATAATTAATACGATAAATACGGAAGTAAGTAAAAATACGATTCGTACAATTTGTTCAATAACTTGAGATACGGCGGTTGGCCCCATTGATTTATTGCCTTGAAAAAAACCTCTCATAATGGCCATACTAGGAATAATGATTAAAGCAAAGCTGACCATTTGAATGACATGTTTTACTTGATCCACAGTGATAACTTTGCTGTCTTCATCTAAAGTCCGGTGCGCTATCAAATCAGCACCAAAATACATAATTATAAAGGCAATAAACCCAGTTATTAACATTAACAAGCTACCTATTTTTAACACTCTCATACTTGTATAATAGTCATTTAATGTATTATATCTTGCCACAAATTTGGAAACTGCTAATGGTACGCCTACGGTCGATATACTTAGCAATATTGTGTAGGGGATATATGCATAACCATATAGGCTCATTCCCGTTTCATCAACCATATTAGTGAAAGGAATAACATAAATCATCCCTAAAAATTTAGATAAAAAACTTGCTCCAGTGAGCAAGAGTGTTCCACGTAAAAAATTTGAACTTGACATGCTTTCACCTTTATTCATTAAAATATGTAACGTTAATATTTTAACATAGCATTCCATATAATGTTATTCATTTCGACAGATTATTTGTGAATCTGATAGAACTGCGATAAAGTGAGATTATGATAAGTGGGCGTTTTGATCCCTACTGATCATTAGCAAAACTTATCAGGGTTTTAACATCTGTTATCCCCATTTAGCTTCTTTGTGTTACTTAGAAGCTTGAAGTCGGGCTCTTACAGATGGTTAGCACCGTGATAAACTATTACTAAAAGAATATGAGCGGAAGGAAGAATGTAGACAATGATGGATGTAACGATTATAGGTGGCGGACCAGCCGGTCTGATGGCAGCTATTGCTTCCGCAGAGCAAGGCGCAAAAACACTATTGATTGATAAAGGAAATAAGTTAGGAAAAAAGCTGGCGATATCTGGTGGAGGAAGATGTAATGTAACGAATCGGTTACCAGCTGATGAAGTTATTAAACATATTCCTGGTAATGGCCGTTTTCTATATAGTGCATTTTCAATTTTTGATAACTATGACATTATAGACTTTTTTGAAGGCCTAGGCGTTGCTCTGAAGGAAGAAGATCATGGCCGCATGTTCCCAGTCAGTAATAAGGCAAACGACGTTGTAAATGCCTTATTACACCGATTAGATGAACTAAATGTCACAGTAAAGAAAAACACTGTTGTAAAAGCAATTGACTACAGGGAGAGTACACATCAAATTATACTTGATAATCAAGATAACATAGAAACGAAGGCGGTCGTTATTGCTGCAGGAGGTAAGGCTGTTCCTCATACTGGATCGACTGGTGACGCTTATCCATGGGCTAAGAAGGCGGGACATACAATAACAGAATTATATCCCACAGAGGTTCCAATCGTTTCTAATGAAGATTTTATCCGTAACAAATTATTACAAGGGACTGCTTTACGAGATATTGCCTTGTCTGTTTATGACGAAAAAGGTAAGAAAATTGTCACACATCAAATGGATATGTTATTTACTCACTTTGGTATTTCAGGTCCAGCGGTTTTAAGATGCTCACAATATATTGTTAAGCTGTTTATGAAAGGTCTAAAACATGTTGAAGTACGAATCGATGCAATTCCTAACAAACCTTTACATGAGCTTGTCTCAGAACTTTCAACAATGATAGATGAGAATTCGAAAAAAACATTCAAAAATATCGTCAAAGGATTAGTTCCTGAAAGATATTTAGATTTTTTATTAGAACGTAATGATATTTCACAAACGCTTAAAAGCGCTAATATTTCCCGGGAAAAGTTGGAAGATTTTGTAAATGATCTCAAAGCTTTTTCTTTTCAAGTTCATGACAGTCTTTCATTGACAAAAGCTTTTGTCACAGGTGGAGGTGTCTCCATTAAAGAAGTCGTACCAAACACGATGCAATCTAAATTAATGAATGGGCTATACTTTTGTGGGGAAGTTTTAGATATTCATGGATATACAGGTGGTTATAATATCACTTCAGCTATGGTTACTGGAAGAGTAGCAGGTATGCACGCCGCCTGGGAAAGTCTAAGTTCATAATCAAAAGGATATTAAAAATCTAGACTTCAGCTTTATGCCTAGTCTAGATTTTTCCCGATTATAGGGTGAACTAATTCAAAACGTTCACATACAACTAATATTTGCTCGTTAAATGTTTGATTGATTTCATTAAGTTCCCTTTCAAAAAAAGCTTGATGAACTTCACGCCAATATTTTAAACTACGGTCTCCTTCTCCTTCTAAGTATGCGTGTTCTTCAGATACCTCTTCAAATGGCATAATATTTACTTCGACCGTTTTGAGTATTGCAACTGGCGCATCATTCCCATCTAAAATGAGATTATAAAGCCCAACATAGGGTAACGAGTCACTCTCAACTTGATACATTATATAATTAGATGATGTTGCTGTCTTTTTACCTTCTAAAACTAATTGAGCAAGGTCATCAGCATCTTGTTTGCTTGCTCCAAATGGCCAGGCATCATATGTATCAGGTGCATTTGGAGATAGCTTTTTAAATTGACTCCAATATTCGTCTATTCTATCCTGTGTCATTTAACTTCCACCTTTTAATTTTAATAAATTACCTACAAAATTGTTTTTAAACTGTTTTTTTTTACATAATAAAAACTCCCTAGTCCAGTGACTAAGAAGTTTTTCAATTGCCTGGCAACGTCCTACTCTTGCAGGGGCGCGAGCCCCAACTACCATGGGCGCTGGAGAGCTTAACTACTGTGTTCGGCATGGGAACAGGTGTGACCTCTCCGCTATCGCCACCAGACTTTGTATGT